>NZ_JBWBZC010000004.1:0-431867 GCF_056174845.1 Pseudomonas sp. CC11G
GAGCCGAAGCTTTTGCCGAGCAGATCGTGCTCCCAGAACAGTTGGCGGATGGCCACAGGGTTGGCGTGTTCGATTTGCCCGTGTTCGTCAATGATCACCAGGCCATCGTCGATGCTGTCGAGCACCGCCTGCAGGCGTTTCTGGCTGGCCACCAGGGCATCGACGTTGGTTTCCTTAACCTGACGCAACGCATCGGCCATGACGCCAAAGCGGCTGCTGAGCAAGGCCATTTCGCTGACGGAAGACACCGGCAATGTGACGTCGAAATCGCCCTGGCCAATTTTGTCGGCCGCCACCGCCAACGCCTCAATCGGCGTACCAAAACGGCGCGCAATGCTCTGCGCCGTCAGCACGCCGATCAACAATACGGCGAGGCCTAACAGACTAAGCAAGAACGCAATCAGTTTGGCCCGGTCGCGCGCCTGCGCTTCGGCCATGCTCACCTTGTTGATGGCCATCTGCTGAACTTCCAGCATCTGCTGGCGCACCAGATTGAAAGCCTGGCTGACATCGTTTCGTTATTCACCCCGCCCTCGGCCGGGTTGGCCTTGTCGAGGATGACCAGAAACTCGCTGTACACCTTTTCAATCCGCTCGAAGCCGGCGCGGTCGTTGCGGTCGTCGAAATCCAGGCTTTCTTCCAGCAGGTTGCGGAACTGTTTCCTGCGAAGCACGCAGTTTCTGCATGTCCGGTTTTTCGCGGAGCATGATGGTCAGCTGGTCGCCAAAGCTTGAGCGCAGGCGCTGGCTAAGGTCGATGGTGGCAAAGCTGTTTTGAATCAGTCCCTCCTGAGTCTGCGCCATACGCAGCACGCTCACTACGCCCAGCAACAAGCCGAGCAGCGCTACCGTGATCAGCGCCGAAAAGCTCAGGAAGAACCGCGTTCGCAGGGTCATGGCTGGCTTCATAGGGAGCACTTCACAGGTTGTACTGCTTGCGTTTGCGGTACAGCGTCGAGGCATCGATACCCAAGGTTTTCGCGGCCTGGTCGAGCGTATCGCTGGTGGCCAGCACGGCGGCGATATGGGCTTTTTCCAGGTCTTCGAGGCTGAGATCCGCCCCCACGCGCGGCGCGTTATTGCTGGTCGGCGCCACCAGCCCCAGGTGGCTGACATCCACCAACTCCTGCGGGCAGATAATGCTCGCGCGCTCGATCACGTTGCGCAGCTCGCGGATGTTGCCGGGCCATTGGTAATCCATCAGAGCATTGCGCGCGTCGTCACTAAAGGCGCGTGCCGGGCGCGCATAGTCTTTGACGAAGCGGGCCAGGAAGCGGTCGGCCAAGGTCAGCACATCGTCGGCGCGCTCGCGAAGCGGCGGCAGCTTGAGGGTGATGACGTTGAGGCGGTACAGCAGGTCTTCGCGGAACTTGCCTTCGCGCACCATGGCATCGAGGTCGAGGTTAGTGGCGGCCACGATGCGCACATCGGCGCGGCGGGTAACGGGGTCGCCGACGCGCTCGTATTCCTTGTCCTGAATAAAGCGCAGCAACTTGGGTTGCAGGCTCAGCGGGAAGTCGCCGATCTCGTCGAGAAACAACGTGCCGCCGTCGGCCTGGCTGACCCGGCCCAGGGTGCTTTCGCTAGCACCGGTAAACGCGCCGCGGCTGTGGCCGAACAGCTCGCTTTCCATCAGCTCGGCAGTGAGCGACGGACAGTTGATAGTGACCGAGCCTTTCTTCGAGCGCTGGCTCCAGCCGTGAATGGCCCGGGCCAGTTCGCCTTTACCGGTACCCGACTCACCGAGAATCAGAATGTTGGCATCGGTGCCAGCCACCTGCCGTGCGGTTTCCAGCACGGCCATCATCGCCGGGCTGTGGGAGTCCAGGTCATCGCCCGGCTTGCGCGCCTGGCCTTCCAACTGTTCAAGGCGCGCGGCCAACGAGCGGATTTCCAGTTGTTTGGAGGCAACCATACGCAGTTGGTCGGGGCTGCACGGCTTGACCAGGTAATCGCTGGCGCCGGCCTGCATGGCGTCTACGGCGGTGTCGATGGCCGAGTGGGCGGTGACAATGATCACCCGCATCCACGGCGCTTGCAGGCGCATCTGCGCGAGCACGTCGAGGCCGTTGTCCTCGCCCAGACGCAGGTCCAGCAGGCACAGGTCGAACACCTGGCGTTGCAGTAGTGTATCGGCCTGCTGAGCGCTGGTGGCGGTGGCTACGGTGTAGCCCTCGTCTTCCAGGCAATAGCGGAACGTACGCAGGATTGCCGACTCATCGTCGACCAACAAAATACGGCCACTTTTCGGGCTTGAGGCTTCCATGTGCGTTCTCAGATCGGTTGCAGTGAGCGTTAGTCACGGAAAGTACTAGCAAGTTCGTGCAACTTGCACGGTGGATTTAAACCCATCCTGCAAGGTGCATGGACTTGGAGTGCCATCACAATGGTTAACCCATTGTTTTTAAACAATTAAAAAACTGAAAGAAAGCTGGCACAGCGCTTGCGATATCCCTCTCAACAGGCCAAGACGGCCACGACCACAAGAGAGGAAATCATCATGAGCAGTCGCACCAGCCAACTGAACGAACTGATCGAAATCACTCGTGACGGCCAGCGCTTCTATGAGCACGCCATCACCGAGGTGAAAGACCCTCAACTGCAAGCCCTGTTCCGCGACATGTCGCAGGCCAAGATCCAGGTGATCCAGGCGCTGGCCGTAAAAGTTGCTGCCAACCACGACACCCCCGCTCAGGGCGGCACCGTGATGGGCAAACTGCGTCAGGTTTACGCCGACACCAAGGCCTCCATGACCAAGGATGAAGGCGCTGCTTACGTAGCCGAACTGGAAGATACCGAAGACCGCATCCTGCATGCCTTCGAAGACGCCATGGAAGATGCCGATCCGGACGTTCGCGCAGCCCTTGCCGTAGAGATGCCAAAAGTACGCGCCTGCCACGACCGTATGCGCGAACTGAAACACGCCCTGAAGTAAGCCTGCCTTGGCCAGGGAACGGCCCGGGCTTCGGCCTGCGCAGGTTTTGTTTTCCCCGAGCAACACGCAAATTTTTAACCGAGATGTA
Source organism: Pseudomonas sp. CC11G (assembly GCF_056174845.1). Lineage (NCBI taxonomy): Bacteria > Pseudomonadati > Pseudomonadota > Gammaproteobacteria > Pseudomonadales > Pseudomonadaceae > Pseudomonas > Pseudomonas sp. CC11G. Next base: position 3,023 of record NZ_JBWBZC010000004.1, read on the forward strand.
CAGCAAAGGAACCTGAACCAAGCCCGCTGGGCACGGTTCCAACCCAGTAAGGGTTCCTGACAAACAGGGTTCAGACCCTAACCAAATGGAAGGAGAGACATCATGTTGAGTTGGGCCATTACCTTTCTGATCATCGCCATCGTCGCAGCGGTTCTGGGCTTTGGTGGTATTGCGGGCACCGCAACCGGCATCGCGAAAATTCTCTTTGTCGTGTTCCTGGTGATGTTCGTTGTTTCGCTGATCTTCGGCCGTCGCGGACGAGTCTGACGCATCAGCCGCACCACGCAAAACGCCCTCACAAGAGGGCGTTTTTTTATGCGTTTTTTGCAGTGGTGCGGTGGCAATTACGGTTTGAAATTGCGCGCATCCTTGGCCCACACATCCAACACCGGCTTCAGGTCTTTTACTGTCAGCTGGGTGGTGTCGTTTTCCAATGCGAGGCCCGTGCCTTTGCGCACAACCTCGGCCACCGGTTTGCTGGTGCCGCCATCCAGGGCCTGCATCTCTACATAGATATCAGTGGCCTCGTCGCGGGTACCGGCAGCGGTGCTTGCAGCGGCGACTACCAGCGCAATTGGAATCACCTCGTAGAACTTCAAGCCTTCGGCGGAGACATCCACCGCAGTAATCGCTGAGCGGATCACCAGCGTGTCGGCGTCTGCCTGATTGACCACCCGCAGGCGCCCGGCCAGTTCACGCTGCATGGCTTGCTGCAGGTAGGTGGATACGTCGTCGAGAGTCTTCTGGTTCACCTGGTCGGTCGGTTTTGGCTTGGGGTAGAACTGTGGTTTTTCTACATACACCGAGCTGTACTTGTTCAGGTCCAATCCCGGCTGTACCCAACGCATCACCGGCGCGCCGCTGGCCGAGGTGGCCGGCTTGAGAACCGAGTAGTCCGGCAGAAAACCCGAATACTGCTCAGGCTTGGTGGTGGAACTGGAGCAACCGGCCAAAAGCAGACTGGCGCTCACGGCAAAACTGGCAAGCAACTGTTTAGTCATCCTTGAAGCTCCCAATGGCGATAAAAGGCCGGATTTCACCGGCGGTTAATGCATAGCGACTTCAGCCTAGACGATAAAAATGACAGCGCTCGTCGGCAGTGAAAACTCTGTGCTTGGTGGCATTGCGAGCGGGTGCGCCGCTATCATCCGCGGCACATCAAGAGGACACACCATGCTCAACGGCTTGTGGCTGAGCTTTTTTATCGTCGGCACCATCGCCGCCCTGACCCAGTGGCTGGTGGGCGGCAACGCCGGCGTATTCGCCGCCATGGTCGAAAGCCTGTTCGCCATGGCCAAGCTGTCGGTGGAAGTGATGGTGCTGCTGTTCGGCACGCTCACCTTGTGGCTGGGTTTTCTGCGCATTGCCGAAAAAGCCGGCATCGTCGATTGGCTGGCCAAAGTGCTGGGCCCGTTGTTTCGCCGGCTGATGCCGGAAGTGCCGGCTGGCCACCCGGCGCTCGGCCTGATCACCATGAACTTCGCCGCCAACGCCTTAGGCCTGGACAACGCCGCGACCCCGATCGGCCTCAAGGCCATGCGCTCCTTGCAAGAGCTCAACCCCAGCAGTACGACCGCCAGCAACGCGCAGATTCTGTTTCTGGTGCTCAACGCCTCGTCGCTGACCCTGCTGCCGGTGACCATCTTTATGTACCGCGCCCAGCAAGGCGCGCTCGATCCCACCTTGGTATTCCTGCCGATTCTGCTGGCCACCAGTGCCTCGACCTTTGTCGGCCTGTTGTCGGTGGCGGTGATGCAACGCCTGCGGCTGTGGGACCCGGTGGTGCTCGCCTACCTGATTCCCGGCGCCTTGTTGCTGGGTGGGTTTATGGCGCTGTTGGCGGGGATGTCTGCCACCGCCATCGCCAGCCTGTCGTCTCTGCTGGGCAACCTCACGTTGTTTGGGTTGATTCTGATTTTTCTGCTGGTGGGCGCCGTGCGCAAAGTGCCGGTGTACGAAACCTTCGTCGAAGGTGCCAAGGAAGGATTCGACGTCGCCAAAAGTCTGCTGCCCTATCTGGTGGCGATGCTCTGCGCCGTGGGTGTATTGCGCGCGTCCGGTGCTCTGGAGTTTGGCCTGGATGGCATTCGCTGGGTGGTCGACCAATTGGGCTGGGACAACCGCTTTGTCGACGCCCTGCCCACCGCGCTGGTGAAACCCTTCTCCGGCAGCGCCGCGCGGGCGATGCTGATTGAAACCATGCAAAGCCAGGGCGTGGACAGCTTCCCGGCACTGGTGGCGGCCACCATTCAGGGCAGCACGGAAACCACCTTCTATGTGCTGGCGGTGTATTTCGGCGCGGTGGGCATTCAGCGGGCGCGGCATGCGGTGGGGTGTGCGCTGCTGGCCGAATTGGCTGGCGTGATCGCGGCAATCTTTGTCTGCTATTGGTTCTTCGGCTAACGCGACATTGCCCGTGCAGCCTCGCGCTCACTGACTAGACTCAACGAACCCCTTGGTATTTCTGGAGTTCGCCATGTCTTTGCGTTCCGTGAGTGTGGGCCTGCGTAATTTCATCGGTTTCGGCGCATTGACCCTGTGCTTGTTAATCACCGGTGGCGTGGCCTTGAGCGAGCTGTCCAGCCTGAAGAGCAATTTGCTGGAAGTGAAAGACGTGTGGATGGGCGGGCTCGATCTGATGGCCAAGATCAAATCCGACCGTCAGCTGATGCGCCTGGATGAAAACGAGATCGTCGCCCAGCCCAACGAACTCGCTTCGCTGACCAGCGAAATTCGCACTATCGAGCAGCGCGTGCGCGGCTACGACAAAGAATACGAAGGCACCATCATCCTCGACGAAGACCGTCGTCTGTTCGGTGCCTATCAGGAAAAAAGCGCGGCGTACGAAAAAGCCCTGGACGCCGTACTCACCGCCTTGGGCAGCGGTGCGGTGCCCCCGGCAGTCAGCAGCCAATCCGAGCAAAGCTTCGATGCTTTGATCACCTCACTGGACGCCCTCATCGCCCTCAACAACCGCGGCGCCGCCGATGCCGGCCAGCGCGCCGAAGCTAGCGCCAACAAAGCCACCATTACGTTTAGCTTGATTCTGCTGGCCTCGGTCATCTTCACCGTCTTTGCCGCCATACTGCTAAGCCGCAGCATCACCCGGCCGTTGGCCATGCTGGCCGCCTCGGCCGAGCGGATTGCTGCCGGTGATCTGACCCAACCTGTGTCCGCTGAAGGCGCCGACGAAGTGACTCAGGTGCAACGTTCGCTCGGCGGCATGCAAGGCACCCTGCGCGAGACGCTGCTGAATATTCAGAACTCCGCCACCCAGCTTGCGTCTGCGGCGGAACAGCTGCACGCGGTCACCGACGACTCTTCGCGCGGCATCACCCGTCAGAACGACGAAATCCAGATGGCAGCCACCGCCGTTACCGAGATGTCGGCCGCCGTGGATGAAGTGGCGCGCAACGCCAACCACACCTCCGACTCCTCCCGCGAAGCCCAGGAAACCGCCCAGGCCGGCCGCGAGCAAGTGAGCAGCACGCGCTCCACCATCGAACAACTGACCGAACGCCTGAACATCACCTCCACCACCATCGCCACCCTGGCCGATGAAGCCATCGCCATTGGCCGCGTGCTGGAAGTGATCCGCACCATTGCCGAACAAACCAACCTGCTGGCACTGAACGCCGCCATCGAAGCCGCACGCGCGGGCGATCAAGGCCGGGGCTTTGCCGTGGTCGCCGACGAGGTGCGGGCATTGGCGCAACGCACGCAAACCAGCACCCAGGAAATTGAACGGATGATCACCGCCATCCAGAACGCCAGCCAGCAATCGGTGAGCGCCATGGCGCAAAGCAGCGAATACGCCAGCCGCAGCCAGATCATGGCCAGCCAGGCCGATAGCGCGCTGGTACTGATTGCCGAGCGGGTCAACCAGATCAACGACATGAACCTGGTGATCGCCAGCGCCGCCGAAGAGCAAGCCAGTGTGGCGCGGGAAGTGGACCGAAACCTGGTGGCCATCCGCGACATCGCCGAACAGAACGCGACCGGGGCGCATGAGACGTCGGTGGCGAGTGATCAGTTGGCGAAGCTGGCGAGTGACTTGAATGGGATGGTGCAGCGGTTTCGGTTGTAGCGCGGCAATCACGATAAGGTTAAGAAAACCTCCGTCGTCCCAGCGAAGGCTGGGATCCAGAATGCCGGAGCGAACGTTGATTACCTGGACGATTCTGGATTCCTGCCTGCGCAGGAATGACGGTGGTGGGCCGAGGTGCCTCGGTCTTAGCTCACCAACTCATCCCACAAATCCACCCAGCGTGGATTTCGCGACTCTATCAACGATACCTTCCACTGCCGCTTCCACCACTTGAGCTGCTTCTCCCGCGCGATCGCGCCCTGCATGTCCTCGTGCACTTCGTAGTACACGAGCTTGTGAACGCCATAGGTCTGGCTAAAGCCCGGCAAGCAATCGTTGCGATGCTGCCAAATGCGCTGAATGGGGTTGGAAGTGACGCCGATATAAAGCGTGCCATTCTTGTGGCTGGTGAGGATGTAGACCGTGGGAGTCCGTTCCATAAGGCCTTCCTGGGCTGTGATGGGTGGTCACAGGCTAAGGGTGCTTATGGATAGGCGAAGCCGCTCGGGTCTCTATGTGTGGCTGAATATTCTGGGTCCCCGCCTTCGCGGGGACGACGGTGAGTTTTGAAAAGACTTCGTCATTCCCGCGCAGGCGGGAATCCAGAATCCCGAATTGAACGACGTACCCCCACCAACAGAAAAACTGCAAATTAGCGTTACGGCGTCACCTCAAACCGCAACACCCCAATCACCTGCCCATCCTCGGTCAACACCCGCACTTCCCAATCCCCCGCCACGTCCTGCGGGAAGTTCTGTTTGTGCGTCCACGAGCGATAGCCCTTGTCGCGGCCACCGTTGATATCCAGGGCAATGCGGTCCATCTCTTCGCCGTTATGCCGCCACACGTGATAAATGCGTTCGGCCAACCCGCGCGGGGCGTTGATCGCCGTGTAGGCGTACAGCCCCTTGGTGCGCAGATCGGTGGCGGTCATGGTGGTCAGGCTTTCGCCGGGCGAGCGGTTGAAGTCGTCGAGCTCGGTGGTTACCGCCACTTCCGTCAGCCATAACGTGGCCGGCGGCACCCAGGAGCGGAACAGCCAACCCACGCCGCCCAAAGCCAGGGTCAGCACAATCAACGCCAGCCCGCGCCACCAGCGCTGCACCGGGAAGGTCACCAGCAAGCTGGGGAACGACAGCGCTACGGCAATGCCTAGCGCGAGCTTGTAACTCTGCGCGGTGGTCAGGTGCAGGATGATCGGCAGCGCGGTCAGTAACGCGGCGAAAAGCGTCAGGGTGTGCATCGCCAGGTACAGCCAGCGGCGCGGCGCCAGCCATTTGTTGTAGATCGGGTCGATGATGCTCACCAGCCCGGCGCAGGCCAGCAGGCCGGTAAACATCAGCTGGCCGCTGTTCCACGTGGTGGTGATGATAAAAAACGGCAGCACGAAGAACAGGCTTTCCTGGTGGATCATCTGCGTCAGATAACGCACCAGCGGCTGCGGCAGCTCGCGCCCGAACAGGCGGGCAAACACGCGGGTGAATACGCTTTCCAGAGTCAGCCACAGCCAACTCACCAGCAGCATCACGGCGATGGGCGTGGCGAGCCGCGCCTGGCGATCCACCAACATGAAGCTGCAAATACCCGAAATAAAACCGAACGCCGCCACCGTCCCCGGGTAGCGTTGCAGCAGGGCAATTACGGCAAGAGCGCGGTTTTTCCAGATCAGCATCACGGTGGCAGGTCAGCAGGTAAGTGAAGAGGTGCGCAGGATACGGGTGAGCCTCTGTGGGGTCCATGTTCCTCGCGCTTAATGTGGGAGTGCGCGCGCGGCATTACGTTGCTCACCGTTGATCTTAAAAGCGCAGCGCTTGGCCGTGCGCTATAGCTATTGGCGCAAAAGGCCACAGCCCGTGTCGGGCTCTGCCACTGTTGCCCCTTGCCTGCGCCCTTACAGTGCTGCGGGCTAAAACAAAAAGAAAAGGCCCGTTTTTATGAACTACGACGCGAGTTCGCAACTTATCCTCGGCCTGGTGCTGGCGGCGCTGATCTTCGGCGTGTCGCTGGAACTGCGCCTCGAGCAATTTCGCGCAGTGTTGCGCCACCCGCAACCGGTGCTCGCCGGCATGCTGGGGCAATGCCTGCTGCTGCCCTGGCTGACGCTGCTGGTCACCCTCATGGTCGACCTCAACCCCGGCCTCGAATTGGGCTTGCTGTTGGTGGCTTGCTGCCCCGGCGGCAACCTCTCCAACGTGATGACCCACCTGGCACGCGGCAACACTGCGCTGTCCATGAGCATGACTGCGCTTTCCAGCTTGCTGGCCCTGGTGCTATTGCCGCTCAACTTCGCCCTTACCAGCTCCTGCAACCCCGAAGCGTCGGCTTATCTGGCTGAACGCCTGAGCACCCTGCACGTCGACCATATGAGCATCATCCTCAACCTGCTGTGGCTGCTCGGCCTGCCGCTGGTACTGGGCATGTTGGTCGGCAACCTGTGGCCGCACGTGGCCGAACGCATCATGCCGTGGTTCAAACGCTTCGCCCTGCTGGCCTTCGCTTTCTTCGTGATTGGCGCGCTGGCCAACAACTGGAAAATGTTTACCGCCTCCCTCGGCCTGGTGTTGGTATTGGTCGTGTTGCACAACGCCAGCGCCATCGGCCTGGGCTGGCTGATGGCCAAACTGGCCCGCCAGCGCGGCGCCAACCTGCGCGCCATGGTCATCGAGATTTCCATGCACAACTCCGGGCTCGCCCTGGGGCTGATCTTTTCCCAATTCGGCGGCGAGCCCAACATGGCCCTGGTGGCCGCACTGTGGGGCACCTGGCACCTGGTCAGCGGCCTGGCGCTGGTAGCGTTTTGGCGCAATCGCCCGCTGGCCGTTTCATCCACCCCCGAGGAGCCGCTGACATGCGCGTCCTGATTACCGGCGCTGCAGGTTTTATCGGCCAGCAACTGCTTAACGAACTCGCGGTACAGCACCCCAAGTGGACGCTGATTGCCGCCGACATCCGCCCGCAAACCAAGCAGGGCCTGAAAATGAATGTCGAGCCGGTGCTGCTCGATATCAGCGACCACCAACAAGTGCTCGAATGCGTGGCTGCCTGGAAGCCCGACGCCATCGTGCACCTGGCCTCGGTAGTGACCCCGCCGCGCGGCATGAGCGATGCGCAACTGCACGCCATTGATGTCGGCGGTACCCGCTCAATCGTTGAAGCGGCGCTGGCCAGCAAGGTGCAGCAACTGATCGTCACCAGCTCAGGCGCCGCCTACGGCTACTTCCCCGAAAACGCCGACTGGATCGACGAAAACGACCCACTGCGCGGCCACGACCACTTCGCCTACGCCAAGCACAAACGCGAAGTGGAAGAACTGCTGGCCCACACCCGTCGCAAACACCCCGAACTGAAACAGCTGGTGCTACGGCCGGGCACCATTCTGGGCAAACGGGTGAACAACCAGATCACCGACATGTTCAAAAAGCGCTCGGTGCTGGGCATCAAAGGCAGCGACAGCCGCTTCGTGTTTATCTGGGACCAGGACGTGGTCGCCATCATCCGCAAGGGCCTGGATAGCGGCGCACAAGGCATCTACAACCTGGCCGGCGACGGCGCGCTTAGCCTGAGCGAGATCGCCGGCATTCTCGGCAAACCCTACCGGCCATTGCCGGCCGGGTTGATCAGCGGCGCGTTGCGGATTCTCAAACCGTTGGGGCTGAGCCAGTACGGGCCAGAGCAGTTGGACTTTCTGCGTTACCGGCCGGTGCTTAACAACCGGCGGTTGAAGGAAGAGTTTGGGTACCAGCCGCGGTATACGAGTCGGGAGGCGTTTATGGCGTTTCTTGAGGCGCGCAATGGCTGACTCTCGCAGCGCTTGATCTTCAATGGAACAGTCTGACCTGAAGTGGTTTTGCTGGGGCAGGCTTGTGGAAATAGTCCGTGCCGGCTTACTGAAAACGTCGGTGCAAATCAGGAAATATTTCAGCGGCGAACCACGCGGGCAAACCAGGCTCAATGGTTCTCGACTTAGGGGTAGGGCTTACCACAATGCCTGCTTTGATCAGACGCGATAGCTCGTCAATCGCCGGTCGCTCCGTCAGGCCGGTAAAGGTTTTAAAGTCACTGCGCGGCATGGCGCCATGCAGTAACAAAGCAGCAACGGCAGGGCCACTCTCTGGGCGAATGCCCATTTCCAACAGGCGCTCATTGTTTTTGAAGGCACGGACAAGGCGCTCGTGCATACGCTTACGATCCAGCGCTGCGGTCATGTAGTCCACTTGGTCATGGCAGACATCAAGCATGAACTCGATAAACGCGAAGTAGTGTTTCTGGGACATTTGCCCACGGCCGTCCAGATCGCCTTCTCGTGGCCGGTCAGCCATCGCCAGCAGGCGGTAGTAATCCTGGTGCCGGCGCGCGATGCCGCGAGACAGTGACCACAGATGCGGATTCAGGCCCAGTTGAAACAGCTGCAAATGGGTCATCATCCGGGTAACACGGCCGTTGCCGTCGAGAAACGGGTGAACCCAGGCCAAACGATGGTGATAGGCCAGTGCCGAGAGGAGTTGGCGCCTGCCATCACGATTACGCCCAAAGGATGTTTGCAGGTGAGTGAGTAAGGCACTTACTGCGCTGGCGGCAGGCGCTGCATGGTTTCCCACCATCACTTCTTCATTGGGCAGCGCACGTAAGTGCCCCGGTTGCATCAGACGCCCGTCGGTGAGGCGTAACGCCTCTTCAGCAGCTCCACTGAAAAGCCGGCGATGCACTGCACAAAGCAGTTGCGGATCAAACATGTCTTGGAAGTCGGGGCCGGCCATGCGTGTCGCGCGCTCAAAGAGCAACTGCACTCCCATATGCTTGACGGCGATATCTTGCAGCAACTGGCGCTCTCGACGTGGCACGTTTTGCGCGCGCTGCATATCGGCCAGCTCGGTGTACTGGCCCTCAATCATGTTCGAGTAATAGGTGTTGGTGATCTGCAGCAGCGTTGCAAGGCAAGCCGAAGTTTCTGGCGCGAGAAGGCCATCCAGGAAGGCAACCTTGGCGGGCAACGCATCGGCCTTTTCAATCAGGGCCTGAGGGAGCTGCTCGGGAAGCACGGGGTCGACATAGTGAACGTTCGTGATGAGCGCGCTGGCCATGCTGCTTCCTGCATAAGCTGAAGTAAGGACAGGCACTCAATCCACCTATCAATCTTCACATTTTTTATCACATTTTTTATCGCTGTATGCCGCTATTTTACTGGCCTAAAGAAAATACACGGAAAGACAACCTTCACATTTTTTATCACATTTACTTCCCCGCCCGCTGCCGATACTCCCCCGGCGTCAGCCCCGTCCAATTTCTGAACGCGCGGAAGAACACGCTCGGCTCCGAATACCCCAACAGCAACGCAATCTCCGCTGCCGGCAACTGGCCGTCGTCGAGGTAGCGCTCGGCCAATTGCTGGCGGGTGTCGCTAAGCAGCTGTTGATAACTGCTGCCTTCATCGGCCAAGCGCCGCTGCAACGTGCGTTCGCTGAGGTTAAGCGTGCGCGCCAGCTCTGCGCGGTCCGGTTCGCCGTGGGCCAGCTGCGCGCCGAGCAATGTCACCACGCGGGCCACCAAGCCTTCGCTGGGCAAACGCGCCAGTAGCGCTTCGGCGTGTTGGCGCAGCAGGGTTTGCAGGGGCGGGTTGGCTTGTATCAGCGGTGCGGCGCGCAGCTCCAGGGGCAGCACCAACGCGTAATCGGCGCGCCCGAAGACCAACGGGCAAGCGAAGGCATCTTCGTAGGGCGTGAGGTCGTCGGGCTGCGGATGGGCGAACTCGGCGCGCAGCAGGCGGTAGTGGCTTACCAGCGGCGCCATCAGTTGAATCCAGAACACCATCAGCGCCAGCACACGCGTGCGGGTCACCGGCGCGTGCGGGTTTACCGGGCGGTAGAGCACGCGCAGTTCGTTGCCGTGTTCCTGCAACTGCAGCTCGCCGCCCTCGCCTACCAGCCGCTGGTAACGCAGCGCGGCGGCAAGCGCATCGCCGAGGGTGGCGCTGCTTTGCAGCAGGTAGCCCAAGACGCTAAAGGGGCCAGGTGCGAGCTTGGCGCCGATGGCCAGACCGGGCTCGCTCAGCGCCAGGCGGTTGTGCAGTTCCTGCCACAGCTGTTCGTGGGCGTGGAAGGGAATGCGACCGTCGGGGTCGCTGAGTTGGCTTTCACTTAAGCCGCTGGCTCCGAGCAGTTCGGCGCGCGGCACGCCCAGGCGCACGGCCGCGTGCAACACCCCGTGGGTGAGGCTGGCGCTGACTGAGGCGTGGCGTGGATCGATGGCGTTGGGCATGGCGCAAGATTCTGCCCAAGCCGTCCGTTAAAAGACAGCGCTCAGCGCGATGCCGGTTTCACCTCGTGCAGCGGCACCTCGTTGGCTTGCTGCTCGGCGGCTTCGGGGCGCTCGTCCTCAACGTCTGCCAGCGTGCCGTGTTCGTGGCTTTCCAGGGCCGCGTAGGCGCTGCTGCAGAACAGCGAGTTAAGGCGCTTCATATCGGCAATCAGCTCAAGGTGCAGCGAGCTGGTTTCGATGCTTTGCACCACGTTGTGATGCAGGCGGTGCACGTGGGCGTGGGCCATCTGCCGTTCCTGGGCGCGGAAGCGGCGTTTTTCCCGTAGGAGTTGGCGGGCGCTATGGGCGTCGCCGGAGAGAAACACGCTCAGGCCCAAGCGCAAGTTAGCCACCAGTTGCTGGAGCATATCGGTGAGTTCTTGCAGCCCGTTTTCCGAGAACGAATGCTGCTGCGCGGTCTTTTGGTGCTGCACTTTGCCGAGCATGCGTTCGATCAAGTCGGCGGCTTGTTGCAGGTCGACGCTAAGCTCAATGATTTCGGCCCATCGACGGCGATCGTGGTCGGCCAGTGCTTCGCCGGGTACTTGGGCGAGATAAAGTTTTACGGCGCTGTACAGCGCGTCCACATCGTCGCCCAGGCGGCGCAACTCTTTGGCGGCCAGCGGCTGCGGGGCACGCAGAATGACGCCCAAATGGCCGAGCATGGTTTCCACAATGTCGCCGATGCGCAGCGTTTCGCGCACGGCGTTGTTCAGCGCCAGGCTCGGGGTGTCCAGCGCGGTCATGTCCAGGTGGCGGGGTTTGGCCACGCCGTTGTCCAGCTGGCGGTCGGGCAGCAGCCAGTTGCAGAAGCGCGCCATTACGTTAACGGTGGGCAGCATCAGCAGGCAGCGACTGGTGTTGTAGGCCAGATGGAAACCGATCACCAGCGTCTGCGGGCTCATTTTCAGGGTGCTGAGCCAATGCACCAGCGGATGAATAAATGGGGTGATCAGCAGCAGCCCGATCACTTTGTACAGCAGGCTACCCAAGGCCACGCGGCGCCCGGCTTCGGTCTGCATGCTGCTGCTGAGCAGGGCCAGAATGCCGCTGCCGATATTGGCGCCAATCACCAGGCCCAGGGCCACCGGCAGGCTGATCAGGCCGGCGCTGGCCATGGTCGCGGTAAGCAGCACCGCGGCCAGGCTGGAGTAGGAAATCAGGGCGAATAGCGCGCCGACCAACGCATCGAGTAGCACATCGCCGGTCAGCGACTGGAACAGCACCTTGATGCCGTGGGCTTCGGTGATGGGTAGCGCAGCGCTGACGATCAGCTCCAGCGCCAGCACGATCAGCCCGAGGCCGATACCCACGCGCCCCAGCTGCCCGGCACGGCTCTGCTTGCGCGAGAGAAAGAAGACCACGCCGAGAAAAATCAGCAGCGGCGACAGCCACGACAGATCCAACGTGAGCACCCGCGCCATCAACGCCGTGCCGACGTCCGCGCCGAGCATGATGGTCAGCGCAGGCGTCAACGCCATCAGCCCTTGCCCCACAAACGAAGTCACCAGCAAAGCGGTGGCGTTACTGCTCTGCACCAGCGCGGTCACGCCGATGCCCGAGGCGAAAGCCAGCGTTCGCGTGTTCATGTTGTGGCTGAGGATTTTGCGCAGTTGCGAGCCGTACACCCGAAGGATGCCGGTACGCACGATATGAGTACCCCAAATCAGCAGGGCGACGGCGGATAGCAGATTAAGCAGGGTCAGCATAAGGCGGCCTCCCTGGCAGCGGTATATGAAGCTGGCGTGACACTTACGTTACGGGCATGGGACCGGATTAACACCCTAGTCGTTCGATTTTTTCTTGTCCGCCATGCCCTTAGCTTTAGTCGGCGAATGCCGTCGGCGCCAGTTTTTGCAGCGAGATTTGCCGATCCCGAAGGCGTTGCCGAGCTGTTAACCTACGCCCCACTTTCGCCTGTGATTGCGCCCATGCTCACGCTCTACCACGCCCCCGATCTGGAAACCCTCGGCGAGTTGGCCACCACCTTGTTGGCCCAACCGCAGCGTGAACCCTTTGCCCCGGCATTGGTGGTGGTGCCCAGTCAGGGCATGGGCCGTTGGTTGACGTTGGAGCTGGCGCGCAAGCAAGGCATTGCCATGCAGTTGGAAGTGCAACTGCCGGCCAAGTTTGTTTGGGAAGTATCGCGCCTGGTGCTCGGGCAGTTACCGGAGCAATCGGCTTTCTCGCCCACCACGCTCACCTGGCGGCTCTACGACTGGCTCTGCGAGCCCGCCAATCTCGAACAAGCACCGCGGCTCGCTCAGTATCTGGACGGCGGCGATGAGCGCCGGCGTTTGTCGCTGGGCGCGCGTATCAGCGACGTGTTCGACCAATACCTGCTGTACCGCGATGACTGGCTGGCCGCCTGGGAGCGCAACGAGCTGCTCGACCTGGGCACCGACGAAGCCTGGCAAGCCTTGCTCTGGCGCGAGCTGACCCGCGACGGCCACCCGCACCGCGCCCGCCTGCTGGAAGATTTACTGCGTCGCCTGCACGACGACACCCCGATTCCCGGCCTGCCCGAACGCCTACTGGTGTTCGGCATCAGCAGCCTGCCGCCGCACCATATGCGCGTACTGGAAGGCTTGGCGCGGCATGTGGAGGTGGTGATCTGCGCACTGAACCCGTGCCGCGAAGCCTGGGGCGATATCCGCGATGTGCGCGAGTTGGCGCGTCAGCCGGTGATTGCCAGCGCTACGGCTGCCGATGATTGGTACCTCGACGTCGGCCACCCGCTGCTGGCCAGCCTGGGCAAGCAGGGCCGCGACTTTTTCGATGCGCTGTTCAGCTTGAGTGGCCAGGAAATCGGCCTGTATTCCGAAGACGCCGACCTGCACGACACCTCGCTGCTGCGCGCCCTGCAAAACGACATTCTGCGCCTGCGCACCCGCAAGCCCGAAGAGCGCCTGGCGCTGCGTGAGGACGACCGCTCGCTGGAAGTGCATATCGCCCACTCGCCGCTGCGCGAAGTGGAAATTCTGCATGACCAACTGCTCGCTCGCTTTGCCGCCGACCCGACGCTGACGCCTGATCAGGTGGTGGTGCTCACCCCGGATATCGAACGCTACGCCCCGTATATCGAAGCCGTGTTCGCCAGCCGCGAAGCCAGGGTCGCGGCCCGCGTTCACCGCGTATTCCCTTCAGCCTGGCCGACCGCAGCCTGCGCGCTGAAGTGCCGCTGATCGAAGCCTTCCTCGGTTTACTGACCCTGGAACAAAGCCGCTTTGGCGCCGAAGAAATCCTTACCTGGCTGGAGCAACCCTCCATCGCCCGCCGCGCCGGCATTGAAAACGAAGACCTGCCGCTGCTGCGCGACTGGCTGCGTGAAGCCGGCGTGCGCTGGGGCCGCGATGCCGAGCACCGCGAGCAGCTGGGTTTACCGAGCGACGCCGCCTTCACCTGGCGCCAAGGGCTGGACCGTTTGCTGCTGGGCTTTGCCGCGCCGCCGCAACTGGCCGGCGATGCCGCGCCGCTCTTGGGCGACACCTGGCCGCTGGATGCGCTGGAAGGCGCACGCGCGCAATTGCTCGGGCGCCTGGCGGGTTTCGTTCAGCGTCTGGCCTCGCTTGCCGAAGACCTGCAACGCCCGCGCTCGCTCGCCGCCTGGGCCGACACGCTGCAAGCCCTGATCGACAGCCTGTTCGACGAACGTGAAGCCGGCGACACCTTGCTGCTGCTTAGCCAGGCCTGCGCCGCCCTGCGCGACCAGGCGACAGCGGCCGGCATTGAGCGCCCGCTGGAATTGGCGCTGGTGCGCCAGCAACTCAGCACGGCGCTGGAACAAGGCAGCGGCGCCTCGGGTTTTTTAACCGGCGCCGTCACCTTCTGCACCATGGTGCCCATGCGCAGCCTGCCGTTCCGGCTGGTGTGTTTGCTCGGTCTGGACGACGGCGCGCTGCCGCGACGCACCCCGGCTGCCGGCTTCGACCTGATCAGCCAGCACGCCCGCCGTGGCGACCGCGCGCGGCGTTTGGACGACCGTTATCTGCTGCTGGAAATTCTGCTCTCGGCCCGCGATGCGCTGTACCTCAGCTACGTCGGCCGCGACCCGCGCAATAACGCCGAACTGCCGCCGTCGGTGTTGATCAGTGAAGTGCTGGAATCGGTCGACCTGACTGCCTTTGTTCCAGGTGGCTCTGTATCTGCCAGCAAGCACCTGACCATCGCCCACCCTCTGCAACCTTTCGCCCCCGGCAACTTCGCCAGCGGCGCGCAGCGCAGTTACGCGGCCTCGTGGTATCGCGCGGCACAGCGTTTGTCCGAGCCACCGCAAACCAGCGCCGCCGCCTTTGCCGGGCGCCTGCCGGAACCGGATGCCGACTGGCTGCATATCGAGCCGTCGCAGTTGCTGCAATGCTTCCGCCACCCCGCGCGTTTTCTCTTGGAACAACGCCTGGGTCTGCGTCTGGCCGACAGCGACGAAGCCCTGGCCAGCGACGAGCCCTTTGCCCTCGAAGGCCCGGCCTGGCGTGGCCTGCGCCAGCTCGCGCTGGAAGCGGTGGAGCGCGAATGGACGCTGGAACAGGAACGCAATATCGCCCGCGCCGCCGGTTGGCTGCCCACCGGCGAACTGGGCCAGGCGCTGTGGGGCAAATTGCGCGGTCCGGTGCGCGCCTTTGCGCCACGGCTGTTCGAAGCCCGCCCGGAAGAACAACCGCAACCGCTGCTGGTGGATGTGCAATTGGCCGGCGTGCATATCCACGGCTGGCTCGACGGCGTTACCAGCAGCGGCCTGTTCGAATGGCGCCTGAATGCACCGAGTGCTTGGGACTTGCCCTCGTTCTGGCTGCGCCACTTGCTGCTTAACCTCAGCGCTACGCCGGATATTGCCCGGGAAAGTCTGCTGATTTCTCCGGCGCAGGATTGGCAGCTCGGCCTCTTGGTCACCCACGGGAGCTGCTGTTGCCCTGGCTCGAGGCCTACCGTGAAGCGCTGTGCGAGCCGCTGCCGCTGATGCTGAAAAGCAGCTACGGCTTTGCTGACGGCTTGCTCAAACCGGGCCGCAAAGAGCCGATTGAAGCCGCCCGCTACAAGGCCAAGGTCGCCTGGGAAGGTGCCGACTTCAGCCCGCTGCCCGGCGAGTCGCAAGACCCGTGGTACGCCCTGGCCTTCCGCGACCGCGAGGTGCTCGGCGAGCGCTTTGAAGCGCTGGCCCAGGAGCTGATTGTGCCGGCCTTGCAGGCATTGGCGCCGGCTGGGGAGGATGAGGAATGAGCTTGGATCTGCACACCTCATCCTTCGCCGGCCGCTCGCTGATCGAGGCCAGCGCCGGCACCGGCAAAACCTGGACGCTCACCGCGCTCTACGCGCGCCTGTTGCTGGAGCGCAAGCTAAGCGTCGGGCAAATTCTGGTGGTCACCTACACCACCGCCGCTACCGCTGAATTGCGGGAGCGTATTCGGGCGCGTTTGGCTGAGTTGCTGGCGGTGTATGAGGGCACGCCGAGCAAGGACGACTTCCTTACGCGACTGCATGCCGAGAACCCCGGCGAAGAGGCGCGGCGCCGGTTGTTGTTGGCGGTGCATGGCTTCGATGAAGCGGCGATTTTCACCATTCACGGTTTCTGCCAACGCGCGCTTCAGGACGCCGCCTTCGAGGCTGGCGGCGATTTTGATAGCGAGCTGGCCAGCGATGACCGCGAGGTGCTGGATGCCTTGCTTACCGACGCCTGGCGTCATGAACTGGCGGCTGCAGACCCGGCGTGGGCGCGCTTTTTAGCGAAGAAGAAAATCACCCCTGGCGTGCTGCGCCAGCGGTTGCGTCCGCACTTGGGCAAACCTTACTTGCGCATCGAACCGCGCTTTGACGAGTCGGCCCCGGTCTCGGATGAACTGGCGAACGCCAGCCAGGCCTGGAGCGATGCCGCCGCGTTGTGGCGGCGTAGCGGCTACAGCTGGGTGGAGCAATTGCAGGAGCATGGCGGGCTAAGCCAGAGCACCCACAAGCTGCCGAAATTTCCGCTGTGGTCGGCCGAGTTGGACAGCTATTTCGCCGACCCGGCCGCGTTGTTCGAAGTGCCCACGGGCCTGGAAAAATTCACCGCCAGTGCGCTGCACAAGGCCACGAAAAAAGGCCACGACGCGCCCAGCAGTGTCATCGCCGATGCCTTCGATACATTGCTGCTGGCGATTGCCGATGCCCTGCCGGCCGGCGAGCAACGGCTGATCGCCTTGCAGGTGCGCCTGCTCGACAAACTCAACGCCGAGCTGCCGGCGCGCAAAGCGGCGCAGCGCATGCTGGCGTTCGATGACTTGCTCAATCGCCTGAACGAAGCCCTGCACGGCCCCGCCGGTGATGCGCTGGCGCTGACCCTGCGCACCCGTTATCCGCTGGCCCTGATCGACGAATTCCAGGACACCGACCCGGTGCAGTACCAGATCTTTGATCGGGTGTACCAGGACGGCAGCGACCTGTGTTTTGTCGGCGACCCCAAGCAGGCGATCTATGCCTTCCGTGGCGCTGACCTGGCCACCTATTTGAAAGCCCGCGAGGCGGCCGAGCGACGCTACGACCTGCCGTTCAACTACCGCTCCACCGCCGAACTAATTGCCGCGCTGAATCTGTTGTTCGCCCGGCCGCAGCCGTTTGCGGTCGAGGGCCTCGACTATCCGCCGGTAAAAGCCGGGGTGAAGTCGCGCTCGCAACTGGTGCTGCCACCGGGCAACGAGGCGCCGTTGGCGCTGGTGTGGTTGGGCGAGGAGCCGTTGAACAAGGGCCGCGCCGATACGCTGGTGGCGCTGGATACCGCGCAACGCATCGCCACCTTGTTGGCCGCCAGCGCGCAGGGCCAGGCGTATTTCGACAAAGACGGCGAACGCACCCCGCTCAAGGGCGGCGATATTGCGGTGCTGGTCTCCAACCACCGCCAGGCCTCGGAAGTGGCCGAGCAACTGGTGGCCCGTGGCGTGCCGAGCGTGCGCCGGGGCAACCAGAGCGTGTGGCACAGCGAGGAAGCGGCGGAACTGTCTGCCGTGCTCGCGGCCTATGCCGAGCCGGGGCGTGAGGGTGTGTTGCGCTATGCGTTGTCGACCCGTTTGCTCGGCCGCGATGCGCAGCAACTGGCGCGCTGCCAGGACGATGAACGCGCCTGGGACCGTGAGCGCGAAGACGCCGAGTTGTATCACCAGCTCTGGCAACAACACGGGTTTATGCGTGCCTTCCGCGCCTGGCTGGATCAGGAGCAAGTGGCCGAGCGCCTGCTGGCAGCCGCCGATGGCGAGCGCCGTTTGACCAATCTGTTGCACCTGGCCGAGCTGCTGCAAACCGAAAGCCAGCAACGCCCCGGTCTGGAACCGCTGCTCGCCTGGCTGAATGCCCAGCGCGGCAGCGAGGGTGCCGGTGAAGACGCGTTGCTGCGTCTGGAGAGCGATGCTGAACGGGTGCAGATCGTCACCATCCACACCAGTAAGGGCCTGGAGTATCCGTTGGTGTTCTGCCCGTATTTGTGGAATGGCCGTCTGCTCGGTCAGCACAAAGACAGCGCCAACTGCCATGACGATAACGGGCAGCCGTTGCTGGATATGGGCAGCGAAAACCTGGAAGCGAATCTGCAGCGCGCCCGCGAAGAAGTGTTCGCCGAGCAACTGCGCCTGGCCTACGTGGCGCTGACCCGCGCCCGCGATCGCCTATGGCTGCATTGGGGTCCGGTGGCCGTGCCGGCGCCGGTGAAAAAGACCGGTTTGTTGCCGGAGGAAGGGCTGCACAGCAGCGCGTTGGCCTGGCTGTTACATGGCCGCGAACTGGCCGGTGCCGATGCCTTGGCCGAATTGGCGCAGCACCTGAATGAACGCAGCGGCGCCGAATTGGCTGCCGAAGTGGATGAGTTGGTGGCGCTTGGCGGCGGCACGTTTGCCCGCTTGCCGTTGCTCAATAGCGAAGCCAATGCGGCCGGCGAACAACGCGCGTCGGCGCCGCAACAGCTGGGCCAGTTCGATCGTAGTTTGCACAGCGCCTGGCGGATCGGCAGCTTCACTGGCCTGTCGGCCGGCATGCATATGGAAGCGCCGGACCGCGACAACCTGAGCATCCCCGATGCCAGCGATCCGGGCCTGGGCTTTTTTGCCTTTCCCCGTGGCGCCCGCGCCGGTACCTGCCTGCACGCGGTGCTCGAAGAATGGGCGCGCGGCAAAGGCGAGTTGCCGGTGTTGGTGGAAGAAGCACTGACCGATCACGGCCTGCCGCGAGACTGGACAGAACTGGCCGCTGCGCATTTGCAGTTGGTGCTGGACAGCGACCTCGACGGCCAGGGTCTGACCCTGGCCAGCCTGGTGTCGGCGCGGCGTTTGCCGGAGCTAGGCTTTACCTTCCGGTGGCCAACCTGGATGTGCAGCGCCTGCGCGCCATTCTCGCCGACCCGCAACACGGCCTGGCGGCGCCCATGCGTGAAGCCGCGCAACGCTTGGAATTCGACAGCCTCAAGGGCTTTCTCAAAGGCTTTATCGACCTGACCTTCGAGCATGAAGGCCGCTGGTATATCGCCGACTACAAGTCCAACTGGCTCGGCCCGGACGCCAGCTACTACAGCGGCGACCGCCTGCTGCAAGCCCTGGCCGGCGAGCATTACTACCTGCAATACCTGATTTACCTGGTAGCGCTGCGCCGCTTCCTGCGCCAGCGCCTGGCCGACTTTACCGACAACCAATTGGGTGGCGCGTATTACCTGTTTCTGCGCGGCATGCCGAGCGCCGGGGTTTACTTCTCGCGGCCCGCCGACAGCCTGCTGGATGCCCTCGATACCCTGTTCAACGAGGAGCAGCCATGAGCCTCGCCGATATGCCCCTCGGCCCGCTGGAGCGGGCATTTGTCGCCAGCCTGCAGCGGTTGGATCAAAGCGCCAGCGAGCCCGTTTTGGTGGCGGCTGCGTTGACCTGCGGTGCGTTGGTCAATGGCGATGTGTGTGTGCTGCTGCGGCGCTGGGCCGGGCAACGGGCGTGGCCGGAAGTCGGCGGCGGCATTTTGCTGCCGTCGCTGGAAAGCTGGACCGCGCTGTTGCAGGCCTCCTCACTGGTCGGAGCACCCGGCGCGTTTGCGCCGCTGATTCTGGATGGCGAGCGGCTGTATCTGGCGCGCTATCACCATTACGAAACCCAGCTGGCCGAGCAGTTGCTGGCCCGTGGCAGCGCCAACCCCGAGGTAGATGAAACGTTGCTGGCCGACGGCCTGGCGCGGCTGTTTGCGCGCAACACCCAGGCCGGCCCGGACTGGCAGCGCCTGGCCGCCGCGCAAGCGGTGCGGCGTAACCTGGCGGTGATTTCCGGCGGCCCCGGTACCGGCAAAACCACCACCGTGGTTCGTCTGTTGGCGGCATTGTTGGAGCAGCCGGGTGGGGAGCGTCTTGCAATTGGCCTTGCAGCGCCGACCGGCAAAGCGGCGGCGCGGATGGCCGAGGCGATTCGTAATGCCAAGGCCGAGTTGCCGGTGAGCGATGCCATCAAGGCCGCCTTACCCGAGGAAGCCCGCACCTTGCACCGCT
This sequence comes from Pseudomonas sp. CC11G, assembly GCF_056174845.1. Classification (NCBI taxonomy): domain Bacteria; kingdom Pseudomonadati; phylum Pseudomonadota; class Gammaproteobacteria; order Pseudomonadales; family Pseudomonadaceae; genus Pseudomonas; species Pseudomonas sp. CC11G. The sequence continues at coordinate 22,879 of NZ_JBWBZC010000004.1, forward strand.
TGCTCGGCAGCCGGGGCGACAGCCCCAAAGTACGTCACCACGCCGCCAGCCCGTTGCCGCTGGATGTGCTGGTGGTGGACGAAGCCTCGATGGTCGATCTGGCATTGATGGCCAAGCTGCTCGACGCCCTGCCGACCAACGCGCGGCTGATTCTGCTGGGCGACAAAGACCAACTCTCCGCCGTAGAGGCCGGCGCCGTATTTGCCGAGCTGTGCGAAGGTCGCGGATTCACGCCCGAAACGGCGGCGGCGTTGCAACGTCTCACCGGTCAACCGGTAGAAGCGCAAGTACCATTTTCGCGGCTCGGAGATGCCGTAGTACTGCTGACCCACAGCCACCGCTTTGCCGGCGACAGCGGTATTGGCGAACTGGCGCGGCGTATCAACGGCGGCGATGCGGCCGGCACGCTAAACCTGCTGAAAGAAAACCGCGCCGACCTTACCTGGCAAGCGGCTCCCACGCCTAACGCGTTACTGGATCGTCTGGAGCAGGGTTATGCGCCGTACCTGGCGGCCGCTCGCAGCGGCGATGTGGCGGCGACCTTTGCGGCCTTCAACGGCTTTCGCGCACTGACTGCACAACGGCAAGGCGCCTGGGGTGTGGAAGGCATCAACGAGGCGTTGGAAGCGCGCATCAAACGGCGTTTCAGCCTGCCCAGTCGTGAACGTTGGTATCCCGGCCGAGCCATCATGGTTCGGCAAAACGACTACGCCTTAAGCCTGTTCAACGGCGATATCGGCATTTGCCTGGCCAGTGAAAATGGCCTGCGGGTGTTCTTCGAAAGTGCTGGCGAAAGTGAGCCAACCTTCCGGCCGTTTTCGCCGGCACGCCTGCCGAGTCATGACAGCGCGTTTGCGATGACGGTGCATAAAAGCCAGGGCTCGGAATTCAGTGAAGTGCTATTGGCGCTGCCGGATACGGCGAGCCCGCTGCTCACTCGCTCGCTGTTTTACACCGGTATTACCCGGGCCAAGCACAAGGTGGAAATCTGGGCGCTGCCGGCGCGGTTGGCCGAGGCGGTGAGCACCCGTGCCGAGCGGGCGGCGGGGTTGGCGGAGCGGTTGAAGGTAGAGGGGTTTGTGGCGCCGGTGGCTGCGCCGATCAGTAAGCCTGCGGGCGATCAGGACCAACTCAGCCTGTTCTAGGCACAATAAAAACGGGACCTCGAAGGTCCCGTTTTTTTATCCACAGGGCAGCGTTACTCCCCCGGAATGTCCTTGCGCAGCTTCACCGCCTCGCCCTTCTTACGGTCGCGCGCCGAGCGCATCTTGATGTTCACCGCTTCCACCGCCAGCGAGAAGCCCATGGCGAAGTACACGTAGCCTTTTGGCGCATGCACGCCAAAGGCTTCGGCGATCAGCACGGTACCAACCATGATCAGGAAGGACAGCGCGAGCATCTTCAGCGATGGGTGCTTGTCGATAAAGTCGCTGATGGTGCCAGCGGCCAGCATCATCACCATGACGGCCACCACGATGGCGGCGATCATCACCGGTACATGGGAGACCATGCCGACGGCGGTGATCACTGAGTCCAGCGAAAACACGATGTCGATAATGGCGATCTGAATGATGGTGCCGATAAAACCGCCGCCCATGCCTTTTGGCTCGTCGCCGGTTTCGTCTTCGCCTTCGAGGCTGTGGTACATCTCGGTGCTGCTTTTCCACAGCAGGAACAGGCCGCCGAAGAACAGAATGAGGTCACGACCGGAGAACCCTTCGCCCATCACGGTGAACAGGTCGGCCGTCAGGCGCATCACCCAGGTGATGGATAGCAGCAGCAGAATGCGCGTGACCATGGCCAGCGCCAGGCCGAAGAAGCGGGTCTTGGGCTGCATGGCTTTGGGCATGCGGCTGACCAGGATCGAAATCATGATGATGTTGTCGATCCCCAGGACGATTTCCAGCGCCGTCAGGGTAAAAAATGCAATCCAGATTTCCGGGCTGGTCAGCCATTCCATTTACAGCTTCCTCTAAATTCAAATAGACCTTGTAGGAGCTAGCTTGCTAGCGAACTCCTGGAAAAGCCAAGTTTGCAGGGTTCGCCAGCAAGCTGGCTCCTACAGGCGATTGCGTTAGTTAGCCGCCAAACACCGGGAAAATTCCCATAAGCAGCGCGGCGACAAGGATACACAGGCAAACCAGAACTGCCCATTTCAAGGTGAAGCGCTGGTGGTCGCCGAATTCGATACCGGCCAGGCCCACCAGCAGGTAGGTGGACGGCACCAGCGGGCTGAGCAAATGCACCGGCTGGCCAACGATGGAAGCGCGGGCCATTTCCACGGCGCTGATGCCGTAGTGGCTGGCTGCTTCGGCCAGCACCGGCAGCACGCCGTAGTAGAAGGCGTCGTTGGACATGAAGAAGGTGAACGGCATGCTGACGACGGCCGTGATCACCGCCAGGTACGGGCCCATGGCGGGGGGAATTACCGCCAACAGGCTTTTCGACATGGCGTCGACCATGCCGGTTCCAGAAAGAATGCCGGTGAAAATGCCCGCCGCGAAGATCAGCCCCACCACTGCCAGCACGTTGGCCGAGTGCGCGGCGACGCGCTCTTTCTGCTGCTGCAGGCACGGGTAATTGACGATCATGGCGATGCCGAAGGCCAGCATAAACAGCACGGGCAGCGGCAACAGGCCTTTGATTAGTGCGGCCATCAGGGCCACGGTCAGCGCCGCGTTGAACCACAGCAGTTTCGGCCGGCGCGCATCGGGATACTGCGACACGCTGATCTCGCCGCCTTCCACCTCATCACCCGGCAAATGCAATTCGCCCAGGCGGGCGCGCTCACGTTTGCCGTAGAAATAGGCGATGGCCAGAATCGCCAGCACGCCGGCGATCATGGCCGGAATCATCGGCACGAAAATATCCGAAGGGTCGACATGCAAGGCACTCGCCGCGCGCGCGGTCGGCCCGCCCCAGGGCGTCATGTTCATCACGCCGCCGGCCAGAATGATCAGCCCCGCCATGATCCGCGGGCTCATGCCCAGGCGCTGATACAGCGGCAACATGGCAGCCACGCAGATCATGTAGGTGGTGGCGCCGTCGCCATCCAGCGACACCACCAGCGCCAGCACGGCGGTGCCGACCGACACTTTCAGCGGATCGCCTTTGACCAGCTTGAGGATCTTGCGCACAGCCGGGTCGAACAGGCCGGAGTCGATCATCAGGGCGAAGTAGAGGATGGCGAACATCAGCATCACCCCGGTGGGAGCGAGCTTGGTGATGCCTTCGAGCATCATCGGGCCGATCTCGCCGGCAAAACCGCCGAGGGCCGCGTACACGATGGGGATGATGATCAGGGCAATCAGCGCCGACAGGCGCTTGCTCATGATCAGGTACATAAAGGTGATAACCATGGCAAAGCCAAGGAGGGTCAACATAGCGGTTCTCCGGGTATCAGCGGGCGAGGTGGCGGACGGGGGTCAGCAACGGGCGCGAGGGGGACGGAGAGCGGGCGTACGAAGGGAGCAAGCAAACATGGCAATCACCACTTTTTATTGTTGGAAGTAGCCGGTCAGGTGCCGGCAGTGGGGCGATGCTAAGGGGCGAAACTTTCAGCCAGCTTTCAGCGGCCAATCCGGCGACGAATGCGCGCGCGGGCTAGGATGGTGAACGAACAAGGAGTTTGCCCATGACCGACATCCACACCGGCGGCTGCCAATGCGGCGCCCTGCGCTACCGCTTCAACGCCCCGCTCACGGACATCGCCCACTGCCATTGCACGATCTGCCGGCGCACCACGGGCGGCATCGTCACCACCTGGATTACCGTGCCGTTGGAGCGTTTTGAATGGCTGCAAGGGACGCCGCAGGGCTTTGTGTCTTCGCCCGGCTGCACGCGCTCGTTTTGCGGGCAGTGTGGCGCGCAGCTGACGTTTTTTACCGAGCAGAGTCCGCAGAGCCTGGATATCACCATCGCCACGTTCGACCACCCGGAACAGGCACTGCCGGATCGGCATATCTGGGTGACGACGCGGTTGCCGTGGTTGCGGTTGGATGAGCAGTTGCCGAGCGAGGATGGCGAGAAGCTCTAGGAGTTGCTCTACGTGGGAGAGGCTTCAGCCTCGATGCTTTTGATTGTGGCTATGAGCTGAAATACCCGCTTTCAGGCCTGACCAATCGAGGCTGAAGCCTCTCCCACAAAGACCTCGTTATTACGGGAGGATCAGACCGCCGGAGGCTTTGTGCAGCGCGCGCAGGTGCTCGCTGACTTGCTTGAGGTTCACGTCAATGGCATCCAGCTCGGCCAGACGTGCGGGTTCCAGCAGCGCGCGTACCTGGCCGTCGAGGTCGTCGCTCAGCTGGCGCAGTTGCTTCTGGCGGCTGTCGCTCTCTTGTTGCAGGTGCTGCCATTCGCTGGCTTGCGGCAGGCCGTAGCCCCCTTCCAACAGCTCCGCCGGACGACTTAAAAAACCGCTGTTGGCGAGGATTTTTTCCAAGGTTTTACCCGCTGGGCCGGAGCTGCCGTCTTCCAGCGCGCCGCTGCTCAGGTAGCGGCGTTTGAGTTCGTCCTGGGCCAATAACAGTTGCCGGCGTTGCGCGGCTTGCTCCAGTAACAGCATCGCCGCGCTCGCGCGCAGGTCGGCTTTTTCGAACCAGGTGCGGCGTTCGCTGGCCGGCAGGCTGATCCAGTCATCTACGGCTTTCTGCGGGATCGGCAGGCGCTCTTTGAGCACGTCGAACATCGCCTGGTAACGGTCGCGGAACGAGTCGAAACGGTAGCCGCGGCGCAGCGCTTCGCTGCGATCATCCAACACGCTGACATCGGCAAGCCCGCGCCCAGCCAGCACTTCCAGCAGGCCGTTAGGCATGATGTTGTCGAGGTTCTGCAACTGCGGTTCAGCGCTGCCGCTGCGCAGCAACTTGAGGGTTTCCACCGCGCAGTTGTTGGACAAAAAGTAGTAATTGCCGTCGTAGCTCCAGTGTTGTTCGGCGGCATGTTCCACCAGCGCTTCCAGCTGCGGACGGTCGAGTTTGATTGGCACGGAGACGAGGCCCCGCAACTCGACCTTGGTGTATTCCTCGATCACCTGGCTCAGCGGCAACACGAACAGGCGCGAAGGATAGACGCCGGTCAGGCCGTCCCAGCTGGAAAGCTGCAAGTCGCCGACAAAGGCGCGGTAGGACAGCACCAGGCTCTGGTCCATATCCAGCCGACAATCCGGCCCACGCGGCCGGCCGGGCGCACAGATGACCAGGCGCAACATGCTGTGGCCCCAGCGGCTGGCCCATTGGTCGTTGGCTTCGGCCAGCAAGTAGTCCACTTCATACACGCGCTCGGGGTCGAGCTTGCCCAGCGGCTGGCGAGCAAAGTCGCGGCCGGCGTTGAGGTAGGCGAAGGTGCTCGGGCACGGTTCGGCGTCGGCCGGCGCCCAGCCGTCGAAGTGGTCGCGGTAGTAGCGGTACAGCGCGGGGCGGCGGCAGGCGTAGGCAGGGTCGAGGAGGAAGTACTCCATGTTCACCGCCACGAATTCGCGCGGGTTGCTGAGCTCGTAGCTATCCGGGCTGCGCGCGACCTGGCCGTTTTTGGCTTCGCGCTCGCCGCGGCGGCCGACGTATTGCGGCCAGCCGGCCAAATCGAGCAGGCGCGGGTCGTCGCTCAGGGTAAAACGGCGTTCGGTCTGACCACGGCAGTTGTCCATCTGGCCGATCAGGCCCTGGCTTTTTGCCTGGCGCTGGCAGCGCAACAGCAGCGTTTGCTCGGCGGGGGACCAGAGGCGCGCGCGGTCGTAGATATGGGTGAGTTCGTGCAGCACGGTCGCCAGCAATTCCTGGCGCTGGGTTCCGTGGGGGCGGTTGGTTTTGGTTTGCGCGGCCGAGCCGTCGGTGAGCGCGGGCAATAACTTTTGGTTCAGCAGCAGCTGGGTGGGGCTGCGCGCCTGGCCGTAGGTGTCGGCGTCGAGGGCGTCGGTCCAGCTGACGTGCACCTGGCGGTCCAGACGCTGGACGAAGCTGGGCGGCAGTTTGCTCAGGGCTTCGTCCAGCAGGGTCTGGCTGGCGTGCTGCTGGCTGGCGCTCAGCCCTTCGCTATCGAGCTCAAGCTGCAGCTGCGCCTGGGCCGTGCTGGCGCCGCACAGCAGCGCCGCAGTCAGCAGCCAGGCGGCCAGTGGCCTCACAGAGCGAGGATGGCTTCGGCCAGGGTTTGGTCGCTGGCATCGCGTGCTTCGGGTACGCGCACGCGCAGGGTGCTGAAGGCGGCTTCCAGTTGGGCACCGCGAATGGCGCCTTCGCTGGCGACAAAGCTGGCGGCGTCGTCACGGGCTTCGAGCACGACTTTGGAGTCGCGTACCGAGGTGGTGGTGTCGGAGGTGAAGTCGATGGTGCGGCCGAAGGCGCGAACGATGATGTCGCTGGTGGCCACCAGAGTGTGGGCTTCAGCCATGCCGGTGGTGATCAGCAGGGCAAGAGCGGCGAGCGAAAGCGAACGGCGCATGAGAAATCTCCGAAACAAATGCGGGGTAATAGGTACTGGAACAGTTGGACGAAATTGTGCGGCGCCAGTTCCAAGCCAATTATGGCTATTTGATGGCGGGCACACAGCGCCCGTAACAGCGGGCGCCAAGGCTAGCTGAAGGCGCGGCGGGGAGCCAGCGTAAAGCCTGCGTTCTGTGGCTTAGAGCACCAGAATGGATTGGGCCAGTTGCAGGTCGCTGCTGGCCTGCAATTGCGGGGCTTTGAGGCGGATATGAGCCAAGGCCGCTTCCAGGCGCACGCCGCGGATGTCGCCGTTGGTGGCGACGAAGCTGGCGGCGTCTTCGCGGGCGGCCAGGACGATTTTGTCGTCATTAAAGGACGAGGAAATATCCGAAGTGACATCGGAGGTGCCTTTGAAGGCGCCGACGATACCGTCGGTGGTGTACACAAAACTGGTGGCCGAAGCACTGGTGGCGAGGGCCAGCAAGGTTGCAGCAGTGAGCAGGCGCAGTGTGGACATGGCGGAACTCCGGGTGAAGGCAGATGTGTGTGTGTCGAGGGATAGCCTAGCGCAGCGGAGGCGCTTGGGTGGGTTTGAGGGGGAATGGGGTGAAAGGTTCGCGCAGACGGTGCACCTGCCACCGCAGCCCTCTCCCCTAGCCCCTCTCCCGCAGGCGGGAGAGGGGAATCCAGCGCCGATCTAGCTGATTACGCGGTCTTGCCCCCTCTCCCGCTTGCGGGAGAGGGCTGGGGAGAGGGCCGCGGGAAAAGGTGAAATCAGGGAAGTGCTCTCACTCTCGCCAGAACGGTTTATCCAGCTCCATCTCCCGATCACACGAACTAATCCCCGCATCGGCCAGCTGCCGATCATCAAGGCGCGCCAACTGGCGGCGGGTGCGGGCGTTGCGACGCCATACGGTAATCATGGCGAGAATGCGCAGCGGCCAGTTGGTCGGTTTGGCAGCAGCAGTCGGTTGGGTAGCAGCAGGGCTGAGAGTGCGATCCATGGCACGCTCCTTCTCGCTTTGGCGCGAGTTCTGGGTATGGGGAAACAGAGTGCCCCAGCGCTACCCCAGCCCGTCAGTCACAGCTAAGCGCAATTGTATGGCTTCAGTTCTTAATTTATTGAAACTGTACTGCTTGTTGCGCCAGTAGCTGTACGCCCGCTCCAAAAAACCCCGGACCCGTAAACGACGAAGCCCGCCGGCAGTCTCCTGCGGCGGGCTTCGTTTTATTCAATTCGGTGGCTGATGCTCTAACGACGTGCCTCAGCCAGATACAACACTTAACGCCAGAACGGCTTGCTCAGCTCGGCGAAGCGTTGTGCTTCACTGATACCGGCATCGGCCAGAAGGCGTGGATCCAGGCGTGCCAGTTGGTGGCGGCTGGACATACGACGTTGCCAGAGCAGCAGGTTAGAGATAACGCGCAGTGGCATTGCGGCTTGGGCTTTCGAACTATCGCTTACGAAGTCGGAACTGAGGGTACGTTCCATGGTGTGCTTCCTTCCGCTTATGGCGGCATTGGTTATTTAACTGGAGGCTATGTTGCGCTTCGCACAGCTGACCTTGTAGTCACAGTTCATTGAAATTGTGCTGGTGGTGGGAAGTTCTTACTCAAACTGTTTTATCCATAACGGTGCAAACTGTACCGGTTTGCCCATATATGGGGCGTTTTTACTCAAATAAACCTGTCCTTTTCGTCAACTTTCCCTACAGACCTTTCCGAAGACCAGTACAGTTTCAGTTTCTTGAAAGGTGTTTTCCCTGTTGTGCCCCCTGGAAAACAGATTTTCTCGGGTTTTATCGCAACTGTGCGGGTGTCCCTGCTTAACGCGCCATTTCCGTTTCTTGCGCTACGCTCAACCAGCCAAGCAACAGACAGCAAAAAGGCGCATCAGATCGATAACCTGTTGCGCCTTTCTCACCGCTTACGCTATTCAAGCCAACTTGGCGTGCTCCGCTGTCGGCCAGAGCATGTGGCCGTTTTCGTCCAGATTGATATGCCACTGCAATGCTTCACGTAACAGATGTGGGGTGTGGCCACCCTTGGCACAGGCGTCGGCAAAGTATTGATTCAGCGCATCGCGGTAGTCGGGGTGCACACAGTTGTCGATCACCACCCGCGCCCGCTCACGGGGCGCCAGTCCGCGCAGGTCGGCCAGGCCTTGTTCGGTCACCAGAATGTCGACGTCATGTTCGGTGTGGTCCACGTGACTGACCATCGGCACCACGCTGGAAATGGCCCCGCCCTTGGCAATCGACTTGGTCACGAAGATGGCCAGGTGCGCGTTGCGGGCGAAATCGCCCGAGCCGCCGATGCCGTTCATCATCTTGGTGCCGCCGACGTGGGTGGAGTTCACGTTGCCGTACAGATCGAACTCCAGCGCCGTGTTGATCCCGATAATGCCCAGACGGCGGACCACTTCCGGGTGGTTGGAGATTTCCTGCGGGCGCAGCACCAGTTTGTCTTTGTAGTGCTCCAGATTGCCGAACACATCGGCATTGCGCCGCTGCGACAAGGTGATCGAACTGCCCGAAGCAAAACTCAGCTTGCCGGCGTCGATCAGGTCGAACGTGGAGTCCTGCAGCACTTCGGAGTACATGGTCAGGTCGTGGAACGGCGAGTCGATCAGGCCGCACATCACGGCGTTGGCAATGCTGCCGATGCCGGCTTGCAACGGCCCAAGGCTGTTGGTCATGCGCCCGGCGGCCACTTCACGCTTGAAGAAGTCGATCAAATGGTTGGCGATGCCTTGGGTCTCGGCATCGGGCGGCAGCACGGTGGACGGCGAATCGGGTTTGTCGGTGACCACGATGGCGACGATCTTGGCCGGATCAATCGGAATCGCGCCGCTGCCGATGCGGTCTTCCACGCGAGTCAGCGGGATGGGCGTGCGGGTCGGCCGATAGGTGGGGATATAGATGTCGTGCAGGCCTTCCAGATTCGGGTTGTGCGCGAGGTTGATTTCGACGATCACCTGCTTGGCGAAAATCGCGAAGCTGGCCGAGTTGCCCACCGACGTAGTCGGCACGATATGGCCTTGCTCGGTAATGGCCACCGCTTCGATCACGGCGATATCCGGCAGTTTGAGCTGGTGGTTGCGCAGCTGCTCCACGGTTTCGGACAGATGCTGATCGATAAACATCACCTCGCCGGCGTTGATCGCCTTGCGCAGCGTGCTGTCCACCTGAAACGGCATACGCCGGGCGAGCACGCCGGCTTCGGTCAGTTGCTTGTCGAGGTCGTTGCCCAGGCTCGCGCCGGTCATCAGGCTGATTTTCAGCGGCGAGTGCTTTGCTCGTTCGGCGAGCGCTTGGGGCACGGCTTTGGCTTCACCGGCGCGGGTAAACCCGCTCATGCCGACGGTCATGCCGTCTTCAATCAGCAACGCAGCGTCAGCCGCACTCATCACTTTGCCCAGCAGGGAGGGCAAGCGCACGCGATCGGTATACATGGGGGAAGCCTCGGACGGTACGGACGAACAAAGGCCGACAGTCTAAGGATTTGGCCAGGCGCCGCCTTTATACCTACGTCTAATAGGGATACTCCGTCCGTAGGAGCCAGCTTGCTGGCGAAGGGTAGCAACGCCGAATTCCGAACAGAGCTTCGCCAGCAAGCTGGCTCCTACAAGGAACGTGTGAGGGGCAGAAACGAAAAACCCCGGCTTTCGTGGGCCGGGGTTCAAGGGTGTAGCTACGCGGTTCTTACTCGACCGCTTTAACCATATCTTCGATGACTTTCTTGGCGTCGCCGAACACCATCATGGTCTTGTCCAGGTAGAACAGTTCGTTGTCCAGACCGGCATAGCCGCTGGCCATCGAGCGCTTGTTGACGATGATGGTCTTGGCTTTGTAAGCCTCGAGAATCGGCATGCCGGCGATTGGCGAGTTCGGGTCGTTCTTCGCCGCGGGGTTAACCACGTCGTTGGCGCCCAGTACCAACACCACGTCGGCCTGACCGAACTCGGAGTTGATGTCTTCCATCTCGAACACCTGGTCGTACGGCACTTCGGCTTCGGCCAGCAGTACGTTCATGTGGCCAGGCATACGACCGGCAACCGGGTGGATCGCGTACTTCACGGTCACGCCACGGTGGGTCAGCTTCTCGGTCAGCTCTTTCAGGGCGTGCTGGGCACGGGCCACTGCCAGGCCGTAACCGGGAACGATGATCACGGTGTCGGCGTTGGTGAGCAGGAAGGTGGCGTCGTCAGCCGAACCGGATTTAACCGGACGGGCTTCTTTCGCGCCGCCAGTGGCTGCTGCGTCAGTAGCGCCGCCGAAGCCGCCGCCGATCACGTTGAAGAACGAACGGTTCATCGCCTTGCACATGATGTACGAGAGGATCGCGCCGCTCGAACCCACCAGGGAGCCGGCAATGATCAGCATCGAGTTGTTCAGCGAGAAACCGATACCGGCCGCCGCCCAGCCCGAGTAGCTGTTGAGCATCGACACAACTACCGGCATATCCGCGCCACCGATCGGGATGATGATCAGCACGCCGAGAATGAAGGCCAGAGCCAGCATCGCAGCGAACGCGGCGTAGTTGCCGGTGAACATAAAGAACAGGCCCAGACCCAGAGTACTCAAGCCCAACACGAGGTTGAGTTTGTGCTGGCCAGCGAACTGCACCGGCGCGCCCTGGAACAGACGGAACTTGTATTTGCCCGAGAGCTTGCCGAACGCGATGACCGAACCGGAGAAGGTAATGGCACCAATGGCCGCGCCGAGGAACAGTTCCAGACGGTTACCGGCTGGAATGGCGTCGCCCAGTTGCTTGACGATACCCAGCGATTGCGGCTCAACCACGGCGGCGATTGCGATAAACACCGCCGCCAGGCCGATCATGCTGTGCATGAAGGCAACCAGCTCCGGCATTTTGGTCATTTCAACGCGCTTGGCCATGATGGAACCGGCAGTGCCGCCCACCAGCAAACCGACGATGACGTAACCAATGCCTTGGGTGGCGATGTCGGCGCCGAGCTTGTAGATCAAGCCCACGGTGGTCAGTACGGCCAGGGCCATACCGAGCATGCCGAAGAAGTTACCGCGACGCGATGTGGTCGGGTGCGACAGGCCCTTGAGCGCTTGGATAAAGCAGATCGAAGCGATCAGATACAGGGTCGTTACCAGATTCATGCTCATTACTTGTCACCCTCTGCTTTGGCCTTGGGCGCTTTTTTCTTGAACATTTCCAGCATGCGGCGAGTTACCAGAAAACCACCAAACACGTTCACAGCGGCCAGGGCCACAGCGAGGGTGCCCATGGTTTTACCCAGCGGCGTCACGGTGAGGGCGGCGGCCAGCATGGCACCGACGATCACGATGGCGGAGATGGCGTTGGTCACGGCCATCAGCGGGGTGTGCAGTGCAGGCGTTACGTTCCAGACCACGTGGTAGCCAACATAAATGGCCAGCACGAAGATGATCAGGTTGTAGATACCGGGGGAGATCAACTCTTCCATTTTCTAGTCCTCAGCCGTTCTTGCGTACGACTTGGCCGTCGCGGCACATCAGGCACGCGGCGACGATGTCGTCTTCGAGGTTGACGTGGAACTTGCCTTCGCCGTCGATGACGAGCTTCAGGAAGTCCAGCAAGTTGCGGGCGTACAGGGCCGACGCATCGGCTGCCACCAGGGCTGCCAGGTTGGTGTGACCGACAATGGTCACGCCGTGCTTGACCACTACCTGATCGGCTTCGGTCAGCGGGCAGTTACCGCCCTGGGCTGCCGCGAGGTCGATGACCACGGAGCCGGGTTTCATCTGCTCCACGGTTTCGGCGCTGAGCAGCACCGGCGCCTTGCGGCCCGGAATCAGTGCGGTGGTGATGACGATGTCGGCTTGCTTGGCGCGCTCGTGCACGGCAACCGCCTGACGCTGCATCCACGAGGCCGGCATCGGACGGGCGTAACCGCCAACGCCTACCGCGGCTTCGCGCTCTTCGTCGGTCTCGAACGGCACGTCGACGAACTTGGCGCCGAGCGATTCGATTTGCTCTTTAACCGCAGGACGCACGTCGGAGGCTTCGATCACCGCACCCAGGCGCTTGGCCGTAGCGATGGCCTGCAGGCCTGCTACACCGGCGCCGAGAATCAGCACGCGAGCGGCCTTTACGGTACCGGCAGCGGTCATCAGCATCGGCATAAAGCGCGGGTAGTGATGGGCCGCCAGCAGCACAGCTTTGTAGCCGGCGATGTTGGCTTGCGAGCTCAGCACGTCGAGGCTCTGCGCGCGCGAGGTGCGCGGCGCGGCTTCGAGGGCGAAAGCGGTCACGCCGCGTTCAGCCATCTGCGCGATGTTTTCGCTGTTGAAGGGGTTAAGCATGCCGACCAGTACCGCGCCAGATTTGAGCTGAGCCAGCTCGGCGGCATTGGGTGCCACGACCTTCAGCACCAGGTCGGCGCCCAAGGCTGCGGCGGCGTCGCCAATGCTGGCGCCAACGGCTTCATAGGCACTGTCCGGGACGCTGGCGCTAAAGCCGGCACCGCTCTGTACAGTCACCTGATGGCCCTGGGCGATCAGCTTCTTAATGGTTTCCGGCGTAGCGGCTACCCGCGTTTCGCCAGTAAAGGTCTCGAGAGGAACACCAATGTGCACTTCATATCTCCTGCGTGATCGTTTTTTCAAAAAAACCAGAGCACTGCGGGTGGCGCACTGGGGTGGATCAGCACAATCCCTGCTTCGGCACCTCTGGCGGTAGCCTTGCGATAGCGGGGCGCGGCATTTTGCAGGCGAACCGTAAGGCCATCAAGAAGTTCTGAAGGCCAACCTGGAGATAACTACAAGTCACGCTGTGACTGGTGGTATCTGTCATCTTCCCCAAAGCAGCGGCCGACAAGGCTTGCAGCTTGACGCCATGGCCATTACAGCGACATTGGCATCCCTGACGTGAATAACCGTTCATCAGGTCAAGGCAGGTAAGTGACACTACAAAACCAGTAGCTTGCTTTGCATCTGTAAATTGCTGTTTATTATGATAATTATCAGTTATTGCAGCGTTATTTCGGCGGCAAAACTGTAGCAAGCAGGTTTATTGACTACGGGGTCAGCTAATTGGCGCGATTCACTGTGTATATCGCTGCAAGCCACGTGGCTATTGATCTTGAGTCAATTTTGCACGCAGCGCAGGGGATGCTTTTTATCAGGCTTATGTCGCGTTTTCGACTTTTTTATCGCCAAGGGGCGGGGAGAGGACAAAAACGGCTGGTTTTTGTCGTAAATCCACTAGGGATTACCTGGGTGAATCGGGAGAAATAAGGAGCAGGGAGGGACGAATCTTAAAACTGAAGCCTCTCCCGCAGGTCATTCGTTCGCGGTAGACGTTTGCCGGTATTCCTTCGCCGTTTGCACCAACCAATCACGAAACGCGCGCAGCGCTGCCGTTTCGGTTTTGCGCTCGGGAATCATCAGGTGGTAAGCCTTGTCGCTCAGGCAAACGTGCTGCATAGCCACCACCAAACTGCCTTCGGCCAGTTCGCGCTGAATCAGAAACGGCGGAATCAGGGCGATGCCCATCTCATGCTGAGCCGCCTGCGCCAACATGGAAAACAACTCGTAGCGCGGCCCCGTCATATCCCGCGGCACGCTCATGCCCAACGAACCGAACCACTGCCGCCACGCATACGGCCGGGTGGTCTGTTGCAGCAGCGGCAAACTGGCAATGCGCTCGGCATCCAGCGCGCCACCGGCCGGCAGCAGCGCCGGGCTGCACACCGGCAGCGAGTTTTCCGGCATCAGAAAATGCGCCTCGGTGCCAGACCACACGGCATCGCCGAAATAAACCGCCGCATCAAACTCGGTATCGGCAAACAGAAACGGCCGGGTGCGGTTGGTGAGGTTCACCGTCACTTCCGGGTGCAGCGCCTGAAAGTGTTTGAGCCGCGGCAACAGCCATTGCGTACCAAAGGTCGGCACGATGGCCAGCTCCAGGCTATTGGCGCCGTGCTGGCCCATCACCGACAGGGTGTCGCGCTCCACCGCATCCAGTTGCGCCGCCACCCGCCGGCCGTAGCTCATCCCGGCTTCGGTTAATTGCACGCCCCGGCGCGAACGGCGGAACAGGGCAATACCGAGAAACTCCTCCAACCCGCCAATCTGCCGACAGATGGCGCTTTGCGTCAGCGAAAGCTCTTCGGCGGCCTTCGTAAAGCTCTGGTGGCGAGCGGCGGCCTCGAAGGCGACCAAAGCGGCGGTGCTGGGGATTTTGCGGCGCATGGGGCACTCGTATGCGTTAGTTGCACTTGAAACTGGCCTAACAAGGCTTTTTAACCGTTTCGGAGTGAGAAATTAGCACAGATGTGTGCGAAAACCTCGTTTGCGCCCTTTCCCTACGACTGTCTAGGATTAACCCCATTGCCAGCCACGGGCTGGAACGCACCCATCACTTGAGGATTTCGCACATGGCTTCCAACGCTCGCTTCAACTGGGAAGACCCGCTGATGCTGGACCAGCAGCTCACCGAAGAAGAACGCATGGTGCGCGATAGCGCCCAGCAGTTCGCCCAGGACAAGCTGGCGCCACGGGTTATCGAAGCGTTCCGCCATGAGCAAACCGACCCGAAAATCTTCCGCGAAATGGGTGAAGTCGGCCTGCTCGGCGCGACCATTCCGGAAATCTACGGCGGCAGCGGCCTCAACTACGTGAGCTACGGTCTGATCGCCCGTGAAGTGGAGCGCGTGGATTCGGGCTATCGCTCGATGATGAGCGTGCAGTCGTCCCTGGTGATGGTGCCCATCAACGAATTCGGCAACGAAGCCACCAAGCAGAAATACCTGCCAAAACTGGCCAGCGGCGAGTGGATCGGCTGCTTCGGCCTGACCGAACCGGACCACGGTTCCGACCCCGGCTCGATGATTACCCGCGCCAAGAAAGTCGACGGCGGCTACCGCATCAGCGGCGCGAAAATGTGGATCACCAACAGCCCGATTGCCGACGTCTTCGTGGTCTGGGCGAAAGATGACGAGGGCGCGATTCGCGGCTTCGTGCTGGAAAAAGGCTGGCAGGGTTTGAGCACCCCGACCATCCACGGCAAGGTTGGCCTGCGCGCCTCCATCACCGGCGAAATCGTGATGGACAGCGTGTTCTGCCCCGAAGAAAACGCCTTCCCCGATGTGCGCGGCCTGAAAGGCCCGTTCACTTGCCTAAACTCTGCTCGTTACGGCATCAGCTGGGGCGCGCTGGGCGCCGCTGAATACTGCTGGCACACCGCCCGCCAATACACCCTGGACCGCAAGCAGTTCGGGCGCCCATTGGCCGCCAACCAGTTGATCCAGAAAAAGCTCGCCGATATGCAGACCGAAATCACCATGGCCCTGCAAGGCTGCCTGCGTTTGGGCCGCATGAAAGATGAAGGCACGGCGGCGGTGGAAATCACCTCGATCATGAAGCGCAACAGCTGCGGCAAATCCCTGGATATCGCCCGCATGGCGCGCGACATGCTGGGCGGCAACGGCATCTCCGACGAGTTCGGCGTGGCGCGCCACCTGGTGAACCTGGAAGTGGTGAATACCTATGAAGGCACGCACGACGTGCACGCGCTGATCCTCGGCCGCGCTCAGACCGGTATTCAAGCGTTTTTCTAAGCCGCCACACCTCTCGTAGGAGCGAGCTTGCTCGCGAAGCTCTTGATCTAAAAGCTTCGCGAGCAAGCTCGCTCCTACGGGGATGTTTGCTCCCAAATCGATGTGAGAAACCCCATGCCCGGCGCCCTATCCCACCTGCGTGTTCTCGATCTTTCCCGCGTACTGGCCGGCCCCTGGGCCGGGCAGATTCTCGCGGACCTGGGCGCCGAGGTGATCAAGATCGAGCGCCCCGGCGTCGGCGATGACACCCGCGCCTGGGGCCCACCCTTTCTGCAAGATGCCGCCGGCGAAAACACCAGCGAGGCCGCCTATTACCTGTCGGCCAACCGCAACAAACAGTCGGTGACCGTCGACTTCACCCAGCCCGAAGGCCAGCGCCTCGTGCGTGAGCTGGCGTTGCAGTCGGACATCCTGCTGGAGAATTTCAAGGTCGGCGGTCTGGCTGCCTATGGCCTGGATTACGCCTCGCTCAAAGCTATCAACCCGCGCCTGATTTATTGCTCAATCACCGGCTTCGGCCAGTACGGGCCGTACGCCAAACGCGCCGGCTACGACTTTATGATTCAGGGCCTCGGCGGCCTGATGAGCCTGACCGGCAAGCCGGACGATGAAGCCGGCGGCGGCCCGGTAAAAGTGGGCGTGGCGCTCACCGATATCCTTACCGGCCTGTACTCCACCGTGGCCGTGCTGGCGGCGCTGGCCCACCGCAATGAAGGTGGCAGCGGCCAACATATCGACATGGCCCTGCTCGACGTGCAGGTGGCTTGCCTGGCCAACCAGGCGATGAATTACCTCACCACCGGCAACGCGCCCAAACGCCTGGGCAATGCGCACCCCAATATCGTGCCGTACCAGGATTTTTCCGACCGCCGATGGCGACTTTATTCTTACCGTCGGCAACGACGGCCAGTTCCGCAAATTCTGCGAAGTGGCCGGGCATGCCGAATGGGCCGATGACCCGCGCTTTGCCAATAACAAACAACGCGTGGCCAACCGCACCGTGCTGATTCCGCTGATTCGTCAGGCCACCGTGTTCAAGACCACCGCCGAATGGGTGGCCGCCCTGGAACAGGCCGGCGTGCCGTGCGGACCGATCAACGATCTGGCGCAAGTATTCGCCGACCCACAGGTGCTCGCCCGTGGCTTGCGCGTAGATGTGCCCCATAGCCTGGGCGGCACCCTGCCACAGGTGGCCAGCCCGATTCGCCTCTCCGAAACCCCGGTGGAATACCGTCAGGCGCCGCCGTTGTTGGGCGAGCACACCGACGCCGTATTGCAGCGCTTGCTCGGCATGCAAGCCGCACAGATCGCCGCGCTACGCGATGCCGGCGTGGTGTGATTGCCTAGTGGCGATGCGCTAGTTTTCGTAGCGCATCGTCAACTGTTTGTAACAAGGCCAACGCATAGTCCCCGCACTTTTCTTATAAGAGCGGTGCGAGCTATGTCTTTCCACACCTCCAGTTTTCGTTTGCTTCCCCTGGTAATTGCCCTGCAAGCCGCGACCATCGGCCTGGTGCAGGCAGCTGATTTCACCGTAGCCCCTGGCGCGACCGACAGCGCCGCCAAAACCCTCACCACTGGCAATACCGGTAGCGTCGGTGCAGGCGGCAGCCTGAGCACCAGCGCCGCTACCTCGGTGGATATCACCGGCACCAGCGGCACCGTCACCCTGAACAACAGCGGCACCATCGCCAACACCGGCAGTGGTCGCGGCATCGACAACAACACCAATGGCGTGAGCCTGGTTATCACCAACGACGGCACTATTTCGACCATCAGCAGCGACGCGCTGCGCCTGAACAAGGCCAACTCGTCCCTGGTGCTGAATAACAACGGCACCATCAAAGTCACCGGCAGCGGCACCAGCGGCGGCCAAGCGCTGGACCTGCGCGGCGCCGACGGCACGGGCACAAAAGTGATCAACAACGGCTCGGCCAGCAACCGCAACGCCGTTATCTCGTCGAGCAACGACGATGCCCTGCGCCCGGGCAGCAACACCACCATCAACAACTACGGCACGATCATCAGCACCGGCATCGTCAACACCAAATGCCCGGACTACATCAGTGCCTGCAGCAGCGCGGCCAGCGCCATGGACGCCATCGACTCCAAGCTCGCCGTCACCGTAAATAACTGGGGCACCATTTCCGGCCCACGCCACGGCGTCACCTCCGACGCCGGCGTCAACGTGACCAACTACGCGGGCGGGCAAATCATCGGCCGCAACGGCTCGGGCGTCGGCAGCGATGGCGTCGGCACCGTGGTCAACTATGGCCTTATCAGCGGCCGTTACGCCGGCGCCGGCAACGTGTACGAACACCTCGGCGGCAGCACCGGCTACAGCACCGCCAACAACGGTGACGGCGACGGCGTGGATATCGACGGCATCGCCAGCATCACCAACTACGGCCGTATCGAAGGCCTCGGTGCCGGCGGCGTGGACTCCGGCGGCTTCCCCAACGGCGCCGACGGCATTGCGGCCGGTGGCGGCACCATCATCAACAACGCGGGCGGCGAAATTTTCGGCCAGTCCAAAGGCATCCTGATCGACGACGGCTCCAACGGCACCGCCATCGCCGCCCAACGCGGCACGGCAACGGCGGTCGGTGGTGTGGCTACCATCACCAACGCCGGCAGCATCGTCGGCGCCGACAGCACGGCCATCGGTCTGGTCGGCAACTTTGCCGACAGCCTCACCAACCTGGCCGGCGGCGTGATTCGCGGCGGCGCGCAATCGGTACGTGTCGACCAACTGAACAGCACCACCGCTGCGGCGGCTGTGCAAATGGGCGCCGGCAACGACACCCTGAGCAATGCCGGTTCCATCGTCGGCCTCAACGGCCTGGCCGTGGACATGGGCACCGGCGACGACGGCCTGACCGTATTCACCGGCGGCACCTTCGGCGGTCTGGTGGACGGCGGCGCCGGCACCGACACCCTGACCTTGAGTGGCAGCGGCAAGGGCACGTTCGGCAACAGCCAAAACTTCGAAAACCTGGTGATCAGCGGCGGCAACTGGACCGTCAGCAGCACCGACTTCAGCAACGGCGGCAGCGTGGCCAGTGGTGCCAGCCTGATCAACCAGGGCAGCATCGGCGGCCTGCTGACCATCGCCAACGGCGCCAGCTACGGCGGCACCGGCCAGCTGCACAGCCTGCAGCTGAGCAGCGGTTCGGCCTTCAACTACGCCGTCACCGCCAGCAGCGCACCCGTGCAATTGAGCGGCAGCGCCAGCCTGGGCAACGCCACCCTAAACCTCGCGGTGAATGGCACAGGCTACGCCGAGCACACCACCCTGCTGACCGCCACGGGTGGCGTCACCGGCCACTTCGGCACAGTGACCAGCAACTTCGCCTTTCTGACGCCGACCTTGACCTACGGCGCCAATACGGTCGACCTGCAACTGACCCGCAACGACACCGCCTTCGCCGAACTGGCCACCAATGACAGCGCGCGCAACCTGGCCAACAGCCTCGCCGCGCAGAGCAATAACAGCCTCTACAACGCCCTGCTGACCACCGACAAAGCCACCGCCGCCCAGGCGTTGGAACAACTGTCCGGCTCCAGCAACGCCAGCATGGCTGCCGCGACCCTGGCCGGTTCCAGTCAGGTGAGCAACGTGATGCAAGGTGCAATGGCCCAGTTGGGTAGCCTGGGTGGCAGCCTGCAAGCCTCGATCCTGCGTGATGACGGCCCGCAACTGGTGGCCGTCGGCGTACCCAACGAAGCCCGCGGTTTGCACGATCCGAAAGCCGCCGGCCGCCTGTGGGTGCAAGCCCTCGGCAGCCACGGCAGCGTGGATGGCGAAAACGGTAACCACAGCGTCGACCAGAACACCGGCGGCACCTTGTTCGGCGCGGATTGGGCAGTAAATTCCGATTGGCGTCTGGGCGTGGTGGGCGGTTACTCGCGCACCGATATTGATGCCGGCCAAGGCGCGTCTGGCGATGTCGACAGCTACCACGTCGGCGTATATGCCCTGACCCAACTCGACCAGCTTGCCCTGCGTCTCGGTGCGGCCTACAGCACCCACGATGGCGAAAACAAACGCCGCGTTTCCTTCGCCGGGGTGAACGACAAACTGCATGGCGACTACGACGCCGACAGCCAGCAAGCCTTCGCCGAACTGGCCTACCCGATTGCCAGCGGCCGCTTGTTGGCCGAGCCGTTCGCCGCCCTGGGTTACCAGCGTTACGAGCGCGACGCGTACAACGAAAAAGGCGGCGACTCGGCCCTGCACGTGGACTCGCAAGACCAGCACAACGTGAGCAGCACCGTGGGTATCCGTATTGCCCGTCTGGATCAATTCGCCAACGGCATGAGTTTTACCCCGCGCATGAGCGTGGGCTGGCGCCACACCTACGGCGACGTGGACAGCGAAACCAGCCAGGCCTTTATCAGCGGCGGCAGCGCCTTCAGCGCGCAAGGCACGGCACTGGATCGCAACAGCTTTCTGCTGGAAGCCGGGTTCGATGTGGGCATTACCGCTACCCAGAGTCTGGGCCTGGGCTACACCGGCGAGATGGGCACCAACGCGCAGAACCATGGCGTGGTTGCGCAGTGGCAGTTGGCGTTTTAAACCCACCTCCGTCATCCCCGCGAAGGCGGGGATCCAGAATTTCGGATTGAGCGCGATATCGGGCTCGACTCAAGACTCTGGATTCCCGCCTGCGCGGGAATGACGGTGTGTTGTTTGAGGTGTGTATTTTCCCGAGCGGGCCTATTCGATCTCGAACAACCCATTGCTGATCGGCCCAACCGTCAGCCGCTGACGAATATCTTCGTCAATCCGCGGATCGTCGGGCCGGTACAGCATCACCTGCCGATACGCGCTCACCCGATTGATCTCATCCCCCAAGTACTCCCATACCACCCGGGTGCAGGCCGGCGTGCGCCGGTCGCCGCTGGAGACACCGGTCTTCAAGCCGTTCAAGCGGGTAATCCGGCTCTTGTAGCTGGGGATCAGAATGGTCTGGCTCATTTCATTGAGCGTCAGCGATTCATAGTCGATCAGAAACACCCGGTCCTGCAGGTGAAACGCCGCACCTAAATAGCGACAGCGCACCCAGTCCTCAGCCTGCACATTGGCCGTGGCCGAACGCTCTTGCCGTTCCTGCCGTTCGAACAGGAACGTCCCGCGCTCCTCGCGCAAATGCACCAACGACAGCAGGATCGTGCCCGGCACCGACATGCAGTTGGAGTATTCGAAGTAGTAACCGCAGTACCGCGACAGGCTGGTCGAATGCTCGCGCAGCGGTTGCAGCAGATTGGCAAGCGGATCGTTGGTCGGGGTGCTGGGTGTATCGGTGATGCGCGCACCGATCAACCGGGCGAACTGCTCCGGCGGCAAGCTCAGCTCGTACTCCTCCACACCGAAGAAATCACCGATGCGCTTGCGGTTGTAGCTCGTCGGCTGGCTTTGCCCGCTCAGGTACTTGTTGAACTGCGCCCGGTTGATCGACAGCAGCCGGCAAACCTCCGCAATAGAGCGGTAGTGGCTGCACAGCAGTTTGAGATTGATGCCCAGATTGTCCGACACAACGCTGCCCTCCGGTGATGCGAGCGGCGCGACTATAGCATCAACTCGCATCACTTCGAATCGACCCGCGAAATTGCCTATACGACGAGCACTGGCCAACCATGCGCCCCACGAATTTTCCGCACAGTTTTTTCTGCCAGCTGTACCGCTCCACCTATTGGCTGCAACCCACCGCTGCATTCGAACAATAAGAGTCGAGGAATCCTTCCATGCTTGAAATGCTCAATGACTTCCTGTCCGGCAAGCTGCTGATCGTGCTGATCGTCGGCCTGGGCAGCTACTTCACCATTCGCTCGCGCTTCGTGCAGTTCCGCCATTTCGGCCACATGTTCAGTGTATTCAAGCAGTCGTTGCGTAGCAGCGGCGGGCAACTCAGCTCGTTTCAGGCGCTGATGCTGAGCCTGGCCGGCCGCGTCGGTGCGGGCAACATTGCCGGTGTCGGCATTGCCGTTACCCTCGGCGGTCCTGGTGCGGTGTTCTGGATGTGGGTTACTGCATTGGTGGGCATGAGCAGCAGCTTCTTCGAATGCTCCCTGGCGCAGCTGTACAAGCGCGCCGACGGTGACGGCCTGTATCGCGGCGGCCCGGCTTACTACATTCAGCACGGCCTCAAGCTGCGCTGGATGGCCATGGTGTTCGCCGTGTTGCTGCTGGTGACCTACGGTTTTGCCTTCAACGGCTTGCAATCGTTCACCGTCACCCACTCGCTGGAAAACGCCTTCGGCTTCCCGGTGCAGTACACCGGTATCGGTCTGGCGGTGTTGTTGGGTCTGGTATTCATCGGCGGGATCAAGCGCATTGCGTCGGTCTCCGACCTGCTGGTGCCGGTAAAAACTCTCGCCTATATCGGCGTGACGCTGTACGTGATCTTCACCCAGATCGACCTGGTGCCGGGCATGCTCGCCACCATCGTGAAAAGCGCCTTTGGTCTCGAGCCAGCGTTTGCCGGTCTGCTCGGCAGCGCCATCGTGATGGGCGTAAAACGCGGCGTGTTCGCCAACGAAGCGGGCCTGGGCAGTGCGCCTAACGTCGCCGCCGTGGCCAGCGTGCACCACCCGGTTGCGCAAGGCGTGGTGCAAGCGTTCAGCGTGTTTCTCGATACCTTCGTGATCTGCACCTGCACCGCGTTGCTGATTCTGCTCTCCGGTTTCTACACCCCGGGTTTTGAAGGCGACGGCATTGTGCTCACCCAGAACTCCCTGGCCGCCGTGGTCGGCGATTGGGGCCGAATCTTCGTCAGCGTGGCGCTGAGCCTCTTCGTGTTCACCTGCATCCTCTACAACTACTACCTCGGCGAAAACGCCCTGCAGTTCCTGCTCGGCAAAAGCCGCGTAGCGCTGCTGACCTACCGCGGTCTGGTGTTGGCGCTGATCTGCTGGGGCTCGATGCAGAACCTCTCTACCGTATTCGCCTTCGCCGACATCACCATGACGTGCCTGGCCTTCGTAAACCTGGTGGCCCTGGCCATGCTGATCAAGGTCGGCCTGCGGGTGATGCGTGACTACGACGAGCAGCGCAAAGCGGGTGTCGCCACCCCGGTGTTCGACGCAAGCAAATTCGCCGATCTGGACCTGGATCGCGATGCCTGGCCTACCGCGCCACAAGCGCAGGCCAGCAGTGAAGTGGTACCTGGGCGGCTGGCTACCAGCCACCGATAACCCACGCTTCACTTTTCAATGAATGCCGCTCCCGTTTGAACGCGGGCGCGGCATTCTCGTCTCTGGGGTATGGTTGGGCTTCGCTACGCTCAACCCAACCTACGGCAGTTTATTCAAGGAATCCGGCATGAAGCTTTTCGTGCTCTATACCGGCGGCACCATCGGCATGCTGCAAACCGCTCAGGGCCTCGCGCCGGCCGGCGGCTTCGATGTGCGCATGGGCGAACACCTGCGCAGCCTTTCGCCGCGCGTGGATATCGACTGGCAGTTTCATGAACTGCTGCCGCTGCTCGACAGCGCCAATATGAGCCAGGCCAATTGGCTGGCGATGCGTGATGTGATCGTCGAGGCCGTGGCCAACGGCGCCGTCGATGGCGTGCTGGTGCTGCACGGCACCGACACCCTGGCCTATAGCGCCGCCGCCTTGAGCTTTCTGTTGCTGGGCCTGGAAGTGCCGGTGGTGCTCACCGGCTCCATGCTGCCGGCCGGCGCCGAGGGCAGCGATGCCTGGGGTAATTTGCTCGGTGCCATGCAGGCGTTGCAGACCGGGGTCAGCCCGGGCGTGCATTTGTACTTCAATGGTCAGCTGATGCACGGCGCACGCGTAAGCAAACTGCGCAGCGAGGCGTTCGATGCCTTTACCGTGCAGCCGCGCCATCGCGTGGGTGAACGCGCTGACAGCACTCCGGCGGCGTTGGGTTATCGGGTGCGCCGTCAGCCGGTGAATATCGCCGTGTTGCCGCTATACCCCGGCGTGCTCGCCAGCCATGCCGAAGCACTGCTCAATACCGGCGCGCAGGCGTTGCTGCTGGAGTGTTATGGCGTGGGCACCGGGCCTTCCGATAACGCCCAGTTGCTCGCCGTGTTGAAAGACGCCCATGACCGTGGCGTGGTGCTCGCAGCCATCAGCCAATGCCCGCAGGGGCATGTGGAGTTCGGGGTATATGCAGCCGGTAGCGCGTTGCTCAGCACCGGGCTGATTTCCGCCGGCGGCATGACCCGCGAAGCGGCGTTGGGCAAGTTGTTTGGCTTACTGGGGGCGGGGTTGAATCAGACAGATGTGGAGCAGTGGTTTGCGCTCGACCTGTGTGGTGAGCGGGTTTCGTAGAAGATCAAAAGCTCGAGGCTGAAGCCTCTCCCACAAAGGACGCAAATCCCCTGTGGGAGAGGCTTGAGCCTCGATTCCTGCAAAAGGCGATACCGGCCTTACGCCTCGATTTCCACCAACACTTCACCCGGATTAACGCGGTCGCCCTTGGCCACGTGAATGGCTTTGACGGTACCGGCAATCGGTGCCTGCACTTCGGTTTCCATCTTCATCGCTTCGGTGATCAGCACGGCCTGGCCGGCTTTCACCACGTCGCCTTCTTTCACCAGCACATCCACGATATTGCCCGGCATGGTGGTGCTCACATCGCCCGGGGCGCTGGCGTTTTTGCGTTTGCTGCCACCCGCGCCGCCGACGAATTCGTTCAGCGGCTCGAACACCACTTCTTCCGGCATGCCGTCGATGGACAGGTAGAAGTGGCGCTTGCCGTCGGTTTTCACGCCCACGCCGGTGATGTCCACGCGGTAGCTTTCGCCGTGCACGTCAATCACGAACTCGGTTGGTACACCTTCGCCGCCGGCGCTGGCTACACGACCGGCTTCGGGAATCGGCAGCAGCACTTCCGGGGTCAGGGTGCCGGCAGCGCGTTCTTCGAGGAACTTGCGCCCGATGTCCGGGAACATGGCGTAGGTCAGCACGTCTTCAGCCGACTTGGCCACGGAGCCGATTTCGGCACGTAGCTTGTCCATTTCCGGCTTGAGCAAATCGGCCGGGCGCACGTCGATCAATTCTTCGTTGCCGATGGCCTGACGGCGCAGTTTTTCGTCCACCACGCCCGGCGCTTTGCCGTAACCGCCTTGCAGGTACAGCTTCACTTCGTTGGTGATGGTTTTGTAGCGCTCGCCGGCCAGCACGTTGAAGAACGCCTGGGTGCCGACAATCTGCGAGGTCGGGGTTACCAGCGGCGGGTAGCCGAGGTCTTTGCGCACGCGCGGGATTTCGGCCAGCACTTCGTTCATGCGGTTCAGCGCGCCCTGCTCTTTGAGCTGGTTGGCCAGGTTGGAGATCATGCCGCCGGGCACCTGGTTGACCTGCACGCGGGTATCCACCGAGGTGAATTCGCTTTCGAACTGGTGGTACTTCTTGCGCACGGCGTAGAAGTACAAACCGATTTCCTGCAGCAGTTCCAGATTCAGGCCGGTGTCGAATTCGCTGCCTTTAAGGGCGGCGACCATCGACTCGGTGCCCGGATGGCTGGTGCCCCAGGCGAAGCTGGAGATGGCGGTGTCGATATGGTCGGCGCCGTTCTCGATGGCTTTCAGCTGGCACATAGCGGCCAGGCCGGCGGTGTCATGGGAGTGGATAAACACCGGCAGCGATTGTTCGGCTTTCAGCGCTTTGACCAGCTCGCCGGTGGCGTACGGGGTCAGCAGGCCGGCCATGTCTTTGATGGCGACCGAATCGCAACCCATGGCTTCCATCTGCTTGGCCTGGGTAACGAAGGCGTCAATGGTGTGCACCGGACTGGTGGTGTAGGCGATGGTGCCCTGGGCGTGTTTGCCAGCGGCCTTCACCGCTTCGATGGCGACGCGCAGGTTACGCACATCGTTCATGGCGTCGAAGATGCGGAACACGTCGATGCCGTTGACGGCGGCCTTGGCGACGAAGGCTTTGACCACGTCGTCGCTGTAGTGCCGGTAGCCCAGCAGGTTCTGGCCGCGCAGCAGCATTTGCAGGCGGGTGTTGGGCAAGGCAGCGCGCAGTTGGCGCAGACGCTCCCACGGGTCTTCCTTGAGGAAGCGCACGCAGGCGTCGAAGGTGGCGCCGCCCCAGACTTCCAGCGACCAGTAGCCGACTTTGTCGAGCTTGTCGCAAATCGGCAGCATGTCTTCGGTGCGCATGCGGGTGGCCAGCAGCGACTGGTGGGCGTCACGCAGGATGGTGTCGGTTACGTGGATCTTCTTGCTCATGAAATTATTCCTCACAGGCCTGCGTGGGCGGCAATGGCGGCGGCGATGGCCAGGGCCAGCTCTTCGGGTTTGCGCTTGACGGAGTAGTTGGTCAGTTCCGGGTGGGCTTCAACGAAGCTTGTATTGAACTGGCCGCTGCGAAATTCCGCGTTACGCAGAATTTCCTGGTAATAGGCGGCGGTGGTTTTCACCCCTTGCAGGCGCATGTCGTCCAGCGCGCGCAGGCCACGGTCCATCGCCTCTTCCCAGGTCAGGGCCCAGACCACCAGCTTCAGGCACATGGAGTCGTAGTACGGCGGAATGGTGTAGCCGGTGTAGATCGCCGTGTCGGTGCGCACACCGGGGCCGCCGGGGGCGTAGTAGCGGGTGATCTTGCCGAACGAGGGCAGGAAGTTGTTTTTCGGGTCTTCGGCGTTGATCCGAAACTGCAGGGCGAAGCCGCGGTACTGAATGTCTTCCTGCTTCACCGACAACGGCAGGCCGGAGGCGATGCGGATTTGCTCGCGGACGATGTCGATCCCGGTAATCTCTTCGGTGATGGTGTGTTCCACCTGCACCCGGGTGTTCATCTCCATGAAGTACACCTCGCCCTCGGCGAGCAGGAACTCCACGGTGCCGGCGTTCTCGTAGCCCACGGCTTGCGCGGCGCGCACGGCCAGGTCGCCGATATAGGCGCGCTGTTCGGGGGTCAGCTGCGGGCTGGGGGCAATTTCGATCAGCTTCTGGTTGCGGCGCTGAATCGAGCAGTCGCGCTCGTACAGGTGCACGGTGTTGCCAAAGCTGTCGGCCAGAATCTGCGCTTCGATGTGCTTGGGGTTAACGATGCATTTTTCCAGGAACACTTCGGCCGAGCCGAACGCCTTGGTCGCTTCGGAAATTACCCGAGGAAATGCCTGTTCAAGTTCTTCGCGGCTGTTGCAGCGACGGATACCGCGGCCGCCACCACCGGAGGTGGCCTTGAGCATCACCGGGTAGCCGATGCGCTCGCCTTCGCGAAGGGCTTCGGCGATATCCGCCACGTTGCCTTCGGTGCCCGGAGTTACCGGCACGCCGGCCTTGATCATGCTGCGGCGGGCTTCGGTCTTATCGCCCATGCGGCGAATCACTTCCGCCGACGGGCCGATGAACTTGATGCCGCGCTCGACACAAATGTCAGCCAGCTCGGCGTTTTCCGAGAGAAAACCGTAGCCGGGATGCAGGGCATCACAGCCGGTTTCCACCGCCAGGTTCACCAACTTGCGTGGGTTGAGGTAGCCGGCGAGCGGCTCTTCGCCAATGCTGTGGGCTTCGTCGGCACGCTTTACGTGCAACGCCATGCGGTCGGCATCGGAATAAATCGCCACCGAGCGAATGCCCATTTCGGCGCAAGCACGCACGATACGGACGGCAATCTCGCCACGGTTAGCGATCAGGATTTTCTTGATCACGGAAGCTGGCCCTCAGCCGGTTGAACGGGGCAACGCCAGAAGCGTCAACGTGCTGACACCGTAGCCCCATGTAACAATTACCTAAAATGATTAATTATTGGGTTAGACATAAGCAAAGGCTTATAGTCTGCCGACTGACCAGCCACCCAGGGACCACTAGCGATGCGTAAGTCATTGCTGCGTATGACATTACGCCAGCTTCAGGTTTTTCAGGCGGTGTGCGAAAGCCGCTCGTACAGCCGCGCCGCCGAGGAAATTTCTCTGACGCAGCCTGCCGTTTCCCTACAAATTCGGCAGTTGGAAGCGCTGATTGGCCAGCCGTTGTTCGACTACATCGGCAAAAAGCTCTACCTCACCGAAGCCGCCGACGCCCTTCTGCGGGCCAGCAGCGATATTTTTGGGCGCCTGGAAAGCCTGGATATGCAGCTGTCGGATTTGCAGGGCTCCTTGCAGGGCCAGCTCAACCTGGCGGTGGAATCCAGCGCCAAGTACTTCGTGCCGCACCTGTTCGCCGCGTTCAAGCGCCAGTACCCGGAAGTGAACCTGCAACTGGTGGTGGTCAACCATGCGCAAGCGGTGCGCCGGCTGAGTGCCAACCGTGATGACTTGCTGATCATGTCCCAGGTGCCGCAGGACATGTCGCTGGAGTTTTTGCCGTTTCTGGATAACCCGATCATTGCCGTGGCGCCGCCCGACCATCCACTGGCGGCCCAGGCCAACCTCACCCTGCAAGACCTCTGCACCTCGCCGCTGCTGGTGCGCGAACAGGGTTCGGGCACGCGCAAGGCCATCGAAGATTACTGCCACCAGAAGCGCGCGCACTTTCAGCAGACCATCGAGCTGGGGTCCATGGAGTCGCAGCGTGAAGGGGTGATTGCCGGGCTCGGCATTGCCTTGCTGTCGCGCCACGCCGTGCGCCGCGAACTGGAAACCGGCGCCCTGCGCGAATTGCCGGTGAAGGAATTGCCGCTGATGCGCAGCTGGTGCCTGGTGCACCCGCGCGGCAAATACCTGTCACCGGTGGCGCAGACCTTCTTCGCCTTTATTCGCGCCGAGCGTGCGCAGATCAGTGGCTTGGCGGCCCGCTTCGGCGCGGTGCCTGGCTAGCGGCCACGTAGTTGGCGGCAAGCAGATCGGGATAGTCGGCCAGTTCCAGCTGCAGACGACGCTCTTCAGTGAAGTCTTCGATAGCACGGCGGTAGGCCATGCGGCGCTGGTCTTCCTGCTGGCGTTTGGTCTTGCTGGCAGAGTTTTCGTACTGTTTTGCTTCATCCAGATAACGAGTCATTGGCCTGCTCCCATCGGTGGATTCGGGAGGTTTAGCCTGGGCGCCGAAAACGACAGTCGTGTGCCAGGACGATGAAGATCCGATGACGGCCGCCCACCGGCCACTTGCGCTCCGGCCAACCTCAGCTATCCCTTAACTGCGAATCGATGTGGCCACGCCAACGGCTACATCGCGCGCCATGTTGGCCGCAATTATCCCCTTTTGACCGTTTCTATCGTTCTGCCGCCGGGGGCTGGGATGCAGAATCGAGGCATACGGTTGGCAAGCGCTTATCAGCCATTAAAAAGCCAACAATAACAATCGGTTAGAGATATCTATGGGTACTTCCAGCGCGATCAGTATCGAACAGCTCAGCATGGAATTCGGCGACCCTGGCCAGGGCGTCAAAGCCCTCGACACGGTCTCCCTGGAAATCCAGTCCAACGAATTCTTTACCCTGCTCGGCCCCTCCGGCTGCGGCAAAACTACCCTGCTGCGCCTGATTGCCGGCTTCGAACAACCCAGCGCCGGCACCATTCGGCTGTACGGCGAGCCGATGCAGGATTTACCGCCCTTCCGCCGCCCGGTGAATACCGTCTTCCAGAGTTACGCGCTGTTCCCCCATATGACCGTGGCGCAGAACATCGCCTTCGGGCTGGAAATGCGCGGGTTGAGCAAAAGCGAAATCAGCGAAACCGTCACCCGCATGCTGGAGCTGGTGAAGTTGCCCGATGTAGGCGGCCGCCGCGCCGATCAGTTGTCCGGCGGCCAGCAGCAACGCATCGCCCTGGCCCGCGCGCTGGCCAATCGGCCGAAGGTGTTGCTGCTTGATGAGTCGCTGTCGGCGCTGGACCAGAAGCTGCGCAAAGACATGCAAATCGAGCTCAAGCGCCTGCAGAGCGAGACCGGCATCACCTTTATTTTCGTGACCCACGATCAGGAAGAAGCCCTGACCATGTCCGACCGCATTGCGGTGATGAGCAAGGGCCGGATTCTGCAGGTGGGCACGCCGACCGAAATTTACGAAGCGCCGGTGAACCGCACCGTGGCGGACTTTATCGGCGAAACCAATTTCCTTACCGCCGACGCCGTGGAAGACGGCGTGCGCCTAAGCGACGGCCAGGTGCTGGGCGCCTTCAGCGAGCAGCGCGGCCCGGTTACCTTGGCCATCCGCCCCGAGCGGGTCAGCCTGGCCGCCGACGGCCAATTGCTCGGCAAGGTGGAGAACGTGGTGTATGTCGGCACCGACACGGTGTACCACCTGAACGTCGCCGGCCAGGGCGGTTTTCGCGTGCGCCAGCAGAACCGCGACGGCGCGTTGAGCGGCTATCACGTCGGTGACTCGGTGCGCGTGCAGGTGCCCAGCGCCGCCATCAAGGTGCTGGTGGAATGAGCACGCCACGGCTGATCGCCGCCCGCCGCCAACTGCGCCGCCGCTTGTTGCTCAGCGCGCCGGCGATGCTGACCTTGCTGGTATTCATGCTGCTGCCGCTGGGCATCATGTTCGTGGTGTCGATTCTGCAATCGGGTGACTACGGCGGCGTGAAGTGGGGCGAGTACTCGGTCGAGGCCTACCGCAATTTTTTCTACGAGCGTGATCTGGACGACCAGCTGGTGTTCAACACCGACTACCTGGAAATCTTCCAGCGCTCGTTCTGGCTGTCGATTCTGACCACCGCCGGCTGCCTGTTGATCGGCTTTCCCACGGCGCTGTACCTGGCGCTGCAAACCGAGCGCAAACGCAACCTGCTGCTGTTTCTGGTGACGGTGCCGTTCTGGACCAACCTGCTGGTGCGCGCCTACGCCTGGATGTTGCTGCTGCGTAACGGCGGCCTGGTGGACGAGGGTTTGCAAGGCCTCGGCATCACCGACAGCGGTCTGGGCCTGCTGTACACCAACAACGCGGTGACCATCGGCCTGCTCTACACCTACCTGCCCTTTATGGTGCTGCCGATTTACACCAGCCTGGAAAAAATGGACTGGCGCCTGGTGGAGGCCGCGTTCGATCTGGGCGCCAATCGCTTCCATGCGCTGAAACGCATCATCGTGCCGCTGGCCATGCCGGGCATCGTTGCCGGCAGCATTCTGGTGTTTATCCCGTCACTGGGTAACTACATCATTCCCGAGCTGCTGGGGGGCGGTAAGACGCTGATGATCGGCAACCTGATTCAGCTGCAGTTCGGCAGTTCGCACAACTGGCCGCTGGGCGCGGCGCTGTCGTTTGCCCTGCTGAGTTTCGTGCTGCTGGCCATGCTGGTGTACAGCCTGCGCTTTAAACCGGGCACCGCCGGGGGCCACCCATGAATACGCAGAATCCGCTGTGGCGCTTCGCCGGCATGCGCCCGGCCGCCTGGTTCTTCTTTATCTTTCTGTACCTGCCGATTGTGGTGCTGGTGGTGCTCAGTTTTAACGGCGGGCAGTCGGCGACCCTGTGGGGCGGTTTTAGCCTCAAGTGGTACAGCGTGGTGGCCAATGATGCCGAGGTGGTACGGGCGGCGAAAAACTCGCTGATCGTCGCCACCCTGGCCACCCTGATAGCTACTTCGCTGGCGACCTTGGCCGCGCTGGGCATGCGTGGCCGCGCCTTTCGCGGGCAAACATTAATGAGCGGCGTGCTCGGCCTGCCGCTGCTGGTGCCGGAGATTGTCACGGCGGTGTCGACGCTGATGTTCTTCTCGTTTATCAGCCTCAAGCTGTCGCTGTTCACCATCCTGATTGCCCACGTGGTGTTCTGCATTCCGTTTGCCTACCTGCCGATTCGTGCGCGCCTGGAAGGCATGAACCCGTACCTGCTGGAAGCGGCAGCCGACCTGTATGCCTCGCCGTGGAAGGCGTTCTGGAGGGTGACCTTCCCGCTGCTGAGCCCGGGAATTATTTCCGGAGCGATGTTGGCGTTCATCATTTCCATGGACGATTTCGTCATCACCTACTTCGTGGCCGGCGCGGGCGCCACCACGCTGCCGGTGTACATCTTCAGTTCGATTCGCATGGGTATCTCGCCGAAGATCAATGCGATCTCGTCGATCATCCTGGTCATCTCCATCGCTTTTGTTGCGCTGTCGTACTACGTCGGTCAGCGCAAACGCTGACTTCTCACCGATCCAGCTAGGAGCTTTGCCATGCACTTTCGCACCACCTCGCTCGCGCTGTCCCTGCTCTGTGCTCTGGGCGTCGCCACCTCGGCCCAGGCCGCCGGCACCCTGCACTTCGCCAACTGGTCGGACTACTTCCCGCCCGAGCTGCTGAAAAAATTCGAAGCCGATACCGGCATCAAAGCGACCCTCGACGCTTACGACTCCAACGAAACCCTGCTGGCCAAACTGAAAGCCGGCGGCGGTGCGTATGACGTGGTGGTGCCGTCGGACAGCTTTATCGAAATCATGGTGAAAGAAGACCTGCTGCAGAAGTTCGACAAGAGCAAGCTGACCAACCTGGCCAACCTCAAAGAGACCTTCAAAACCCTCAGCTACGACCCCGGTCACGACTACAGCGTGCCGTATCTGTGGGGCACCACCGGCTACAGCTACGACAGCGCCCAGGTGCCTGGCGGCAAACTGGAGGAAAGCTGGAAACCGTTCTTCGAACCGAGCCCGGAGCTGAAAGGCAAAGTGGTGGCGCTGAACTCGATTGAAGAGTTGTTCGTGCCAGCCGCCTTCTACCTGGGCGTCGACGAATGCACCGAAGACCCTAAAGCGGCGCAGAAAATCCAGGACCTGCTGCTCAAGCAAAAACCTTCGCTGGCCATGTACAACAGTGACGGCACCATCGAGCGTATGGCCGCAGGCGAAGTGGCGATGCATGAACAGTGGAACGGCGCGTTCCACCGCGCTCAGGCGCAGCGGGCCAGCCTGGTCTACGTGTACCCGAAAGAAGGCATCCGGGTGTTTATCGACAACCTGGTGATCCCTAAAGACGCCACCAACGTTGCCGAGGCCCACGCCTTTATCAACTGGATGATGGCCCCGGAAAACATCGCCGCCGCCTCCAACTTCGCCAAGTACAACAACGCCATCGAAGGCTCCGACAAGTTCATGGACAAGGAGCTGTTCGAAGACCCGGCGATCAACACCCCGGCCGACAAGCTCAGCCTGCTCAAGCCTTTCAAACTCTGCTCGCCCAAAGCCCTCGCCCTGCGCGCCAAGGTGTGGACGAAGCTGAAGAAATAAGCGGTACACGGTCCCTGTAGGAGCGAGCTTGCTCGCGAAGCTCTTGAATCAAACGCTTCGCCAGCAAGCTGGCTCCTACAAAAAGCTGACCGCACAACAACAAAAACCCTCTTCACAGGCCTGCTCCTGAGGGCACTCCCATGCTGACGATCTATAGCGACGACCATCACCTGCACCACGGCAAATATGAGTTGATTGGCGGGCAGTTCACGCCCTGTTTCGAAATGCCCAGCCGCGCCGACATGGTGCTCGACCGGGCCAAAGCCGTGGGCCTGGGCGATATTCATGCACCGCTGGATTTCGGCCTGGCGCCGATCCGGCGGATTCATACCGAAGGCTTTCTGCGCTTTCTGCAAAACGCCTGGAGCGACTGGCAGGCCATCGGCCGTAACCACGACATGCTGCCCATCGCCTGGCCAACCCGGCGTTTGCGGCAAGTGGAGCCGACCGCCATCGACGGCCGTCTGGGCTACTACTCCTTCGATGCCGGCGCGCCGATCACGGCTGGCACCTGGCAGGCGATTCTGAGCTCTGCCAACGTCGCCCTCACCGGCCAGGCCGAACTGGCCAAAGGCGCGCGCGGGGTGTTTTCCCTGTGCCGCCCGCCGGGCCACCACGCCTCTGCCGATTACATGGGCGGCTACTGCTACCTGAATAACGCGGCGATTGCCGTGCAGGCCTTACTCGACCTGGGCGCCAAGCGCGTGGCGGTGCTGGATGTGGACTACCACCACGGCAACGGCACGCAAGACATCTTCTACGAACGCGCCGACGTGCTGTTCACCTCGATCCACGGCGATCCGCGTTTCGAGTACCCGTACTTCCTCGGTTTTGCCGATGAAAAAGGCGCGGGCGTGGGCGCCGGCTTCAACATCAATTACCCGTTGGCCGAAGGCAGTGACTGGTCGGTGTGGAGCCTGGCCTTGGCCGATGCCTGCCGGCAGATTCAGGAATACGCGCCGGACGCGCTGGTGGTGTCGCTGGGTGTGGACACCTACAAGTCCGACCCGATTTCACAATTCAAACTCGACAGCCCGGACTACCTGCGCATGGGAGAAGTCATTGGCAAGCTGGGGCTGCAGACGTTGTTTGTGATGGAGGGCGGGTATGCGGTGGAGGAGATCGGCATTAATGCCGTGAACGTGTTGCAGGGGTTTGAGAGCGTGGCGTGATCGAGGTTTCCAGGAAATCGAGGCTGAAGCCTCTCCCACAAGGACATGCAACATCCTGTGGGAGAGGCTTCAGCCTCGATGTTTTTGACCTACGACGGATCGGCGTTTTTGTCTTTGCGGAACACGTAAAACAGATTCGGCTCACTCACCATGTAAATGGTGCCTTCCTCATCAATGGCCACCCCTTCAGCGCGTGGAATGCTGTTGTACAGGCCGTTCATGCCGCCCCACAGGCTGATAAAGCTCACCGGCTGGCCGTGTTCATCCAGCTCCAGCAGCAACTTGGATTGCGCCGACAACACCAGCGAATGCCCGGTGCGCGGATCGACACTCAGGGCCGAGATATTGCGCATATACAGCTCGTCACTGGGCAACGGCTCCATCTTGCCGGCCAGCCCCGCTGTGCCGTCGCTGGCCCAGCTGAACATAGCCAGGGGCGAACGCTCTTTGCCGAGCAGCAGGCGCTGTTGCCGAGGGTCCCAGGCGATGCCTTCAAAGCCCTTGTTGCCGGACTCGGCATAGCCCAGGTCGAATTCGCGGGTGTCGATGGCGCGCAGTTCCAACGCCACCGGGCCGAGCTTGAAAATCGACAGCGTGCGGCGACGCTCGTCGGTGATCGCCATATTGCCGTTGCTGAGCATGGCCACCCCTTCCGGGTTGGAGAAGCCGATCAGCGCAATGCGCCGCAGCACTTCGCCGTCCAGGCTCAACTCCACCAACAGCGGCTCTTTGCCGGTGACGGTGAACAGGGTTTTGGTGTCGGGGTTATAGGTGAGGTCCGAGGTTTCATCGTCCTCAAGATCTTTCAGCGGCTTGGCCTGAATAACCGGGCGGTAGCCGGGCAACCAGATGCTGGCGTCGCGCTCAGCTTTGTCGAAGTTGTCTTCGTCAGCCCAGTACTTCATCTGCCCCAGCCAATGCTGGGTGTAGGTCAGCACGGCAACTGTCAGCAACGCGAAAGCAAACAACAACCAGGGCCAGCGGCGACGCAGGGAAAAGGAACGGGTGGGCATAAGGCTGTCTCGGTTACTGCGGCGGCACACTAGCGGCCAAAGCAGGAGATTCCGGTGCGATCGTCCGTGATCAACCGTAAACCCGCGCACAAGGGCGCGGGGGGTGCCGAACTGTACAACAGCCTTTCGCGGTTATGACAGCCGCGGGTGTTACAACTTTTTTGCCAAGCACGCGCGTTACAGAACGCGGGTGGTCACGCTCGAATGGCCGACCAGTTCCAGCAGCAATTCATCGCCCTGGTTCAGCGGGCCAACACCAGCCGGGGTGCCGGTCAGAATCACGTCACCCGGTTGCAGGCTGAAGTGCCCGGCAATGTGGGCAATGATCGGCAGAATCGGGTTGAGCATGGAGGCGCTGCTGCCATCCTGGCGTACTTCACCGTTGATACTCAGACGGATACCGATATCAGTCGGATCGCTTACCGCGTCGCTGCTGACAAAGGGCGCGAGCACGCA
The DNA here is from genome assembly GCF_056174845.1 of Pseudomonas sp. CC11G. Lineage (NCBI taxonomy): Bacteria > Pseudomonadati > Pseudomonadota > Gammaproteobacteria > Pseudomonadales > Pseudomonadaceae > Pseudomonas > Pseudomonas sp. CC11G. The sequence goes on from NZ_JBWBZC010000004.1 coordinate 58,591, forward strand.
GGCGCCGTCGAACGACTTGGCGACTTCCCACGGATAACCCTTTTCCTTGAGCTTGGCCTGCACGTCGCGCAGGGTCAGGTCCAGGGCCGGAGCGAAGCCGGAGATGGCGTCGAGCACTTCTTCTGCATTCGGTTTGCGCGACAGCGGCTTGCCGATCAGCACGGCAATCTCGGCTTCGTAATGCACGCCGCCACGGTCGGTTGGAATGCTGAAACCGCCTTCAGCCTCCACCACGCAGCTGCCCGGCTTGATAAACAGCAGCGGCTCGGTAGGCACCGGGTTGTTCAGCTCTTTGGCGTGTTCGGCGTAGTTGCGGCCAACGCAAACCACTTTGCCGATCGGGAAATGGATGGTGGTGCCATCCAGATAACGGTGTTGATAGCTCATGGGCGACTCCTGAGTGAGGTGGAGAACGAGAGCCGCTTGTGGCCGCTCCCGCAGAGGCGGAAGCGGCGTTACAGGGCGAAAATCTTGCCCGGGTTCATGATGCCGTTCGGGTCGAACACCGCTTTGATGGCTTTCATATAGGCGATTTCAGCTTCCGAGCGGCTATAGGTCAGGTAATCGCGCTTGGTCATGCCCACGCCGTGCTCGGCGGAGATTGAGCCGTTGTACTTCTGCACGATCTCGAACACCCACTTGTTCACCGTGGCGCACTTGGCGAAGAACTCGTCCTTGCTCAGGTTGTCGGGTTTGAGGATGTTCAGGTGCAGGTTGCCGTCGCCGATATGGCCGAACCAGACGATTTCGAAATCCGGGTAGTGCTCGCCAACGATGGCGTCGATGTCGTGCAGGAACGCCGGCACCTGGGCCACGGTGACCGAGATATCGTTCTTGTACGGCGTCCAGTGCGAGATGGTTTCGGAGATGTACTCGCGTAGCTTCCACAGGTTTTGCAGCTGTTGCTCGCTCTGGCTCATCACGCCGTCCAGCACCCAGCCTTGCTCCACGCAGTGCTCGAAGGTAGCCAGGGCGGCCTCGGCGACTTCTTCGGTGGTGGCTTCAAATTCCAGCAGGGCATAGAACGGGCATTCGGTTTCGAATGGCGCCGGTACATCGCCACGGCCCATGATTTTCGCCAGAGCTTTGTCGGAGAAGAATTCGAAGGCGGTGAGGTCGAGCTTGTTCTGGAACGCGTGCAGCACCGGCATGATCGAGTCGAAGTCGGCGGCGCCGAGCACCATGGCGGTGAGGTTTTGCGGTTGGCGGTCCAGGCGCATGGTGGCTTCGACGACAAAGCCCAACGTGCCTTCGGCGCCGATAAACAGCTGACGCAGGTCGTAGCCGGTGGCGTTTTTGATGAGGTCTTTGTTCAGCTCCAGCAGTTCGCCCTTGCCGGTGACCACTTTCAGGCCGGCGACCCAGTTGCGGGTCATGCCGTAGCGAATAACCTTGATACCGCCGGCATTGGTGCCGATATTGCCGCCAATCTGGCTGGAACCGGCAGAAGCGAAGTCCACCGGGTAGTACAGGCCTTTTTCTTCGGCAAACAGTTGAAGCTGTTTGGTCACCACGCCTGGCTGGCAGACGGCGGTGCGGTCGAATTCGTTGAAGGCCAGCACCTGGTTCATATAGTCGAAGGCCACGACCACTTCGCCATTGGCGGCGACGGCGGCAGCCGAAAGCCCGGTACGACCACCGGACGGCACCAGCGCCACCTTATATTCATTAGCCCAGCGCACGATGGCCTGAACCTGCTCGATAGTCTTGGGAAAAGCGATGGCCAGCGGTGCCGGAGCGAAGTGTTTGGTCCAGTCTTTACCGTAGGCATTCAGCGAATCGGCGTCGGTCAGGACCTTGCCAGGCTCGACCAGGGCTTTGAGTTGTTCAATCAGGGCAACGTCGGTCATCTACGGAACTCTCGCAATATTCATGGTCGCCCTGAGAACGTTTCAGGTCGTAACCGAGCAAGGAAAAAGGAAGACATGCTAGCATACGCCCCCCGCGAATCGTGCTCTGTGCTCGGTTTGCGGCCGCGGCGCGACGCCGTTACGGGCTGCCCGCCACGCTGGCTTTCCCTGACTTTTCTACCGGGACAAACAGGTACTCAGATGAGCAAGACCTCTCTCGACAAGAGCAAGATCAAGTTCCTTCTTCTCGAAGGTGTGCACCAGAACGCTGTCGACACGCTGAAAGCGGCCGGCTACAGCAACATCGAGTACCTCAAAGGCGCCTTGTCGGACTCGGAGCTGAAAGAAAAGATTGCCGATGTGCACTTCCTCGGCATTCGCTCGCGCACCCAGGTCACCGACGAAGTCTTCGACCGCGCCAAGAAACTGATCGCCGTCGGTTGCTTCTGCATCGGCACCAACCAGGTCGACCTCAACGCCGCCCGTGAACGCGGTATCGCCGTGTTCAACGCGCCGTACTCCAACACCCGTTCGGTTGCCGAACTGGTGCTGGCCCAGGCCATCCTGCTGCTGCGCGGCATCCCCGAGAAGAACGCTTCCTGCCACCGCGGTGGCTGGATCAAGTCGGCGGCTAACTCCTTCGAAATTCGCGGCAAGAAACTCGGCATCGTCGGCTACGGCTCGATCGGTACCCAGCTGTCGGTCCTGGCTGAAGCGCTGGGCATGCAGGTGTTCTTCTACGACGTCGTCACCAAGCTGCCACTGGGCAACGCCACTCAGGTTGCCAAGCTGCACGACCTGCTGGGCATGGCTGACATCGTTTCCCTGCACGTGCCTGAGCTGCCGTCCACCCAGTGGATGATCGGCGAGAAAGAAATCCGTGCCATGAAAAAGGGCGGCATTCTGATCAACGCCGCACGCGGCACCGTGGTTGAGCTGGACCACCTGGCCAACGCCATCAAGGACGAGCACCTGATCGGCGCGGCCATCGACGTGTTCCCGGTCGAGCCCAAGTCCAACGACGAAGAGTTCGAAAGCCCGCTGCGTGGCCTGGACCGCGTGATCCTCACCCCGCACATCGGTGGTTCCACCGCCGAAGCCCAGGCCAACATTGGTCTGGAAGTGGCCGAGAAGCTGGTGAAGTACAGCGACAACGGTACCTCGGTATCTTCGGTCAACTTCCCCGAAGTGGCCCTGCCGGCGCACCCGGGCAAGCACCGCTTGCTGCACATCCACGAGAACGTGCCCGGCGTGATGAGCGAAATCAACAAGGTGTTCGCCGACAACGGCATCAACATCTCCGGTCAATTCCTGCAGACCAACGACAAGGTTGGTTATGTGGTGATTGACGTTGATGCGGAGTACTCCGATCTCGCTCTGGAAAAACTCCAGCACGTCACCGGCACCATCCGCAGCCGCGTATTGTTTTAACTCAACCGATCGGCTGCGCGTCGGCCGGGCGGCGTTGAAAAAAGAAAGGGAGGCCTCGGCCTCCCTTTTTTATTGCCTGCAATTTGGCCGTTCGCTATTTCACCGTCACATTAATCACCGGCGAAACCACCGGCAGCGGCGCCAGCACGCCGTTCTTGTCGGTCTGCACGAGCTGCAACCGGTGCGGGCCGCTAGGCAAAATAAATTTCTCTTTCTGGTCGGTGGTAAGCAGGCGGATCTGGTCGCTGCGCAGCACCGGCATATTCGACGACACCGGCGGCGCATCGATCAGCAGGTGAATCTGGTTATCCGTTGCGGCCATAACCGGCGGCGACATGCCGGGCGTCACTGTCACGGTGCGTACGCCAAACTTGATCGCGAACGGCCGGTCCACGGTCGCGCCGTCCATGGGTTCGAGAAAGTACAGCTGCGCCGTCTGCGTCACTTCAATCGGCACCGCCGGCTCGGGGGTGGGGGTAGCGGCGTGGGCAGTGGCGCCAACGCCAAGTGCCATGGCGATCAGCACTGCAAACTGGGTTTTCATGCGTGAGCCCTCCAGGGTCCTTATTAGAAACCGCCCGTTGTCCGAGCTGCTCATTTAGTGACCACCAGAGTGTAGGAGGGTTCAGGCTTATCGCCCCGCTTTACCGATGCAAGTCCAGAGCCTGCAAGGCTTCAAGCGCAACGGCCAGTTCCTCTTCGTTGAACACCTGCACGCCGGCGCGGCGCAGTAGCGCAGCGGTAACGCCCTCGCCCTCGACCTTCTGCCCGGAAAAACTGCCGTCGTAGGTCTCGCGGTTGCCGCAGGAAGGGCTACGTGATTTGAGCACCGCCAGGCGGATGCCGTGCTGCTGCACCAACGCCAGGGCCTGATGCGCGCCATCGAGAAACGCGGCGCTCACATCCTTGCCCGCTTCGGTCAGTACCTGCGCCGCGCCATCGAGCACCTGCACACCCTGGCCGCCGGGAATTTCCGCTGGCGGGCGCGGCGTAGGCAGGCCGCCGGCCACTTCTGGGCACAGCGCCACGACCCGGCCTTCGACCAGCCACTGACCAAGCTGATCGAACGGCCCATGGGCGCCGCCGTCGTAGCGCACGCGGTGGCCCAACAGGCAGCGACTGACCAGAATCTTTTCCATCACCACTCTCCTCACTTGGCGCCAGCAGCCTGCCTCAGGTCACCGCCGGTAACACCGCTGAAATTCACCCCTATCGAAGGTGAGGCTTGGCCGGCAATAACCTGCAAAAGCGCTTTATCACACGGCTTGCAGGCCGATCCTTCGACGGGAAGCGCCGCCAGCCGCTGGCTTCACTCCCGCGCGCTGCCCAGACTGCCGGCACCCGCATAGGAAGCGCCGTCATGATAAGAACAATCACCTCTGCTGCTCTTGCTCTACTGATCACCACCCCGTGCCTGGCCGACCTGCAGGCGCTGGACAACCCGGCGCTCAGCGAAGTCTCCGGCCAGGCCGGCATCAGCATCCGCCTCGACCTGCAGGCGCGCATCAACGCCATCCGCTTTAGCGACACCACCGGCAATGTCTCGCTGCGTAACCTGAAAATCGATAACGGCTGCGTAAATCCCAGCGACTGCCCGAACGGCGCGGGCGGCAGCTTGCCCTGGGCCCGGCGCAACTGGGCCTGGTGCTGCCGATTTTCGGCGTGAACCAGCCAACCTTGATGGTGGATGTGGTGACCGGCACCGACGGCCAGCAGCGCCTGCAATTCACCCTGCCCGACCTCACCACCATCAATGACCAACTGATCGCCAGCGGCCTGCCGGCACAGCGCATTCGTCTGCGGGTGGCCAGTGATATGTATGTGGGGGAAAGCCGCCTGGGCAGCCTGGAGATCCGCGATATCACCGACCTGCATGGCACGGTGAAGGTGTGGGGGCATTAACAGCCCCTCTCCCCCGGCCCCTCTCCCGCAAGCGGGCGAGGGGTGCAGAGCAGTTGAGTTTGTCAGGCTCGTCGCCTGAACCAGCCGGTCAACGAGAGCCGCTCGCGCGTTGCCGGCAACACTTCATGGGGCAACTCAGCCGACATAAAGATCACCAGCCGCCCGCCCAAAGGCGCCACGTCGTGCGCCTCATCCTGCGGATAAATCCGCAGCGCCCCACCCTGCTCGGCTAACCAGTCTTCGTTCAGGTACACCACAGCCGACACCGTGCGCCGGTCGTCATCGCGAAAGCGGTCGACATGCCTTTGGTAAAACGCGCCCGGCGGGTAGCAGGCAAAGTGGCTTTCGTAGTCGTCCAGGCCCAGGTACAGCGCCTGGTTTAACGCCTGACGCAGCTGGTCCATCAGCGCCAAATAGGCATCAGTGGCGGCGCCTTCACCGGCTTCCAGCCATTGAATGCTGTCGCCGCGTACCCCTTCGCGCACCTGCGCCGTCGCGCCCCGGCCCACGGCTGCGGGCGCCAGACGGCCGTCGGCCGCACGTTGTTGGCACTCTGCAGCCAGTTCGCGGGTCAGAGCCTCTGGAATAAACAGATCGTGCTGCGACCAGCCCTTGGCGGCGAGGTCGTCGACGATAGTCGTCAGCACCGTGTGGTCGAGCAGTAGCGTTGCGGATGGTTTAGGCATGCCGGCGATTCTAACAGCGCCGCTCACGCGCCTCGACAAGCCCAGGCGATGCCGCTGAAAATAGCGGCCTGCCCGACAGGAGTCTTTATGCGCGCCCTTCTCACCCTTGTGTTGTTGTTCTGCTCGTTGCCCAGCCAGGCCGACGAGCACAGCCAGCTGTATGAAACCGCCGGCTGGCCGCAGCAACGCGCGCATTTCAATGCCGCCCTGCAAGCCGCGCAACAGCGCTACCGCAGCAGTCTGCCGGATGCCGTGTACCAGGCGCTGGTGACCAACAGCAACCAGCGCTTCGCCCCGCAAGGCATGGACCAGCGCGGCGCCGCTACCCTGCGGGAAAAACTGCCCAACCCGGCGCCGGCCCTGGCGTTTTTTCAGTCGCCTTTGGGGCACAAGATCGTCCAGGCCGAGGTCAACGCCACCCGCCCGGAAGAGCTGGCCAAACACGCCAACGGCATTCCCCGTATTCAGGCCGAAAGCACCCGCGCATTGCTGATTCGCCACCTCGCGCAAGCCCTGCCGGCCAAGGAAGCGGGCGCGGAAGTCAGCCTGGCGCTGGCCGGTGTCGCGGCCGACAGCCTGAGCCAGATGATTCCCGGCCTGCTTGGCGGCGGCCAGGCCCAGGGCATGCTCGATAGCCAGCGGCAGCGGCTGATGCAGCAGATTGGCGCGGATGTGGATAACACCTTGCTGTATGTGTACAGCGGGCTGTCCGATCCGGAGTTGGATGAGTTTGTGACGTTCGCCGAGTCGGCCGATGGCAAGGCGTATTACCAGGCGGCACTGGCGGCGATGCGCGCGGCGTTGGCGGTGGGGCAGGCGGCGCCGGCAACTACCAATACCAATCCCGGCATCTAGCTCCTGCGAAGATCAAAAGCTCGAGGCTGAAGCCTCTCCCACAGGGGCCAGGTTTTACTGTGGGAGAGGCTTCAGCCTCGATTCCTGGAAACATACTTGCTCGGTCAAAAACGCAAAATACCGCTCACGAATCTCGCCGCTCTCATTGGCCAAATGATGCCGCCCGCCTTCCACCATCAACACCTTCACCTCAGCAAACTTGGCGCGCAGCACTTCAAGGTTGTGGCGCCAGTCCACGGTCATATCCGCATCGCCCTGCACGACTACGACGCAACGTTCGCTGCGCGGCGCCTGTTCGATCTGCGGCACCCAACGCGATAACGCGCCGACCCACGCGGTGGGCAAACTCAGCGGCTGCAACGGATCGGTCTGGATAAAGGCGAGAAACTCGGCGTCGTTGGAGTTGGGGCTGAAGCGCCGGGGGATCTGCGTGACGAAGGGTTTGAGCACGCGGTAGCTGAGCTTGGACCAGCCCCAGGCCCGTGGTCGCACCAACGGCGCCAGCAGCAGCACTTCGCCGATCTGTGGCCAGGGCTGCGCAGAGCGCAGCAGAAAATCGATGATGATCGCCCCGCCGGTGCTCTGCCCGCACAGGTGCCAGGGCTGGGGCAGATTCAGGCCGGCCGCTTCGCTCAACAAACGTTGGAACACCGCCTGGTATTCGCTGAACTCACCAATGCTGGCGCGCGTGCCGCTGGAAAGACCGTGGCCCGGCAGGTCGCACGCCAACACCGCGAAGCCCATGCCCAACGCCCAGCCAATCACATGGCCGTACAAACCCATATGGTCGTAATAGCCGTGTTGCAGCACCAGCGTGGCTTTAGGTTGGGGGGGTAACCACAGCTGCGTCACCACCTCGTAGCCACCCACTTCCATGCGCCCAAGTTGGCTGGTGGCGCCGGGGAAGTTCAGCCGATAGAGCTGCCGGTACGCCTTGGCCTCAGGCGGCTCGGCCTGCGCTGCGGCCAAGGGTCGCAACTGGGCGCGCAGTACATCGGGCTGAAAGGGTTCTGACATAGGGCATCCAGGGGGTGTCGAGGAAAAAGGCGCGTCCATGCAGATTGCGCCGCAACGGCTGGGAATATTCTGCTGCAACGCCGTCCGTGGCAAGCTACGCACCCGCCATCGAACGATTAGCCATGCGCCTGCCTCCTCGCAAAACCATTCTTGCCACCCTGCTAGCCATCGTCTGGCTGGGCGCCATGGTGAGCGCCTTCTGGTGGTACGAAGCGCGGTATATACGTCCGTTCGCGGAAACCACTGCGCTGTTTTCCGGCGACCCACTGCAACTGCCCGCCAGCCTGGCCGGGCCGGGGCCGATTCGCGTGGTGCATTTCTGGGATCCGGCCTGCCCGTGCAATGTCGGCAACCAGCAACACCTGGCCGAGCTGCTGGCCCGCTTCGGCCCGCAAGGTGTGGCGTTCTACGCCGTGCAAAAACCCGGCAGCAAGGGCCAGTTGCCGGACACCCTCAGCGCGCTGCAACCGCTCACCGCCTTCCCCGGCGCCGAGCATTTGCCGGCCAGCCCGGCGGTGGGCATCTGGGACAAGAACGGCAATCTCGCCTACTTCGGCCCCTACAGCGAGGGCGCCACCTGCACCTCCAGCAATAGCTTTATCGAGCCGATTCTTGAAGCCCTGGCTCAGGGCCGCGCCGTGAGCGCCACCCACACGCTGGCGGTCGGGTGCTTTTGTCAGTGGGCAGCACCTGCGCCCTGACAGGTTCGCCAAGCTGTACAACACTCAGTAGACCCAACTGCATCCTGCCCGCCGCTTGCGCTTGTACGCCTTGACCGCGCCGGGCCTTGCCTGAGGTCTGCCTGTGACTACCCAGCGCTTTACCCTCGACGCTCATTACCGCAAAGCCGACCGCATCATGCTCGCCGTGTTGTGGCTGATGTTCTTCTGGGCCCTTGGCCTTGCCGGCTGGCACGGCTCCTGGGGCCAGGCGCTGGTGGTGGGTGGGCTCACGGTGGCGGTCATGACGGCCATGCATTTGCTGATACCGGGCCGGCGCCTGCTGCGCTGCTGCATGGGCGCGGCGTTTATGGTGATGTCGGCGCTGCATGTGAACGAGAGCAACGGTCTGCTGGAAATGCACTTCGGCATCTTCGTGCTGCTGGCCTTTCTGGTGTATTACCGCGACTGGCTGCCGATTGTCGTGGCCGCTGCGGTGATTGCCACGCACCACCTGGCCTTCTTCGCCATGCAGAGCCAGGGCATCGACGTGGCGGTGATACCGCAGGGCACCTGGCCGCGGATTTTTCTCCACGCGTTTTACGTGGTGCTGGAAAGCGCGATCCTGATCTACCTGGCCCAGCAAACCTACGTGGACGCCCAGGAAAACCTGGCCCTGATGACCACCGCTGCGCACCTTACCCAGCGCGACGACGGCATTGATCTGCGCTACCGCAGCGAGGCCTCCGGCGACACGGCGGTGCGCTTCAATCACTTTCTCGAATTGCTCGACGAACTGGTCAGCGCGGTGATCACCGACACCCGCGGCCTGACCGATATGGGCCAGCAGCTGGGCCAGGCCACCGGCAAGCTGCGTGACGGTGCGCAGCGTCAGGAGGCAGAGGTCAACTATATGAGCCAGGCCATGCAGCAGATGAGCAGGGCCATTGATGAAGTGGCGGCGCACGCCGACCAGGCCGCCCATTCCGCCGAGACGGCCAACCAACAGGCGAGCGCGGGCAACCGCTCGGTTATCCAGGTGCGCGAGGAAATCGAAAAGCTGGCCGAACATATCGTCGGCACCGACCGAGAGGTGCAATCACTGGCCAGCCAGTCCGAGCAGATCGGCCGGGTGCTGGAGGTGATCCGCAGCATCGCCGAGCAAACCAACCTGCTGGCACTCAACGCCGCCATTGAAGCGGCGCGGGCCGGCGACCAGGGCCGGGGCTTTGCGGTGGTGGCCGATGAAGTGCGCAACCTGGCGCAGAAAACCGCGCTGTCCACCGCCGAAATCCAGGACATCATCGCCCGTCTGCAACACAGCAGTCGCCAGGCCGCCACTGCTATGCACGAAAGCCAGACCAGCGTGCAGCGCTGCGTCTCGGACAGCCAGGCCGCCGCCGATCTGCTCAGCGCGGTGGCGCAGGATATCGGCGCCATTACGCGCCTTAACCAGTCCATCGCCAGCGCCACCCATTTGCAGGTGGAGGTCAGCCAAGAAGTCAGCGAGCACTTGAGCAGCGTGCAGCAAGTGGCCGAGCAGAATGTGGGCGATGCCGCCGAGCTGGACAGCAATGGCCAGCGCCTACGGCAACTGGCTGACCGGCTTAATCGTCTGAGCCAGCGTTTTCAGGTCAGCGCCTAAAGCCGCTGGGCCAACGCCTGCGCCTTGAGCTGATAGGCCTGTGGCGTCATGCCCTGCCAGCGGCGAAACGCGCGGTAGAACGGCGACAACTCGGCAAACCCGCACGCCCGCGCCACCTCGCGAATCGGCTGGCCCTGCTCCAGCAGTTGGCTGGCGTGCAGGCGCCGCACTTCTTCATGCAGCACACGAAAACTGCTGCTCTGTTGCGCCAGTCCGCGCTGCAACACGCCGGCATTCATATGCAGCGCGTCGGCGCAGCCCACCAGCGTGCAGCTCACCTGGCCCAGGTGACCTTGCAGCCAATAACGTACTCGGTTGAGCAACTGGTCCTCCCCTAGCTCCTGCAGCTCCAGCTCAGCCTGTTGGCTTAGCAGGGTGAACAACCGTGGGTTGGCACTACGTGAGGGGCGGGTGAGCAAACTGCTGGAAAACACCAGCGCGTCGTGGGCCTGGGCGAAGCGCGGCGCCAGGCCGAACAGGCGTTTGTGCTCGCTTAGGCGGCGCGGCGCGGGGTGACGGAAATCCACACCCTGCACCTGAAAGTCATCGTCGGTGACGCTGCCGAGCATCTTGATCAGCAACAGCGCCAGGCACTCGATCTGCTGGCGCAGCGAGCCAAAGCCGCGGTAGTTGAGGTCCAGCACCAGGCGCACGCTGTCGCCTTGTTCATCGAGGTACGCGGCAAAGCCACCGGAGAGAATGTGCTGGTAGCGCACAAAGCTTTGCAGCGCCTCACGCAAATCGCGGCTAGCCAGCAGCAGATAACTCACCACATCGAGCGGGCGTGGCTTCATCACTTCGGCCAGGTGCAGGCCGATATCGACATCGCCGGTCAGCTCCTGCAACGCTTCCCAGAACAGCGGCGCGTTGTCGTGCTCTTCGCGGCCGGAGATGGTCGGCGGCAGCAGCGGCACGCCCTGGTAGGCGCGGCGGTAGGTGTCGGTGGGGTCCCACCCGAGGCTAAGCAAGCCTTCATAGAGCAGGCGGCGCATGGTCGGTGAATGGGTGAGCACGGCGCTGGCGGTGGACATGGTGGCGGCTTGGCAGTGAACAGGATTGACCAGAGACTTTCACCATTGCGGCCTATGGTCAATGCCGATGAACGACGGTGCTGCGCAAAATGCAGTTCGCGCGCCCAGCCGTAGAGCCGCGCCATAACAATAAGGACACTTCAATGAAACGCACCCTGACCGCCCTCGCCGTGGTGGTAGCCGCCGTTGCCGCTGGCGCCACCTGGTATATCCACAGCAAACAGCCGATGCGCGATGGCCAGGTACAACTGGCGCATCTGGATGGGGCCGTCAGTGTGCGTTACGACGAACGCGGCGTGCCGCATATCAAGGCGCAGAACGAGGCGGATATGTACCGCGCGCTGGGCTATGTGCACGCCCAGGACCGGCTGTTCCAGATGGAAATGCTCCGCCGTCTGGCCCGGGGCGAACTGGCCGAAGTGCTCGGCGCCAAGCTGGTGGACACCGACCGCCTGTTCCGCACCCTGCGCATCCGCGAACACGCCGACGAATACGTGCCCAAGCTCGACCACCAGACCCCCGCCTACAAGGCGCTGGAGGCGTACCTGGATGGCGTCAACCAATTCCAGGACACCCACCCGAAACCCATCGAGTTCGACCTGCTGGGCATCAAGCCGCGCCCCTTCACCGCCGAAGACACCATGAGTGTCGCCGGCTATATGGCCTACAGCTTTGCCGCCGCGTTCCGCACCGAGCCGGTGATGACCTATGTGCGTGACGAACTCGGCGCCGATTACCTGAAGATTTTCGACCTGAACTGGAAACCCGAAGGCGCCATCGGCCAGGCCGCCCTGGCCAGCAACGACTGGAAAGACCTCAACGCCATCGCCCGCATCAGCCACGACGCGCTGGTGGACGCCGGCCTGCCGCAATTCGAAGGCAGCAACGCCTGGACCATTTCCGGCAGCCGCACCCAGAGCGGCAAACCGCTGCTGGCCGGCGACCCGCATATTCGCTTCGCCGTACCGGCGGTGTGGTACGAGGCGCAATTGTCGGCGCCGGGCTTTGAGCTGTATGGCCACCACCAGGCGCTCAACCCGTTTGCATCCTTGGGTCACAACATGGATTTCGGCTGGAGCCTGACCATGTTCCAGAACGACGACATCGACCTGGTGGCCGAGAAGGTCAACCCGGACAACGCCAACCAGGTCTGGTCCAACGGCCAGTGGGTAGACCTGCAAACCCGCGAAGAAGAGATCAAGGTCAAAGACGCCGCGCCAGTGAAACTTACCCTGCGCCAGTCGCCCCACGGCCCGATCATCAACGACGCCCTCGGCGCCGCCGCTGCCGGCAAAACGCCGATCGCCATGTGGTGGGCTTTTCTGGAAACCGAGAACCCGATTCTGCAGGGCTTCTATGACCTGAACCGCGCCGACACCATCGAGAAAATGCGCCATGCCGGGGCCGAGATTCACAGCCCGGGTCTGAACCTGGTGTGGGCCAACGCCAAAGGCGATATCGGCTGGTGGGCCGCGGCGCAATTGCCGGTTCGCCCGGAAGGCGTCAACCCGACCTTTATCCTCGACGGCAGCACCCACGAGGCCGACAAGACCGGCTTCTACCCGTTTAGCGCCAACCCGCAGGAAGAGAACCCGGCACGCGGCTATATCGTGTCGGCCAACTTCCAGCCGGTATCGCCCACCGGCATGGAAGTGCCGGGCTACTACAACCTGGCCGACCGTGGCGCGCGCATCAACTCGCACCTGGCCGACAACAGCGTGAAGTGGAACCTGGAAAACAGCCAGGCGCTGCAACTGGATACCGCCACCGAGTACAGCAACCGTGTGCTCAAGCCGCTGCTGCCGGTGCTGCGTACCGTGGTCACCGACCCGCAAGAACTGGCCCTGCTGGAACAGCTGAGCACCTGGAAAGGCGACTACTCGCTGGATTCGGTGAGCGCCTCGGTGTTTAACCAGTTCCTCTTCCAACTGGCCGACAGCGCGCTGCACGACGAACTGGGCGATGCCTTCTTCACCAACCTGATCGCCACCCGCTCCCTCGACGTCGCGTTGCCGGTGCTGGCTGCCGATGCCGATTCGCCGTGGTGGGACAACCGCGCAACGCCAGCCAAGGAAACCCGTGCCGATACCGTGAAGGCGGCGTGGCAAGCGACCATTGCGCACCTCAAAGCCACCGCTGGCGACGACCCGAAAGCCTGGAAATGGGGCAAGCTGCACACCCTGACCCATGGCCATCCACTGGGTGCGCAGAAGCCGTTGGACAAGATTTTCAACGTCGGCCCATTCGCGGCACCGGGCGGCCACGAAGTGCCGAACAACCTCAGCGCGCCGGTGGGTCCGGCACCGTGGGGCGTGATCTACGGGCCGTCCACGCGCCGCCTGATCGACTTCGCAGACCCGGCGCACAGCCTGGGGATCAACCCGGTGGGTCAGAGTGGCGTGCCGTTTGACGCGCACTACTCCGACCAGGCGCAAACCTACGTCACGGGTGGGTATGTGCCGCAGCATTTCGAAGAAAGCGAAGTGGCGGCCAATACCAAGGGCACGTTGAAGCTGGTGCCGGCGAAGTAAGGTTGCAGCAATGAAAAAGCCCCGCGGATGCGGGGCTTTTTTATGGGCGCAATTCTGCGTTGGATCCGGCCCTCACCCCTAGCCCCTCTCCCGCACGCGGGAGAGGGGAACCAATCGGAGTTAGTGCCGCTTTTCGCCTGCTTGCGGGAGGACCGTAGGATGGGTAGAGCTGCAAGCGAAACCCATCACGATGGTGCGCCAGGCGCGATGGGTTTCGCTACGCTCTACCCATCCTACGAGTTCCGGTTCGGGCCATAAAAAAACGCCCCGAAGGGCGTTTTTTTATTACCGCTCAATCAAGCCGGTGCATGTTGCTGCGACGGATCACGACGACTATCCGGCCCAGCCAAGTTGGCCGCCCCAGTAGTCTCATCCATAGCCTGCTGAATCGCTTTCAAGCGACGCTTCTCTGCCTTGCGGCTAAAGAACCAGACCAGGAAGGTGAAGATCGACACCACCAGCAGAATCAAGCTGGCCACGGCGTTGATCTCCGGTTTCACGCCCAGACGCACGGCGGAGAACACTTCCATCGGCAGGGTGGTGGAACCCGGGCCCGACACGAAGCTGGCCAACACCAGGTCGTCCAGCGACAGGGCGAAGGACATCATGCCGCCCGCTGCCAGCGACGGTGCGATCATCGGGATGGTGATCAGCATGAACACTTTCCAGGGCTTGGCGCCCAGGTCCATGGCCGCTTCTTCGATGGACATATCCAGCTCACGCAAGCGCGCCGAAACCACTACTGCCACGTAAGAGGCGCAGAAGGTGGTGTGGGCGATCCAGATGGTGAAGATGCCACGCTCTTGCGGCCAGCCGATCATCTGCGCCATCGCCACGAACAGCAGCAACAGCGACAGACCGGTGATCACTTCCGGCATTACCAGCGGTGCTGTCACCAGACCACCGAACAAGGTGCGACCCTTGAAGCGGGTGATACGGGTGAGTACGAACGCCGCCAGGGTGCCGAGCACTACGGCGGAAATCGCGGTGTAGAAGGCGATTTCCAGCGAGCGGCCCACCGAGTTCATCAGTTGGGTGTTGTCCAGCAAGCCCACATACCACTTCACCGACCAACCACCCCATACCGTTACCAGCTTGGAGGCGTTGAAGGAGTAGATGACCAGAATCACCATCGGCATGTAGATAAACAGCAGACCCAACACCAGCATTACGTTTGAGAAACTGAAGCGCTTCATGCTTTGCCCTCCAGTTCTTTGGCTTGGCTACGGTTGAACAGAATGATGGGCACAATCAGGATCGCCAACATCACTACCGCCAGAGCAGATGCCACCGGCCAGTCGCGGTTGTTGAAGAACTCTTGCCACAACACCTTACCGATCATCAGGGTTTCCGGGCCGCCCAACAGTTCCGGAATCACGAACTCACCTACTACCGGAATGAACACCAGCATGCAGCCGGCGATGATGCCGTTCTTGGCCAGCGGTACGGTGATTTTCCAGAAGTTGTTGAGGTTGGTCGAACCCAGGTCCGAGCCCGCTTCGAGCAACGACAGGTCGTGTTTCACCAGGTTGGCGAACAGCGGCAGCACCATAAACGGCAGGTACGAATACACAACGCCGATATACACCGCGAGGTTCGTGTTGAGGATCTGCAGCGGCTCGTTGATCACGCCGATGTACAGCAGAAACGCGTTAAGCAAACCGTT
This sequence comes from Pseudomonas sp. CC11G, assembly GCF_056174845.1. Taxonomy (NCBI): domain Bacteria; kingdom Pseudomonadati; phylum Pseudomonadota; class Gammaproteobacteria; order Pseudomonadales; family Pseudomonadaceae; genus Pseudomonas; species Pseudomonas sp. CC11G. The sequence continues at coordinate 73,864 of NZ_JBWBZC010000004.1, forward strand.
GTTGCTGAGAATGCCCATCCACGCATATACGCGGATAAGGATCGCCGTCCAGGTCGGCATCATGATCAGCAGCAGCAGAACGGTCTGGGTGTCCTTGTTGGCGCGGGCAATGCCGTAGGCCATGGGGAAACCGATAAACAGACACAGCACGGTGCTGATAAAGGCCATCTTCAGCGAGCCGAGGTAGGCCGAGATATACAGCTCGTCCTCGCTGAGCATCACGTAGTTGCCCAGGTTGAGGATCACCTGCAGCTTCTGCTCCACGAAGGAGTAGATTTCGGTGTACGGCGGAATGGCGACGTCTGCTTCTGCAAAGCTGATCTTCAGAACGATGAAGAACGGCAGCATGAAGAACAGGAAGAGCCACAGGAACGGCACGCCGATTACGGCGGTCCTGCCCGTGGGCATATACCGTTTTAGTTTTCTGTTCATGAGCGCAACGCGACCCCGCTATCGTCTTCCCACCACACGTACACTTCGTCGCCCCAGGTAGGACGCGCGCCGCGACGTTCGGCGTTGGCTACGAACGATTGCACGATCTTGCCGCTTGGCAGTTGCACGTAGAACACCGAGTGACCACCCAGGTATGCGATGTCATGCACCTTGCCGCGCGACCAGTTGTATTCGCAGGTCGGCATTTCGGTGGTGACCAGCAGTTTTTCCGGGCGAATGGCGTAGGTGATTTGCTTGTCCTGCACCGAGGTGGTCACGCCGTGGCCTACATAGATGGCACGTTCCAGATCCGGGCTGGCGATCAGGGCGTGGCCTTCCATGTCTTCAACCACACGGCCGTCGAACAGGTTCACGTTACCGATGAACTCGCAGACCATGCGGCTGGTTGGGGTTTCGTAGATGTCGATCGGGCTACCGATCTGCGCGATCCAGCCCAGGTGCATGATGGCGATGCGCTCGGCCATGGTCATGGCCTCTTCCTGGTCGTGGGTCACCATCACGCAGGTCACGCCAACGCGCTCGATGATTTCCACCAACTCGAGCTGCATTTGCGAACGCAGCTTTTTGTCCAGGGCGCCCATGGGCTCATCGAGCAGCAGCAGTTTCGGGCTCTTGGCCAGCGAACGGGCCAGGGCCACGCGCTGACGTTGACCACCGGACAGCTGGTGCGGCTTGCGCTTGGCGTACTGGCTCATCTGTACCAGCTTGAGCATCTCGGCCACGCGGTCGTCGATTTCAGTCTTGGACATGCGGTCCTGCTTCAGACCGAAGGCGATGTTCTGCGCCACGGTCATGTGCGGGAACAGCGCATAGGACTGGAACATCATGTTGATCGGCCGCTCGTAGGGCGGCATATCGGTGATGTCTTGGCCGTCGAGGAAAATCCGTCCCTCGGTTGGGCGTTCAAAGCCTGCCAGCATCCGCAGCAAGGTGGATTTACCCGACCCGGAGCCGCCGAGCAGGGCGAAAATTTCGCCTTTGTTGATTGTCAGGGACACATCGTCCACTGCAATCGTCTCGTCGAACTTCTTGGTCACCCGATCGATTTTGACCAAAACCTCTTTAGGTTTCTGGTCGCCCTCGAGGGCTTTCTTGTAGGCGCCGGAGGCAACTGCCATTACAAAACTCCCAACTTTATTTTGAGGGCCAGCCCACTACGGGCCGGCCTTTTTTCATCGTCACCTGACGGGGTCAGGTGATTACTGGGTTACTAGCGCAGGGCGCACTTACTTGCCGGACTTGATCTTCGTCCAGGAGCGGGTCTCGATGCGTTGCAGTTTTGGCGGCAACGGCACGGACACGTAAAGGTGGTCGAGCACCTCTTGCGGTGGGTAAACCGCAGGATCGTTACGCAGCTCTTGATCCATCACCGCATCAGCTTTGCTGTTTGGGTTGGCGTAACCGACGTACTCGCTGATCGGCGAGATCACCTTGGGGTCCAGCAGGTAATTGATAAAGGCGTGGGCCTGTTTGGCGTTCGGTGCGTCAGCCGGAATGGCGAGCATGTCGAACCACAGGTTGCCGCCCTCTTTGGGAATGGAGTAGGCGATCTCGATGCCTTTGCCGGCTTCCTTGGCGCGCGAAGCGGCCTGGAAGATATCGCCGGAGAAGCCGGCCGCGATGCAGATATCGCCGTTGGCCAGGTCCGAGATGTATTTCGAGGAGTGGAAGTAGGTGACGTAAGGGCGAACGGCCAACAGTTTGGCTTCAGCCTTTTTGTAATCTTCTGGGTTGGTGCTGTTTGGGTCCAGGCCCATGTAGTTCAGCACGGCCGGGAACATTTCATCCGGCGAGTCGAGGAAAGCGACGCCGCATTGGCTCAGCTTCTTGATGTTCTCGGGTTCGAACAGCATGGCCCAGGAATCGATATGGTCGACGCCCAACGCCTTTTTGATTTTCGCTACGTTGTAGCCGATGCCATTGGTACCCCACAGGTACGGCACAGCGTACAGATTGCCCGGATCGCTCTTTTCCAGTTGCTTGAGCAACTTGGGATCCAGGTTACTGAAATTGGGCAGTTGGCTGCGGTCGAGTTTCTGGAACACGCCGGCCTTGATCTGCTTGGACAAGAAGTTGTTCGAGGGCACTACAACGTCGTAGCCAGTGTGGCCAGCGAGCATTTTGCCTTCGAGGGTTTCGTTGGAGTCGAAGACGTCGTAGACCGGTTTGATCCCGGTGGCTTTCTGGAAGTCCGCCAGGGTGGTTTCGCCGATGTAGTCGGTCCAGTTGTAGACATGCACTGTCTGTTCGGCCTGAGCCAGGGCGCTGAAGCCCAACAAGGCTAGCGCGCTTATCAGGGTTTTGCGGAAGGGAATTCGCACATGTCCATCCTCATTTTTGTTAGATCACTATGGCCATCAACGGTGGCCAGTTGGTTACCGCTTGGTCCGCGTTTTTCCTGCCATAACGGCGGGTAAACAGGGGCCAAATAACAATTCCAGGGCGCAAAAAACTGCAAACGCCAACTGCTTAGAGCCCGGCACTTCAACTACTGAGCAATACATCTACTTGAAACCGTGAGCCCCAAGGCCCCGGACGGGCCTCCGGCAGATTGCGCCGCCGGAGGTGTCTTTTTGATTACTTGCCGGACTTGATCTTGGTCCAGGAGCGAGTCATCAAACGCTGAACCTTGGCCGGAAGGTCAGGGAACGCGTACAGCTTTTTCATTACGTCGTCGCTTGGGTAGATGCCCGGGTCTTTACGGATTTCTTCGCTTACCAACGGAGTGGCTGCGGAGTTGCCGTTCGGGTAGGACACCTCGTCGCTGATTTCAGCAATGATTTCCGGCTTGAGCAGGAAGTTGATGAACTTCAGAGCGCCTTCCGGGTTTTCAGCATCTTTCGGAATGGCCACGGTGTCGAAGAATGCGCCAGCGCCTTCTTTCGGAATGTTGTAGCCAACATTCACCTTGTTCTTCGCTTCAGCAGCGCGGGACTTGGCTTGGTAGATGTCACCCGAGTAACCGACGGCTACGCAGATGTTGCCGTTGGCCAGGTCCGAGATGTACTTGGACGAGTGGAAGTAGGTGGTCGAAGGACGCACTTTGAGGAACAGTGCTTCGGCAGCGGCCAGCTCTTTCGGGTCTTGGCTGTCTGGCTTGTAGCCCAGGTAGTGCAAGGCGGCCGGGAGCATTTCGGTCGGCGAATCGAGGAAGCTCACGCCGCACTCTTTCAGCTTGGCCATGTTCTCTGGCTTGAACACCAGGTCCCAGGAATCCACCGGAGCGTTGTCGCCCAGGATGGCTTTGACCTTGTCGACGTTGTAGCCGATACCGATGGTGCCCCACAGGTAAGGAATGGCGAACTTGTTGCCCGGGTCACTGATTTCCAGGGTCTTCATCAGCTCAGGGTTGAGGTTCTTGTAGTTCGGCAGCTTGGCGCGATCAAGCGGCTGATAAACGCCGGCTTTGATCTGTTTGGCCAGGAAGGAGTTGGACGGAACCACGATGTCATAACCCGACTTGCCGGCCAGCAATTTGGCTTCGAGCACTTCGTTGCTGTCGTACACGTCGTAGACCACTTTGATGCCGGTCTCTTTGGTGAACTTTTCAACGGTGTCCGGGGCGATGTAATCGGACCAGTTGTAAACGTGCAGCACTTTGTCATCGGCCTGAACCGCGCCGGCCATCAATCCCAACAAGGACAACGCGAGAAAGGACTTGCCGAATGTTTTCATGCGTACAGCTCCTGTTTTATTTAGTTATCCGAACAGTGGCGTTTGCTTTCGGGTTGTTGCATCCAACCCCTTGGCGGCCACCCTTCGGTGAGCCTGGCCAACGCACCGTGCAGTCTGGCAAGGACCAGCGCGGGTTTACAACTTTTCAACGCGCTCTAACGCGATATTTCCCGTGTCAGAGCGCTTGCCCACAACTACTTAACCGAGTACTGCACTGGCGGTTAGGTCCAGACACTTGCGTGCCTTTTCCACCAGCTCATCGATTTCTGCTTTGCTGATTACCAGCGGCGGCGCAATGATCATGGTGTCGCCTACAGCGCGCATGATCAGACCGTTGTTGAAGCAATGGCCGCGGCAGATCATGCCAACGCCCTTACCCTCGAACCGCTCGCGGGTCTTTTTGTTCTTCACCAACTCGATCGCGCCCAGCATCCCAAGACCGCGCACCTCACCCACCAACGGGTGATCCGCGAGCTCACGCAAACGCTTTTGCAAATACGGTGCCGTTTCGGCTCGAACCTTCTCGAGAATTTTTTCCTCGCGAATAATCCGCAGGTTTTCCAGCGCGACGGCTGCCGCTACCGGGTGCCCGGAGTAGGTAAAACCGTGGTTGAAATCGCCGCCTTCATTAATAACGTCGGCCACTTTGTCGCTGACGATCAGGCCACCCATGGGGATGTAACCGGAGGTCAGGCCCTTGGCGATGGTCATGAGGTCCGGGTATTGCCGTAATAGTCGCTACCGAACCACTCGCCGGTGCGGCCAAAGCCACAGATCACTTCGTCGGCGGCGAACAGGATGTCGTACTTGGCGAGGATTTCACGCACGCGCGGCCAGTAGGTGTCAGGCGGCACGATCACGCCGCCGGCGCCCTGGATCGGCTCGGCAATAAAGGCGGCAACTTTGTCTTCGCCGACTTCGAGAATTTTCTTTTCCAGCTGATCAGCGGCCCAGATACCGAACTCGGCCGGGCTCATATCGCCGCCTTCACCGAACCAGTACGGCTGCGGAATATGCACGATGTCCGGCAAGGTTCCGGCCTGTTCGTGCATGCCTTGCATACCGCCCAGTGCAGCACCGGCTACGGTGGAGCCGTGGTAGCCATTGAGGCGACCGATGATGACTTTCTTCTGCGGCTTGCCTTTCACCTGCCAGTAATGACGGACCATACGCAGCATGGTGTCGTTACCTTCGGAGCCCGAACCGGTAAAAAACACGTGGTTCATGTGCGGCGGCGCCAGGTCAGCGATGACCTTGGCCAGCTCCAGCACCGGCGGGTGCGCGGTCATAAAGAAGGTGTTGTAGAACGGCAGCTCTTTCATCTGCTTGGCGGCGGCATCGGCCAGTTCGTCACGGCCGTAGCCGATAGCTACGCACCAGAGGCCGGCCATGGCGTCGAGAATCTTGTTGCCTTCGCTATCCCACAGGTACACGCCATCGGCACGGGTGATGATGCGCGGGCCCACTTCCTTCAGCTGTTTATAGTCACTGAACGGCGCCAGGTGATGGTTGTTGCTCAGTTCTTGCCACTGGCGAGTCTGTGGATTTTTCAACGGGCTGGTCATTGCAAACCTCAATTCAAACAGGCCCGGCGTGTGCCGGGCCTGGTGAGTCTCTGATTAAACCGAGAGCAGCAGGAACTCGCGTTCCCAGGAGCTGATTACGCGCTTGAAGTTCTCGTGCTCGGCACGCTTCACGGCGATGTAACCGCTGACAAACTTGTTGCCCAGGTACTTCTCGACGGTCTTGGAGTTTTCCATGCGTTCCAGGGCGTCTTCGATGGTCAGCGGCAGGCGCAGGTTGCGGCGCTCGTAGCCACGGCCTTTAACCTGGGCGCTCGGGTTCAGCTGCTCAACCATACCGATGTAACCGCACAGCAGGCTGGCGGCGATGGCGATGTACGGGTTGGCGTCGGCACCCGGCAGGCGATTTTCCACCCGACGGTTTTGCGGCGAGGCGTCCGGAACCCGCAGGCCCACGGTGCGGTTCTCTTCGCCCCACTCCACGTTTACCGGCGCCGAGGTATCGGGCAGGAAGCGGCGGAACGAGTTGACGTTGGGCGCGAACAGCGGCAACAGCTCAGGGATGTATTTCTGCAGACCACCGATGTGGTGCAGGAACAGCTGGCTCATGGTGCCGTCTTCGTTGGAGAAGATGCTCTTGCCGGTGGCGATGTCGATGATGCTCTGGTGCAGGTGCATCGCGCTGCCAGGCTCGCCGGTCATGGGCTTGGCCATAAAGGTGGCGGCCACATTATGTTTGAGCGCGGCTTCACGCATGGTGCGCTTGAAGATGATGATCTGGTCGGCCAGGTGCAGGGCATCGCCGTGGCGGAAGTTGATTTCCATCTGCGCGGTGCCGTCTTCGTGGATCAGGGTGTCCAGATCCAGCTCTTGCAGTTCGCACCAGTCGTACACGTCTTCGAACAGCGGATCGAATTCGTTGGCAGCGTCGATGGAGAACGACTGGCGACCAGTCTCGGCGCGGCCGGAGCGGCCGATCGGGGCCTGCAACGGGTAGTCCGGGTCGTCGCTACGCTTGGTCAGGTAGAACTCCATCTCCGGTGCGACGATAGGCTGCCAGCCTTTCTCGGCGTAGAGCTTGAGCACCTTTTTAAGGATGTTGCGCGGCGACAACTCGATCGGGTTGCCTTGCTTGTCGTAGGTGTCGTGGATCACCTGAGCGGTAGGCTCAATAGCCCACGGTACGAGGAACACGGCATTTTCGTCCGGGCGGCAGATCATATCGATGTCAGCCGGGTCGAGCAGGTCGTAATAAATGTCGTCTTCCACGTAGTCACCGGTGACGGTCTGCAACAGCACGCTCTCAGGGAGGCGCATGCCCTTCTCATCGATGAACTTGTTGGTTGGAGCAATTTTGCCGCGAGAAATGCCGCTCAGATCACTAATAAAGCACTCAACTTCGGTGATCTTGCGCTCTTTCAGCCAACTGGTGAGTTGGTCGAGTTTGGTACTCATAAAAACCTCAGGGGGGATTGAAAACCTAGCTATATAGCTAAGCTCAGCGTTGACTCGCCCGCTTGCGACAGGCATCTCCAAATGCCTGGAAGATGGCGAGGTATTCGGGGTTGGAGCGTACTTGCCATTCTGGGTGCCACTGCACCCCGAGAGCAAAGCTCAACGCGCCCTCGACCGAGATCGACTCGATCAGTCCGTCAGGTGCCAGAGCCTCTACACGCAGGCCCGGCGCCAGACGTTCAACGCCCTGGCCATGAATGGAATTGACGCGAATCTCGCTCGGCAAGCCGAGGCCGGCGAGAACGCCACCCGGCTGCACATGCAGCGGATGACTAGGTGCATATTGGACTTCCACGGGCTCGTTTTCCGGCTCGCGGTGGTCCATGAAGGTGCCGGTTTCGTGAACCTTTTGGTGCAGGGTGCCGCCGAACGCCACGTTCAGTTCCTGAAACCCGCGGCAAATACCGAATACGGGCACGCCGGCGGCAACAGCCGCACGAATCAGGGGCAGGGTGGTGGCATCGCGAGCAGGGTCATGCAACGTGCCGGGCGCACTGGCCGGGCCGTTATAAAGATGAGGTTCTACGTTGGATGGCGAGCCGGTTAAAAGCAGGCCGTCTAGACTGTCCAGCAGGGCTTCGAGATCGAGTACATCGCCAAGCGATGGAATGATCAGAGGCAGGCCACCTGCGCCGACGGCCACTGCCCGAACGTATTTATCACCCGCTATATGGTAGGGATGGAGGCCGACCTGCTTGGTGCAGGCGGTAACGCCGATTAACGGCAGGCGCGACATGGGACACCCGTTTTATTGCTGTTATGGGTTTGAACCGGAGCTTAGCCTTGTTCATTTTTTTACACAATAGCGATGTAAAAAATCTAACACGGCCCGCTGAGCGCCGCGCCAGACAAGGGCGCCAAGGGGGTTAAGATGCCCTGAAACGCCCTAAAAATGGCCACTGCGCCCCGTTTCAGGGCAAAATGTGGCACTATTGACAGGCTGAGGCGATTAAGATTGACTCACACCCCATCAGTCTAATGATTGATATTTTTAACAATAAAGGTGTTGCATCATGTCGGTACCCCCGCGTGCCGTTCAGCTTAACGAAGCGAACGCGTTCCTTAAGGAACATCCTGAGGTCCTGTTCGTCGACCTTCTTATTGCAGATATGAATGGTGTGGTGCGCGGCAAGCGCATCGAGCGTGCGAGCCTTCACAAGGTTTACGAACGCGGCATCAACCTCCCGGCTTCTTTATTCGCACTTGATATCAACGGCTCGACAGTGGAAAGCACTGGCCTGGGTCTGGATATCGGCGATGCCGACCGTATCTGCTACCCCATTCCCAACACTCTGTGTAATGAGCCTTGGCAGAAGCGTCCGACCGCGCAACTGTTGATGACCATGCACGAAATGGAAGGCGAGCCGTTCTTCGCCGACCCGCGTGAAGTGTTGCGGCAGGTGGTCGCGAAGTTCGACGAACTGGGCCTTACTATTTGCGCCGCGTTTGAACTTGAGTTTTACCTGATCGACCAGGCAAACGTGAACGGCCGGCCTCAACCGCCGCTGTCGCCGCTGTCGGGCAAACGTCCTATCTCTACCCAGGTGTATCTGATTGACGACCTGGACGAGTACGCCGAATGCCTGCAAGACATCCTCGAAGGCGCCAAAGAGCAGGGCATTCCTGCCGACGCCATCGTCAAGGAAAGTGCCCCGGCGCAATTCGAAGTCAACCTCCACCATGTGGCCGATCCGATCAAGGCGTGCGACTACGCCCTGCTGCTCAAGCGTCTGGTGAAAAACATCGCCTACGACCATGAGATGGACACCACCTTCATGGCCAAGCCGTACCCGAACCAAGCGGGCAACGGTCTGCATGTGCATATCTCGATTCTGGACAAAGACGGCAACAACATCTTTGCCACCGATGAACCAGAAGAGAACGATGCTCTGCGCCACGCCATTGGCGGTGTGCTGGAAACCATGTCGGCCTCGATGGCGTTCCTCTGCCCTAACGTCAACTCCTACCGTCGTTTCGGTGCCGCGTTCTACGTGCCGAACTCGCCGAGCTGGGGCATTGATAACCGTACTGTTGCGCTTCGCGTACCGAACGACACCCGCGATGCCGTGCGTATCGAACACCGTGTCGCCGGCGCTGATGCCAACCCGTACCTGCTGCTGTCGGCCGTACTGGCTGGCGTGCACCACGGCCTGACCAACAAGATCGAGCCGCCCGCACCCGTAGAAGGCAACTCCTACGAGCAGAACGAGCAGAGCCTGCCCAACAACCTGCGTGATGCCCTGCGCGAGTTGGACGACAGCGAAATCATGGCCCGTTATATCGACCCGAAATACATCGACGTCTTCGTCGCCTGTAAAGAGAGTGAACTCGCCGAGTTCGAAAACTCCATTTCGGACCTCGAGTACAACTGGTACCTACACACCGTGTAAGTACCCATTCGACGCCGGCACAAGCCGGCGTCGTTTTATCTGCTGCTTCACCCCAGAATTTTTGCCTGCACCGCCGCTCTGTGACCAAGCGCTGCGGTGTTGTTTGTGTGCCACGGCCAGCCCAGACGTGCATCGAGACCACAAGACATGTCGCGGCTCGCTCAGTTGTAAAGGATTTGAGCGATAACTCCATTCGCCGCAGCCGTTGCTGCGGCCCATGCTGTGAACCGACATCTAAGGAAAGTCGACATGCCCCGTTTCTTAGCCGCACTGCTGTTTGCTGGCTCATCCCTTCTTGTCACATGCGCGAGCGCCCAGGCCGACGAGCTGGTGGTCTACAACTGGAACGACTACATCGCCCCGCAAGTGCTGGCCGACTTCGAAAAAGAAACCGGCATCCATATCGACTACCACACCTACAGCACCGCTGAAGAACTGGAAAAAGCCCTGGCCAGCGGCGAGTCCATCGACGTGGCCGTGCCCTCCCATGACACCCTGCCAGCGCTGATCAAAGCCGGGCGCCTGCAACCGTTGGACATGACCCGCCTGCCCAACCGCTCGCACCTGGACAAACAGCTGCTGAGCAAGCTAAACGCCGTCGACCCGCAGAACCTCTACGCCATTCCCTACCTGTGGGGCGCCGTCGGCCTGGCCATCAACGTGCCGCTGGCCGAGAAAGCCTTTGGCGGGCCATTGCCCAATAGCTGGAGCCTGCTGTTCGACCCGGTGCAAAGCGCCAAGCTGGCCACGTGCGGGATCAGCGTGCTGGATGCGCCGGATGAAGTGATGTCGGTGGCCATGAACTACATGGGCCGCAGCCTGGCCCACAGCCCGTCCACCCAGATCAAGCAGGGCGGCAGCATGCTCGATGCCGTGCGCCACAACGTGCGATACGTGGACAGCGAGCGTTATATCGACGACCTGAAAACCGGCAAGCTGTGCATGTCGCTGGCTTGGGTGGGTGATGCCTTAGGCGCTGCGGCGGCGGGGCAGAACGTGCACTTTGTGGTGCCGGATGAAGGCTCGGTGCTGTTTATCGACAACCTGGTGATCCCCAGCAGCGCGCGCCGCGCCGACCTCGCGCACCGCTTTATCGACTACCTGATGCAGCCGAAAGTGGCCGCGCAGATCACCACCGAAACGCTGTACCCGAGCGGCAACGCCGACGCCCGCGAATTCCTCGACCCCACCTTGCGTGACCAACCGGGCCTGTACCCGGACCGCGCCACCAAGCGCCGCCTGGCGGCCCTGGAAGTGCTGCCGGAGAAAACTTCGGCGATCAAGGATCAGGTGTGGGGCAAGTTTCGCGACGGGAGCTGATGGGTTCACGCCACACCACCTTCATCCCAGCGCAGGCTGGGATCCAGAACGTTGTGACGAACACCGTGCTCCTTGAGACTCTGGATCCCTGCCTTCGCAGGGATGACGGATGTTCGTTTTGCGATCGAACTCCCCCGCCCTACCGCTCATGACTCCTATGCCGAATCGCGGCAAAGCGGTTGAAGAAGCGGTGCAACGCAAACACCGCCAGCAAGGTGATAAACACCGACGCACACACCGAGCTGAGCCGATACGCCAGGCTGAACATCATGTCCTGGCTCGGCGTCAGGTACTGACCGAACACGATGGCAATCGTGGTCAGCGCGCCAAAGCCCACCCCTTGGGCCCCTTCACGGGCGTGGATGCGCGCGCAGCAAAACGTGGCAATCCAATACAGCAGCGTCACCAGCGGCAGCACGTCGTAGTGGTCGTACAGCACCAGTTGCAACACCAACCCGACCGCACAGCCCAATAACGTGCCCAGCGCGCGAATGCGCCCGGCAAAGCGAATGCCGGTCCAGTGCATGGGAAATAGCACAAGGATCGAGGCGATCTGCGCCGACAGTGAATCGCGCAAATCGAAGGTCTGAAACAGCATGAACGATAGCGTGGCAATGCACGCACCGAGCAGCGCTTCATGCCGTTGGCTGGGCAAGTCTTTAACCGCAGGCGTGGGGGCTGGCCGCGGCTCGGCATCGGGGAACACAAAAAACATCAGCCAGGCGATCAACACCGTTTGCACCGCGGCCACCACATTGCTGGTCACCAGGTCATAAAGGTGCGTGTCGGGGTAGCTGGCAAAGTGCAGCAGCATCGACAGAAACACACAGCCCAGCGCGCCGAACATAAAGAGCGGCCCCTGCGCCATCAGGCGGAAACGCCAGAAGAACGAGGCGAACACCAGCGGCACGATCAGCAACGGCCGGTCGCCGAACAGGCCGTAAATCAGCAGCACTTCCAGGCAGGCCAAAAAGGCTTGGGCGAGAAACTGGCGAATCACGTGCGCGTTGATCACCGGCGTCAGCCCCAGCAGCAACATCGGGTACACGGCGAAAAACGAGCCGTTGTCCCAATCCATCAACTTGCAGATAAACAACCCCAGCGTGCCGCCCGTGGCGATGCGCAGGCATTGGCGCAGGCCATTGTCAGTGAGAGCGGGCAGGCTCATGGCGAGGGCCTAGTAGATGTAGTGCAGCAGGCTGATCAGACGGATCTGCACCCGGCCGAAAAACGCGGCCAGTGGTGCGTCGTGCGGGTACAGCTGCACCGTCGCTTTCGCACCGCTGGGCAAGGGCTGCGGCAATGCGTGGGTCAGTGCGACATGCAGGCGTTGGCGTTGCGCGTCGCGTACCCAGCGGTCGGAGGTGGCGGGGGCGGCGAGGTCGCCGTTGGCTTCCAGCTGGCCTTCTTTCACGCCGGCATCGATGGCGCTGACCGTCGCTGAAAATACCTGGCCGGGCAATCCGTCGAACACCACCGAGGCGGGGTCTTGCAGGCCCACATAGCGCAGGGCTTTTTCGCGGAAGTCAGCGCTGATATCCGCCTCGTCGGCAACCAATGCTGCCACTGCACTGCCGGCCGCCACATAGGCGCCTGTGGATAACTGCAGGTTGCTCAGGGTGCCGCTACGCTCGGCGCGCACTTCGCTGTAGGCCAGTTGCAGCTTGGCTTGCTCCAACGCATTGCGGGCCAGACGCAGGGCCAGGTTGCCGCTGCCCGGCTCGCCCCGCTCCACCAGCAACTCGCGGATCCGCGCGTTGGCCGACGCCACCTTGGCCTGGGCCGTCGCGGTTTGCGAGGTGGTTTGTTCATAGAGCTGGCGCGACACATGCTGGGTGGCGAGCAGTTTTTCCAGCCGCGCGCCTTCGCGCTGCAACTCGCTGGCGGTGGCCATGGCGGCCTGATGGTCGGCGCGGGCGGCGGCCAGGGCCGCGTCCAATTGCTGGTTGTTCTGCTCAGCCTGCTCCTGCGCCAGCTCCGCGGCATGCACGGCCAGGCGGAACGGCTCGGGGTCAAGGCGAAACAACAGTTGCCCGGCTTGCACATGGGCGTTGTTGCCCACGGCAATCTCCAGCACCTGGCCGCTCACCCGTGGCGCAATGCGCAGTACCGGGCGCGTCAGCTGGGCCTGCGGGGTGATGGGCATCCACAGGTCGGCGGCGAGAAAATAACCAAACAACAGCACGAAGGCCGCAATGGCGACCCGCACGCGGCGAGCAAAGCGCTGCTCCGCAGTCATGCGCACCTCTGAAAAACGCTGGGGTTAAAGGAGAAAGAACCGGCATCGGCGAAGCCGAGCGGTGACAGCTCAGGGCAGGCAGTATATTTTGCCGCCAAAGCCAGATAATCAGCGGCTTTGGTGAAGCAGCGTTACGCTGGGCGCAATAGTTGGGAGACGTGATGGACACCTTACAAAGCATGCGCGTGTTCGCCCGGGTGATCGACGCCGGTAGCTTTACCGCCGCGGCTCAGGCGCTGGGCCTGTCCACGGCGCAGGTCTCGCGGCTGGTCTCGGAGCTTGAGCAACAGCTCGAGGCGCGCTTGCTGCACCGCACCACCCGCCGCCTGGCCCTGACCGAAACCGGCGAACGCTATTTGCAGCGCTGCCGGCAGATTCTCAGCGAGGTGGACGAAGCCGCCGCCGAAGCCCGTGGCGCGCACCTGATACCCAGCGGTCGTCTGCGGGTGCACACCATGACCGGCCTGGGCCTGCAGCACATTACTCAGCTGGTGGCCCGCTACACCGAGCGTTATCCACAGGTGGTGGTCGACCTCACCCTGTCGCAACGTAACCCCGACCCCATCGAAGACGGCCACGACGTCATCATCGCCTTCGCCCGCGAGCTGCCCGACTCCCAGCTCGTGGCGCAAAACCTCGGCCCCATGTACAGCGTGCTGTGCGCCGCGCCGGCCTACCTGGAAAAGCACGGCACACCGCAAGGCCCGGCCGACCTCCGCCAGCACCGCTACCTGCGCCTGCTCGACCCGCTGTATGTGGATAACTGGCTACTCGACGATGCGAACGGCAGCTACGAAGTGCTGCCCACCGAAGCGTTTCAGGTAAATATTGCCGAGTCGCTGGCCAAGGCGGCGCAGGCCGGTATGGGCTTTTGCCTGCTGCCTTCGTTTGTGGCCTGCCCCTCCTTGCTGGACGGCAGCCTGGTGCGCCTGCTGCCGCAATACCGCCTACGCGAGCGCAATATTTACGCGCTGTACCCGTCGCGGCGGTTTCTGGATGCCAAGATCAAAACCTGGGTGGAATTTCTCAAGGCCGAGTTGCCGCCATTGTTCGCCCAGGACGAGGCCATTCTGGATAACCCGGCGCATTGGGCACCCTGAACGACTGTTGCATTCCAGGTAACAGCTCATCTCCAAAAGTGCGGTTTTTCTCCGTTTCCTGCCTCATTACACTGGCCATCGTTTCCATTGATGAGCCCGTATGAGGATCACACTATGCAACGCACTTTGATTTTTACTGCCCTGTTCGCCACCAGTTCGCTGTTTTTCGCCCAAGTTAGCCAGGCTGAAGAGTCGCCTGCGTTTGTTGCGCGCAATGCTGCAATCGCCCAGCACCAGCAAGAGGCCCAATCCCAAGCAGTTGCCGCACAAAAGGCGACCGAGAAGGCCGCGCAAGACAGCTGATTTCTCCCCCGTGCAGTTCTCCTGACGTTGATGGCGGTAGCTCCTCAGTCAACGTTACTTCCCGACCGCTCCGCCTTTGGTTGAGCGGTTTTTTTTCGCCTGTTTTTGGCCCCAATCATCCTTGCCGAGGTCGCGGCAGCCGAGGCTTGGCGCGATCAGTAGCACTTTCGGCCCATGGCATCGGTAAAAAACGACCACTCGGTCACGTAACGCCGCATAAATCACTCTTTGGGGCTAATTTCCATTGGGCGGCCGTGCAGTACCCTACGGCGCGGGGAAGAACACAAAAATAATAAGGAGCACCTCGGTATGCGTTGTACGTCCATGCTTCATATCGTGCTCGGCTGCGTGCTGGCCGGACTCGCCACACTCTCGCCAGCGGCCGTGCAGGCCCAGACGCCACAGGAACAAATGCAGGTGCAGGCCTGCCGCGCGGTGGGCAGCCTGCTGCTGTACCGCGGTGAAGGCTTTCAGGCCAGCTACGCCGAACGAGTCGACAGCGATATCGCTGCGTTGGCCGCCGCCGTACAAAGCGCCCCCCAGGCCAGCGCCGAACTACGTGCCGCGCAGCAGATTCTTGTTACCCAGATAAAACGCGGTGTTTCCTTCGGCCCCAACGAGGAAGACGTGCCGTGGGGTTACCAGAAAGAACTGAGCAAAGCCCTGCGCGATTTCCTGATCAGCGCCCATGGCCTGGGCGTGGCCACGCCGGTGGATGAACTGCCGGTGAAGCTGGAGTACTTGTCGGTGCAGTACCTGTTCCGCTCCTACGTCGGCAGCCTGGAACTGGCGCGCGAGCACGCCGACCAGTACATCGGTCAGGACGAGCGTTTGTTGGTGCCGGAAATCGATGGGGAGATGAACGCGTTGCCGGAGTCAGACCCGGCGGTGAAGAAGAAACTGGATACCCGTTGGGGCTACCTGCGCGTGGCGCTGGCGGATATGAACAGCGGCGTGACGGCGATGACCAGCCTGTCGGGCCGACCCTTCGCGCCCACCATCGTCGACCGCCATGCGCGGGCGATGAGTGAGCAGTTGATGAGTTCGAACTGATACCGCTATCGAGGCTAAAGCCTCTCCCACAGGGGACAGTGTTCAACTGTGGGAGAGGCTTCAGCCTCGATTCCCGGAAAAGATGATCGCGCTGAATTACACCAACGCGTCTTTCCCGCGAATGTGCGTCGGGCCGGCGCGCTCTTCGATAGCCACGCGCACGTCATCGCGAATGCCCACCAGAAACAGCAACTCGACCACCACGAACAGCGGGCCGACGATCAGGCCGACCAGGTCATCGACAAACGCCGGCTTGCGGCCTTCGTAGTAATGGCCAACGAACTGGATGATCCAGCCCACCACAAACAGGCCAACGCCGGCGCTGAGCCAGACCATGGTGCCCTGTGCAGCCAGGTTGGCGCCGCCCCACAGGCTCAGGCCGAGCAAGGCGCTCATCAGCAGACCAAGGCGCAGGTCCAGACGCAGGTAGAACACGGCGGAGGCCAACGCACACAGCGTGGCCGGCGACAGCCAAAAGCCGAGCGCGCTGAAACCTGGGCGGGACAACAGCACGGTTACCGCGAAGGCAATCATCGGCACGCCAATGAAGTGGGTGAAGATATTGCGCCGGTCACGGTGGTAGGTGGCGTACTGAGCAAGGTGGTCGATCAGGGTTTTCATCTTATGTCCTCGGAGGCTGCCTCTATTCGGGCTGGATGAATCATGCAGGTTGGGTAAGCTGCAACTCTGTCAGGTAGCTGACAAATCCTCTACCGCCCACGGAAACATCATGGACCATTCTCTGCCGTATCTCCCACTGCTGCGCACCGGCCATTGGTTCAGCTCCTTGCCGCCGGCACTGCAGGACGAGTTGCTGAATGTGGCGGCGGTGCGTCGCCTGCAAGCGGGCGAGCGGCTGTTCAATCGCGGCGATCAACCGTGCGGGCTGTATGCCGTGGTGGAAGGCGCCATGCGCGTGGGCGCAGTCAGCATAAACGGCAAGGAAGCGCTGCTGACGCTGGTGGAGCCGCCCTACTGGTTTGGCGAGATCTCGCTGTTCGACGGCCAGCCGCGCACCCATGACGCGTTTGCCGAAGGCCCGACCGTGCTGCTGCATGTGCCGCAACAGGCGCTGACCGCGCTGCTGAAGCGTGAGCCGGCGTACTGGCGCGACTTTGCCTGCTGATGAGCCAGAAACTGCGCTTGGCATTTATCGCCCTGGAACAGATCAGCCTGCTGCCCGCCGCCCCGCGCCTGGCGCAGCGGCTGCTGATGATTGCCGACAACTACGGCGAGGGCGACCCACGTCGGGTGCTGCACCTGGCGCAGGAACAGCTGGCGCTGATGCTCGCCATTTCCCGGCAGACCACCAACCAGATTCTCAAAGACCTGCAGGCCCAGGGCATCGTGCGTTTGACCTATGGGGAGATTGAGATTGTGGATATGCAGCGGTTGCGTGAGATGGCGCAGGCTGGCGCATAACTCAGCCTTAACTCCGTCATCCCCGCGCAGGCAGGGATCCAGAATCTCGCGCCGGCCGCAGCACTTCGCTCCATCCAGAAATCTGGGTCCCCGCCTGCGCGGGGACGACGGTGGGTTGGATGAAGCAAAGTGCTGTGGGGAGATTGAGATTGTGGATATCGAGCGGTTGCGGGACGTGGCGGAGGCTGGCGCATAACTCAGCCTTAACTCCGTCATCCCCGCGCAGGCGGGGATCCAGAATCTCGCGCCGGCCGCAGCACTTCGCTCCATTCAGAAATCTGGGTCCCCACCTACGCGGGGATGACGGTGGGTTGGATGAAACACACCGTCACGCCTGCGGCCGATAACCCAACCGCAATCCACCCCAATGCCGGCCCTGCACCGTAATCGGCACCGACAGGTCATGCATCAACTCACCCGTGTCGCGGCTATAGGTTTGCAACAACAGCGCCTGCTGGTGGCTGCCGCAGCGAATGCCAGTGGGGTCGTTGAACAGGCGTTTGCTGCGGCTTTTCAGCGTATCCACCGCCCGGTCGCCGGTTTGCGCATGGTTAAACGCGCGGTTATGTGTCGGCACATAGCCTTCCGGAGTGCTAGCGATGGCAAACACCAGGCCTTCGTGACGCGCCAATAGCGGCTCCTGAATCGTCGGCAACACCTGATCGGCATAGGCATCGAAGCGCGTGCGGTATTTGGCCGGGAAGCTATTGGCGATGGGCTCGTACTTGCGGTCGAACAGGTCGCTGAGGCTCACTCGCCCAGCTTCAATATCGGCCTCGAAGTGCGCGCCGATGGCCGCCGCACCTTCACGCGCCAGGTCGTAGATACGTTGGTGGTAGTCATCCAGCCCCACGGCCGCCAATTGCTCGCTGACGCTTTCCGCCTGGCCTACCAGCCGCTGCGCCGCCTGCGCCAACTCACGGGTTTGCGCCTCGCTGCCGTGCACGTCGCTGCGCAGTTGCTCCAGCGCGACAAACAAGGCCGCCAATTGCTGGTGATTGCTTTCAGTGCCGCGGGTGATAAATGCCACCTGGCTTTCCACATCGCTGGCCAGTTCGGTAATGCCGAGCAAATGGCCGCCACTGGCTTCTACCTGCGCCGCCGCCTGATCCAGCTCAGTCGCCTGCTGCTGGATATGGCTGACCACCGCACTGCTCTGCTGACGGATATCGGTGACGATCTGCGCCACCTCTTCCGTTGCCTCGGCGGTGCGCCCGGCGAGCTTGCGCACTTCGTCTGCCACCACGGCAAAACCACGGCCCTGATCACCGGCGCGGGCGGCTTCGATGGCGGCGTTCAGCGCCAGCAGATTGGTCTGGCTGGCGATGGACTGAATCACCTGGGTGACTTGCTGGATCTGTTCGGTGCGGCTGCTCAAGCCATCCATCAACTCGCGGCTGTCGGCGGCCTGCACGCTCAATTGCTGCATGCGCACGATGGCCTGTTGCAGCGCCTGCTGCCCCTCATCGCTGCGCTCGCGCACGGCGTGGGCGGCGCTCAGAGTTTGCTCGGCGCGGTGGGCGCTGGCTTCTTCGGTGGTGGTCATGGCCTGGGCGCCGACGCTGACCTGCTCCACGACTTGCAATTGCGACTGCAGCTTGTCGGCCATGCGCTGCACGCCAAAGGCCACCTGCGCGGCGGCCAACGCGTTATGGCAGGTGCTGCGCGACAAGTTCTGGCTGAGTGCGTTGAAGGCCGGTTGCTGTGCTGGGGTAGCGGACTGCTCGGTCGGCGTTTCCCACGGGCCTAGCCACGGCCACAGCGCCAGCAACAGGTACGCGGGAAGGCTGAGGTACAGCGGCAGCTGCATCTGCTGGTACACCACCATCAACACGGTCAGGCCAACGGCATGCAGCAGGCAAGCCCAGGGACGGCGGGAGTAGGCAGGACGCATGGGCAAACCTCTTGTTCTTATGGGTGCTTGGCCTGGGGGTACGCAAAGCCTCTCCCAGCGCGTATTCGAGCATGTCATCGGCCGCGCTGCCAGTACGCTTTAGTCCTAAGTCACCTATCCCTTGGTCAGCACACTGTCGCGGTATTGGCTGGGCGCTACTCCGGTCCAGCGTTTGAACGCGCGGCTAAAGCTGCTGCTGTCGGCAAAGCCCAGCAGGTAGGCGATTTCGCTGATGGAGCAGTGCGGGTCGCGCATATGTTGCAGGGCCAGGTTCTGGCGGGTTTCGCTGAGCAGGTTTTCGTAGCTGCAGCCTTCGTCCGCCAGGTGGCGCTGCAAGCTGCGCAGGCTCAGGTGCAGGCTGCTGGCGATTCGTTCGGCCGAGGGTTCGCCATTGGGCAGCTGGCTTTCCAGGCAGGTGCACACGCGGCGGCGCCAGGTGAGCGGGTGCAGTTGTTCGAGGGTGCGCTTGAGCACGGTTTCGTTGTGCTCGGCCAGTTCCTGATTGCCGTCTTCGAGCGTGCTGTCGAACGCCTCGCGGGGGAATTGCAGCAGGTCTTGCGCGGCGCCGAAATGCACCGGCGCACGCAAGGCGTCATGCCATGGGCTGGGGTCGGCTGGTGCGGGGCGCCGTAAAAAAACCGCCAGCGGCGCGAAGTCGCGACCCAGCCGATTGCGGCAGGTGCGCACGTAAATGGCGATAAATGCATCCACCGCTTCCAGCGCCGGCGCCGGGCTGCCCACCGGCACCTTCAGGTAAAACTCGTAGCGGTCCGGCAGGGTTTTCAGTTCCAGACTCAGGGCGTCGCTGACCACCTGGTGATAGCGCACGATGCGCTCGAACACCTCACGCAGGCTGCTGCTGGCCACCAGCGCATAACCCAGCGCATGAAAGCTGGTGGGGCTGACGTACTGCGAGGTTTTCAGGCCCAACGCCGGGTCGCCGCTGGCCTCCACCGCCAGGTGCCACAAACGGGTGGTCGCCGACAGCGGATAGCGCGCATTGGGGTGTTCCATCAGCGCCGGGTCGAGGCCGGCTTGCTGGCATAGCTGCGCGCTGTCCAGGCCCAGTGCGTCGAGCTGCTTGCGCAGGGCACGGGTCCAGCTGGCGAGGGAAGTGGGTTCAGCAGTCATGCAGATTGGCGCATCCGGTCAACAGGTTGGCGTTCGAGGTCAGGCCGACGAGCGCCCGGCCCGGCACAGTAGCCTCACGTTAAATAGAGGATGTAAGCATGTCCCACTCTCCTGCAAGCCCCGTGAGCCAGAATGCGCAACAACGCGCAGCGCATATTCGCGAAGTGGTGATGGCGCACGGCGTCGAACTGCGCCAGCGTTTCCCGATTCTCAAGCACCAGGACGCCCTCGGCGCCGGCATCCTCGCCTTCGCCCTGCTCGGCATGATCGGCAGCGCCGCGTTGTACATCGAAGGCTATATGGCCTGGTGGGCGTGCCTGCTGCTTAACGCGTTCTTTGCCTCGCTCACCCACGAGCTGGAACATGACCTGATCCACTCGATGTACTTCCGCAAAAAACGCGTGCCGCACAACCTGATGATGGCGCTGGTGTGGCTGGCCCGCCCGAGCACCATCAACCCGTGGGTACGTCGCCACCTGCACCTCAATCACCACAAGGTGTCTGGCACCGAAACCGATATGGAAGAACGCGCCATCACCAACGGCGAGCCGTGGGGCATCGCGCGCTTGCTGATGGTGGGCGACAACATGATGTCCTCGTTTATCCGCTTTCTGCGCGCCAAGACCTGGAGCCACAAGTGGATGATCGTCACCCGCACCCTGAAGGTTTACTCGCCACTGGGCCTGATGAACTGGGGCACCTGGTATGTGTTCCTCGGCTTTCATATCAGCACCTTCGTCGCCACCTTGCTGGGCTCGCCGATTGAATGGTCGGCTACCACCCTGGACGTGATGCATGTGGTGAACATTGCCGTGGTGGTGCTGGTCGGCCCCAACGTGCTGCGCACCTTTAGCCTGCACTTCGTCAGCTCCAACATGCACTACTACGGCGACATCGAGCCGGGTAACGTGATCCAGCAATGCCAGGTGCTCAACCCGGTGTGGCTGTGGCCGCTGCAGGCGTTCTGCTTCAACTTCGGCAGCAGCCATGCGATCCACCATTTCGTGGTCAAAGAGCCCTTTTATATCCGTCAGCTCACCGTGCCATTTGCCCACAAGGTGATGCGTGAAGCCGGCGTGCGGTTCAACGACTTCGGCACCTTTGCTCGTGCCAACCGTTGGACCCGCACCGAAGAAAAGAAAGCGGCGCCACAGCAAACGCAAACGGCCTGATCGGTTTTTGCCCTGACCTCCAGCGGCGCTTCGGCGCCGTTTTTTCGTCTCCGTTACAAGGCTTATCCATGAACGTTTTTATCGTCCACGCGCACCCCGAACCGCAGTCGTTCTGCACCGCCATGAAAGACCTGGCCGTCACCACCTTCGAGGCCGCCGGCCATAACGTGCAGGTGTCCGACCTTTACGCCATGAACTGGAACCCGATCGCCAGCGCCGCGGACTTTGGCGTTCGCAGCAACCCGGACTACCTGGTGTACGCCCTGGAACAACGCCACGCCCATGGCCAAGGCGCGCTGGCCGCCGACATCAGCACCGAGCTGGAAAAACTGCTGGCGGCCGACCTGGTGATCTTCAACTTCCCGATTTTCTGGTGCTCGGTGCCGGCCATTCTCAAAGGCTGGATCGACCGCGTGCTGGTGTCCGGCGTGTGCTACGGCGGCCTGCGCTTCTATGACAAAGGCGGGCTGGCCGGCAAGAAAGCCATGCTCAGTTTCACCCTCGGCGCGCAGCCGCACATGTTTGCCGATGAGGCGGCGATTCACGGGGAGCTGAATCTGATGCTGCGTCACGTGCAGCGCGGCACATTGGCCTATGCCGGGCTTAGCGTGCTACCGCCATTTGCGGCGTATCACGTGCCCTATATCGACAACGAGGCACGCACCGCCATGCTCGCCGATTACCGCGAGCAGTTGGTGCAAGTGGAGGACGTGGAGCCGCTGCGCTTTCCGAAGATGGCGGAATTTGATCGGCAGTTGAATCCGTTGGGTTGATGCTGATCGAGGTTTGCAGGAGATCGAGGCTGAAGCCTCTCCCACGAAGCAACGCAGTACTTTGTGGGAGCGGCTTCAGCCTCGATGATTTTGACCTTATGGCGTGGAGGCGTGCGCCTCCTGCTCCTGCGGTAATTCCTTCACCACCCGCGCCGGCAGCATGCTTTGCAGCTTGTGCTCGTTAACATTCAACTGCTGCGCCGCCTTGCTGGCGGCCAGCGCTTTCAGCGGTTCATCGTCCGGCCAGCGGGCCATTTGCGCCGCCAGGTTGAGCACCATCGATTCACGGCCATACACGCCGGTGAGCTGATACGTGGCGGCGATCAACTCGCGCAGCTCCAACGGCAACCGCCAACGGGTGCGCAATGCCGAGCCAAAGCCGGCGCCGAATTTGCGCAGGGCTTTGACGATGGCGTCGTCCTCCAGCGTGCCGCCGGCGTGCAGCCAGTTTTGCAGGCAGCGCAGCAGCGCCAGGTCGCCGATGCTGTGCAGCAGGCCGGCGCAGTAGCAGCGTTCGGCGTCGATGCCCTGTTCGCTGGCCAGTAACCGCGCGTAGTCCGCGGTGCGTTGTGACAAGCCCCAGAAATGCTCGCCCTGCGCCGCCAGCCGCGAATCGGTGAGACTGGTGCCGCGCTGCAAGGCCATGCCCATCACCAGGTTGACGCTGTGCGCGACACCCAAACGAGGCAGCGCCTGCCCCAGGGTCTGGCAAGGGCGCCCCATGTGCTGGGCAGCGCTGTTGGCGGCGGCGATCAGGCGCGCGGTAATTTGCGGGTCGCGGCCAAATTTCTGTTCGAGCTTGCCAAGGTCCAGCTCCGCCGCATTGAGCACCATGCTCAGGGCGTCTTTGACCTCGTCCAGCAATGGCGCGCCTTCAGACTCGTTGCGCAGCCCTTCCAGAAACGCGTCGAGGCTCTGCCCCTCGGCAAGGCTGGGCAGTTCGCAAAACACCTCCTGCCCCGGCGCCAGCAACAGGTCGCGCAAGCGCTGTTGCAGCTTGTCCATATTGAACGGATGCACCAGGTACATGGTGGGCGCCAACGGCAGCACTTCGCGCACGCTGGCGCTGTCGGTGCGGTCGGTCATCAGAATGAAGGGCAGCGGCGGTTTGCGCTGCAGGCGACGAACGTCGGCGAGGAAATCCAGGCCGTTGAGGCCCGGAAGCGCCCACTCGGCAATGATCAAATCCGGCAGGCGTTTTTTACACGCGTCCAGCGCGCTGCTGCCATCGGCGAACTGCAGCACCTGCGCGTCGCAACGGACATTACCCAGCAGTTGCCCCAGCAACTCCCGAGTCCATGGGTCTTGCGCCGCGATCAGAATGCGCGGCGCGGCTTTGGAATCCTGGCTCATTAAGCTCCTCCGTCTGACAACAACCTTAGCCAACCTCTGGCCGGCAAGCCAACACGCCATTGGTGGGATTGCCGAGGCAAAAAAAGACCCGCCGAAGCGGGTCTCAAACTTGCCGAGCTGGTGAGCCCTAGGCGAGTTCGTCGAAGCACTCAGCGACAATGGCCAGGCCTTTGTCTAGTTGCGCCTCAGGAATGGTAACCGGCATCAGGAAGCGGATGACGTTGTAGTAGGTGCCGCACGACAGCAGGATCAGGCCTTTTTCGCGGGCGCGAACGACGATCTTGCTAACCAGCTCAGCCGCCGGCTTGTGGGTGTCGCCGCCTTCGAACAGCTCGATGGCGATCATCGAGCCCAGGCCACGCACGTCACCAATCACCTTGTGCTTGGCTTGAATGTCGCGCAGGCCAGCCTTCAGGCGTTCGCCCAAGGCTTGCGAGCGTTCCAGCAGTTTTTCTTCGTCGAACACTTTCAACACGGCCAGGGCCGCGGCGCAGGCGATCGGGCTACCGGCGTAGGTGCCGCCCAGGCCGCCCGGAGCGATGGCGTCCATGATTTCGGCTTTACCGCTGACGCCGGAAATCGGGAAACCGCCGCCAACCGATTTGGCGAAAGTGGTCAGGTCCGGGATCACGCCCAACTGCTCGGTGGCGAAGAAAGTGCCGGTACGGCCAGCGCCGGTTTGCACTTCGTCGGCGATCAACAGAATTCCGTGCTGGTCGCACAGGGCGCGCAGACGCTGCATAAAGGCTTTGGAGTTGGTGTAGAAACCACCTTCGCCCTGCACCGGCTCGATGATGATGGCGGCGATGTCCGACGGCTGTGCGTCGTTCTTGAAGATGCGCTCGATGCTGGCGATGGACTCGTCTTCGCTCACACCGTGCAGCTCACACGGCGACTGGGCGCGGTACACACCGGCAGGCATCAGGCCCATGCCAGCGGAGTACGGCACCACTTTACCGGTGAGGCTCAGGGTCATCATGGTGCGGCCGTGGTACGCGCCGGTGAAAGCAATCACGCCGACGCGGCCAGTAGCAGCACGGGCGATTTTCACGGCGTTTTCGACGGCTTCGGAACCGGAAGTCACCAGCAGGGTTTTCTTGGCGAAGTCGCCCGGTACGCGCTTGGCGATTTCTTCGCACAGCTCGACATAGGGTTCATAGGCCAGCACCTGGAAGCAAGTGTGCGACAGCTTGGTCAGTTGCTCTTGCACCGCGGCAACCACTTTCGGGTGCAGGTGACCGGTGTTGAGCACGGCGATACCGCCGGCAAAGTCGATGAACTCACGGCCTTCGACGTCCCACACGGTGGCGTTCTCGGCGCGCTCGGCGAAAATCGGGTGAATCTGGCCCACACCGCGCGGTACGGCGGCCATGCGGCGTTGCATCAGGGATTCGTTAGTCTTGCTCATGGTGCAGTCCTCATTCGCCGCTCATCGGGCGGCGCAGCTCAAGGATGAACGCAACCGGGGAAAGGCGCGTGCAGCATTCGATGATCGACTGCCACGCCCTGCCGGTTGCTCAGGTTCTTTATTACGGTGCTGCATGCCCGGGTGGGCCGGCTCGTTGGTTCCACCCCGGGGTACTACAAAACATATTTCTTGTAGAGCGTAGCGAGCGAAGGTCAGGCAAGGCGGCGGGGTCGGAAAAAAGCGGAGTTGGCTGTAGCCAATGAGCATTTTTTACGACCCCGCCAACGCAGCATGACCGAAGCGCAGTAGCTCCTACACGCCCAAGCAGAGATATTTGATTTCTAGGTAGTCTTCGATGCCGTATTTGGAACCTTCACGGCCAAGACCGGAGGCCTTGATACCACCAAACGGCGCGACTTCGTTGGAGATCAGACCGGTGTTGATACCCACCATGCCGTATTCCAGCGCTTCGGCGACACGGAACACACGGCCCAGGTCGCGGGCGTAGAAGTACGAAGCCAGACCGAACTCGGTGTCGTTCGCCTGGGCGATAACATCGGCTTCGTCTTTAAAGCGGAACAGCGGCGCCAGCGGGCCGAAGGTTTCTTCTTTGGCCACGGCGGCGTTTTTCGGAACGTCGACCAGAATGGTCGGTTCGAAGAAGCTGCCACCCAGGCTGTGGGCCTTGCCGCCGAAGACGATTTTGGCGCCTTTGCTCAGGGCGTCGGCGATGTGCTCTTCAACTTTGGCCACAGCCTTGTTGTCGATCAGCGGGCCGGTGGTGGTGCCGTCTTCAAGACCGTTGCCGATTTTGAGCTTGGCCACGGCCACTTTCAGTTTTTCCACAAACGCGTCGTACACGCTGTCTTGAATGTACAGACGGTTGGCGCAGACGCAGGTCTGGCCGTTGTTGCGGTATTTGGAGATCAGCGCGCCTTCTACGGCGGCGTCCAGATCAGCATCGTCGAACACGATAAACGGCGCGTTGCCGCCCAGTTCCAGCGACACTTTCTTGATGTCGTGGGCGCATTCAGCCATCAGCTGACGACCGATTTCGGTCGAGCCGGTGAACGACAGTTTGCGCACGATTGGGTTGCTGGTCAGCTCGCTGCCGATGTCGCCGGCGCTACCGGTTACCACGCTGAACACGCCTTTCGGAATGCCGGCGCGCTCGGCCAGTACGGCGAGGGCCAAAGCGGAGTACGGCGTTTGGCTGGCAGGCTTGAGCACCATGGTGCAACCGGCGGCCAGAGCTGGGCCGGCTTTACGGGTGATCATCGCGGCCGGGAAGTTCCACGGGGTGATGGCAGCGGTAACACCGATGGGCTGCTTGAGCACCAGCAGGCGTTTGTCCGGCTGGTGGCCCGGAATCACGTCGCCATACACGCGCTTGGCTTCTTCAGCGAACCACTCCAGGAAGGAGGCGGCGTATGCGATTTCGCCTTTGGCTTCGGCCAATGGCTTGCCCTGCTCGAGGGTCATCAGGCGACCGAGGTCGTCTTGGTTTTCAATCATCAACTCAAACCAGCGACGCAGCTTGTTCGCGCGCTCTTTGGCCGTCAGCGAACGCCAGCCCGGCAGGGCTTTATCAGCGGCTTCGATGGCACGTTTGGTTTCAGCGCCGCCCATTTTCGGCACGGTGCCGAGAATCTCGTTGGTGGCCGGGTTGTTGACCTTGATGGTCTGGCCGCTGTCTGCGTCTACCCACGCGCCGTCGATAAAGGCTTGCTGGCGAAACAATTGAGCGTCTTTGAGTTGCATAGCCGTCTCCTTTAGCCCGCCGCCTTGGCGCCAGGCAAAATTGTTGTAAGCCGCCGCAGCGGTTCAGGGCGGCAGCGAAGAATAGTGGATGACACGTGGAACGGATTGAGCGCTGATGACGGGCTTTTGGAACAGCAACGGATCGCAGGGTTCGGTCTGTGGCTGTGAGCGTCGAGGGCGTTTGAAATCTCAAACGAATCCTAGGGTCGTCACCGCTAAAGGGCAATAGGATGTTCGAAAAAATGTACGAAAAACCTTAAAAGCTGGTGGTTTTTTGATCAATCGTGAGCAGGTACTACTACTTTCGTTTGATAAAGCGAACAAAACGCCCGCCATGGACGCCTGCGAGCGACATGCGTATCATGGCGCCGCGCTGCACCAGTAGCTCAGCTGGATAGAGTACTGCCCTCCGAAGGCAGGGGTCGTGGGTTCGAATCCCGCCTGGTGCACCAACTAAATGAGAAAGCCCCAGGTGGAAGCCTGGGGCTTTTTTTGTGGGTGCAAGGATCAGCGTACCGGCGAATATCGCCTGCGCCGATATTCGCCCTACCCCCGCGGCCCAACCTTATCCAGCACCTGCTTCGCCAATGCGTGATACAGCGACACCGGCGAAATCCACCCGGAAATGGCGCTGCTCAGCAGCGTGGTCGCCAGCAGCGGAATCGCCAGGTCCGGGCTGTGGGACAGCTCTAGCGTAATCACCGTCGCAGTCAGAGGCGCGCGGGTGACGCCGGCCAGGTAGCCGCCCATGCCCAGCAGCGCACAGGTTTGCGGGTTGAAGTTGGGGAGCCAGCTCAGCCACGGCGAGATGCCGGCGCCCACGGCTAGCGATGGAGAGAACAAGCCGCCTGGAATGCCGGCCAGGTACGAGGCGATATTGGCAACGAATTTCCAGAATACAAAGTCGCTGCCGGTTACTGGCTGGCCATCGAGAATGGCTCGGGTTTCTTCATAGCCGGTGCCAAATACATGCCCGCCAGACAACAACCCCACCACCGCCAACACCACGCCGCACACAGCGGCAAACCGCACGGGAAAGCGATTGCGCACCGCGCACAGGCGGCCCAGCAGGCCTTTGTCGGTGGGCAATATCAGGCGCACATACAGGCCGCCAAGAATGCCGGTAACGAGCGCGCAGGCCGGCACTTCGCTCCATCCCCAGCCCCACGCCAAGTGGCTGCCCAGCTCGCCAAAGTAGGTATACGGACCCAACAACCCCAGGGTGACAATGCCGCCAATCAGTACGGCAGTCAGCACCAGACCGTTGAAGCGCTGCTCAAAGGTGTGGCTCAACTCTTCGATGGCGAACACCACGCCTGCCAGTGGTGTATTGAAGGCGGCGGCAATACCGGCCGCGCCGCCGGCCAGGATCAAGCCCGCGACCGTGCGCCGGCCGTGCAGACCCAGACGCCGGCCGAAGGCATACATCACCGCCGCGCCAATATGTACCGTCGGCCCTTCACGTCCTACCGAGCCGCCGACCAATAACGCCACCACGGTAAACAGCATCTTCACCCCGGCAATCGGCAGCGCCAGCACCCGTTGGCGAAAGCTGTGCACCGGGTGCTCGAGCGCGGCAATCACCTGGGGAATGCCGCTGCCCTTGGCTTCGCTGAACCAGCGCTGAGTCAGCCAGGCCAGCAAGGCAAACCCCGCTGGCGTCACCAGCAACGGCGCCCAGGGCGCGATGCTGGTCATGTGCTGAAAGAGGGCAAAGGCTTTGTCCGCCAGCCAGGCAAACGCCAACGCGGCCAATCCCACCAAGAGCGCGCCCAGCCAGAACGCTAGGCGCTGACGCCACTCACGCGCACGTTGGCGCCATAGGCGGCGACGTGTGTGTTCCTGGCGACGGAGCGCGAGGTTGGAGGGTTGTTCAGAGTTGGAGTCGGGCAAGGGGGTCATGCAGTGGCCTTGGTGGGCGAAGCATGGGGTAAGCCTAGGAACAATTCCGGGGTCGCTCCAGCGCCTACGGATTATCCAACGGATCAGGAATGAAACCCTGGTCACGGAGCGCTTTGATCACGCCGCGAATCAGAAAGTTGTTGGAAAAGCCGATGGTGTACTGGCGGGCTCCTGAAGCGATGGGCAAGAGCATGCCCTGGTCCACCAGTTTGCGGATTTGATACGTGCGCTGCCCAGCAGTTAGCTTTGGTAAAACGGCGGCGATATCGCCGGACTTCACCACCTTGGCTTCGATAGCAGCCCCCAGCACCAACCGCTCGGCGTCCGTGATCCACTCCCGTTCCCGGGCCATGGTTACGGCCGGACCGAGAATGTGTTTGGTCAGGTAGTCGTAGTGCGTCAGCCTGTCTACCTTCTCCAGTTCCACTCGAATGCCGTCGAGGACGTAGGTACACCAGGCCTCTAACCCGACATGGGTGCCTTGGTCGGCGGTCGCCAACATGGCGTAGTAACGCTCGCGGTCATTGCAAAAAACTGCAGTAGGGTTGAGTACCCGACCACCCGTGGTGACATTGAAACCGTACTTGATCAACAGCGCATAAGTGAGCAGCCGTACAACGCGACCATTGCCATTGCTGAATGGGTGGATCCAGCCGAATCGATGATGAGCCAGGGCGACCTTCATCAAGTCGTACTTGGGCGGGTCCTTCTTATTTACGAAGGCGACCAGCTCCTCCATGTAGCCGGGAACCATCACGGCTTCGGGTGGCAGATGCTCAGATTGGGCGATGCGCACCCCAGCAGTCCGATAGGCGCCCGGCGTTCGATCACCCTCTCGCTCCAACCCTTGCACAGCAATGCTGTGTAGCTCGCGAATGGTTCGCTCGGTCAATGGTTCGCCAGGGGCCATCACGGTCTCAACGAAATCCATAGCTTTTTCGATATTGGCAACTTCGCGCAGCTGGTCCGTGGCCTCGGCCCCGCCTGCAACTTTGCTGTCGATGTAGTCGGCCAATGTCGTGTGGTTTCCTTCGATGCGGGCAGAACCGAGACTTTCCAAGGCATGGAATAGCGATTTCAACTGGAAGAAAACCGAAGGCGGCGTATCACCTTCAAGACGCAATCGACGAAGTTGCTCAAGCTCCATCAACACATCAGCCAGCCCCGAATCGAAAGACGGATTCAGCAGCTGCAGCGGGTGATGAAAAAACTCAGCCATCTTTAATTATCTCGAAAGGGCTTTGAGGTTATCTTAAAAAAAATAGCATGAGCCCTCTGATTATAAGGGCTATAGCGAAATTACCGAAAACCAACATCTTAAAAACCTAGTTAAGCTAAGTTAAAAGAACAAAGGGGGGAAGTGGAAACTTCCGGGTTTTCAGTCTCCATTTCCTTGCTCCGCCCGTCACCCAACAAAAAAAGCCGCCCACACCCCTCAACCACGACGCTCACAAATCATGGCCAGCAGGCTGGGCGGCAAAAAAACGCCTCTCGCGTGGCGTTCTACAGGCGGCTTGCACGGGGAGCGCAAGCCGCCAGAGGTGGTCAGGGTTTCAACCCGTCGAACAGGGTCTGGGTCAGTTGGCGGATGCGCTGGGCGTGGCCGTCGAAGTCGGGCACATCGGCTTGCACCAGGCGCATAAACAGCATGGAGCTGTAGTCGTTGAGGAAGTAGGCGACAAAATCCACGTCCACCGTCGTGCTGAGCATCTCCCGGCTTTGTAACTCGCGCAGCAGGTTGGCGATTTCGCCCACCAGGCCGGCGTTGAGGTTGGACACCTGCTCGGGCGGCGCGGTGATCATGCTCAGCGGCAGCAGCTCGCGCCAGATGGCCGGCGGCAGCACTTTGAGTTCGTGGCGCACGATCAGCGATTCGAGGTGGCACATGGCGTCCACGGCATTATCGAAGTCGGGAATCTGCGAGCGCGCGTCGATGATGGCCTGCTTGTCGGCATGCTCCACGAGGGCCAGGAGAATCTCCTGTTTGTTGCCGAAGTAGTTGAACACCGTGGGCGTCGACACCCCGGCCTGCACCGCGATCTGCTCCACGGTGGTGGCGGCGAAACCCTGAGTCTCAAAAAGCCCCAGCGCAGCGGTGACAATCGCCTCCCTGCGCGCTTCCTTTTGCCGTTGCCGTAGACCACTCACGCCACGCCCTCCCAGGGCACCTTGATAGGCTGCCGATTCTAGATAAATTTAGACTTCAGTCAATTCTTTTAGTTGACTATAACTTTTTATATGAATAAAACATGTCATCGCCAACGACGAGACATGCCCCATGAACAGCGAGTTCGCCCAGGCCCTGCTGGGCGCGTATGAAGCCGGTGCCGAGCCTTCCCCTCCGTTGATGCAGGGCTTTCCGCCGCCTGCCGAGCAGCGGGTTACTTGGCATAACTTTATGAGCCCGCCGCACAACCGCTGGGCTTTTCATAATCTGGGGCGCATTCGCCCGAGTATCAGCGTGGAGCGCGGCGCCAAGCCCAGCGCGCCCCTGGCCATCGCGGCCAAACGCCTGAACGATTTCAGCTTTGAAAGCGCCGCCGGAAAATCCATCACCCTGCAACACCACCTGGCGGCCAGCTGCACCGATGGCTGGCTGGTGATGAAGAACGGCGCGGTGATGCAGGAGAGCTATTTCAATGGCCACCAGCCGCACAAGCGCCACATCATGTTTTCCGTCACCAAATCGCTGATTGGCGTACTGGCCGAAGCCATGGTCGGCAGCGGCCAATTGCGTGAAGCCGCGCTGGCCAGCGACTACGTTCCGGAGCTCACCGGCAGCGCCTTTGGTGATGCCACCGTGCGCCAGCTGCTCGATATGGCGGTGGCCATCGACTACGACGAGGTCTACGACGACCCGCTCTCCGGCAGCTCGCAATTCGGTTATGCCTGCGGCCTTACCGTGCCGCCACCCGGCATCCACGCCAGCCAGTCGCTGTACGAATACCTGCCGGCCACCCGCAAAAAAGGCGAGCACGGCGGCTTCTTCCATTACGTCACCGCCACCACCGAGGCCCTGGCCTGGGTGATGGAACGCGCCAGCGGGCGCAGTTGTGCCGAGCACTTGCGTGAGGTGTGGCAAGGCCTGGGTTGTGAGCGCGATGGCTTTTTTGTTGCCGACCCCTGGGGCCGCAACGTCGCCGGTGCCGGTTTTAACGCCACGCTGCGCGATATGGCGCGCTTCGGTTCGCTGCTCTTGGCCAAGGGTCAGGCGCAGGGCGTGCAGCTGATTCCGGCGGCGGCCATCGAGTCGGTGCTGCAAGGCGGCGACCCGGCCATTTATGCGGCCAACGAAAACTTCGCCCAGTGGAGCCCCGGCGCCACCTACAAGAGCCAATGGTATGTGTACCCCAACGAAGCACTGCTGGCGGTGGGCATCCATGGGCAGATTCTGTATATCGATTTCAACCACCAGGTGGTCATCGTCAAACAGTCCTCGCTACCGATTGCCGAGAGCGTGCTGGATGTCGATACCCTGCGTCTGATCCGTTCCCTGGCCCAGGCGCTCTGAGCCGGCCTTTAGGAGTTGCCATGAAACACGTATTCAAACGCTGTGTGCTCGGGCTGATGATCAGTGGCGCCACCGTGGCCGCCCATGCCGAACAGATTGGCGGCGAGCTGCGCATTTACAACTGGATCGAGTACCTGCCCAACGATGTGCTGCAAGACTTCAAGGCGCAGACCGGCATCAATGTCGTGTACGACGTCTTCGACAGCCCGCAAACCCTGGAGGCCAAACTGCTCACCGGTTCGGCCGGTTACGACGTGGCCTTTCCCAGCAGCAGCCAGGTGCCCAACCTGATCGGCGCCAAGGCACTGCAACCGCTGGACCGCCAGCACCTGCCGCACTTCAACCAGCTCGACCCGGCCTTTATGGCCCAGCGCGAACAGCTCGACCCCGGCAACCGCTACGCCGTGCCATACCTGTGGGGCAGCACGCTGATTGGCTACAACAAGGCCAAGGTGGAAGCCGTGCTGGGCAAAGACGTCGATATGCGCGACTACGATTTGCTCTTCAAGCCCGAGAACATCAAGAAGCTCAGCCAATGCGGCGTAGCCATTCTCGACAGCCCGGACGAAGTGGTGCCCATCGCCCTGCACTACCTCGGCCTGAACCCCAGTAGCGACAAAGCGGAAGACTTTGCCAAGGCCGAAGCCTTGATCAAATCCATTCGTCCGTACGTGCGTTATTTTAACTCGGCCAAGTATCCGCAAGACCTCGCCAACGGCGATATCTGCGTGGCCCTGGGTTGGTCCGGCGGCATGCTGGCGGCGCGCAATATGGCCCTGGCGGCCAACAACGGCATCGACATTCGCATGGCCCTGCCGCGTCAGGGCACGCTGCAATGGTCTGACGATATGGTCATTCCCAAAAGCGCAAAAAACATCAAACAGGCCCATGCCTTTATCGACTACCTGCTGCAGCCGGAAGTGATCGCGCGCATCACCAATCAGATCGGTTATCCCAACCCCAACCCGGCCAGCACCCCGCTGATCAACCCCGAGTTGATGACCGAGAAAAACCTGTTTGTGCCCGAGGCTGATCGCCATCTGCTGTTCCAGATCGAGCCGCCGAAGATGGCCGCACAGCGTTTGCTCACGCGCCTGTGGAACCGGATTCGCTCCGATGCCTGAACCGGCCCTGCACCTGGCGATGTACCTGACCGTAAAAATCGGCCCCGGCATTGACCGTGGCCGCACCGACCAGGGCCTGCGTATCGATTACCCGATTCTGGGTGGTCGTTTCGCCGGCCCCGGCCTGGCGGGGGAAGTACCGGCTGGCGGCGCTGATTTCTACCTGGAACGCGACGACGGCACTGGCGTGCTCGACGCCCACTACCACCTGCACTGCGACGACGGCACGGTGATTGGCGTGCGTAACCGTGGCTTGCTTACGCTGACTGAAGAAGGCGAACGGCTGGCACAAAGTCAGTGGCCGGTGCCCGAACGGGAATACCGCTGCCGCTGCGCGCCGCGCTTTACCACCAATAACCCGCGTTATGCCTGGCTGATGCAGCACCTGTTTATTGGCAAGGTTAGTTACCCGAGTGACGACAGCGTGTGCATCGAGTTTTATCGGGTGGATTGAGTGGTTCGATTGCTTATCGACTGATCGAGGCTGAAGCCTCTCCCACAGGGTTACACGATCCACTGTAGGAGAGGCTTCAGCCTCGATGCTTTTGACCTTCAAGACTCGCTATCACGCCTCAACAGCACCGCCGCCGCACACGCCGCAATCGCCACCAACGGCGAAGCCGCCAGCAGCAAACCGCCCACTCCCGCCCCCGCCGCTAGCAATTGCCCTGCCGCCAACGGCCCGCTCATGGACCCCAACCGCCCCACCGCCACCGCAACCCCCACACCCGTTGCGCGTACCGGCGCGGGGTAAAGGCGCGGCGCCAACGCATACAAAATCAGCTGCCCGCCAACGGCGCAGGCACCCGCCGCCAGCCCGGCGAAATACAAGCCCTGTGCTTGCTCAACCGTACCGAGCGCCAGCAAGGCGGCGAGCATGCCGACATACGCCAACACCACCGCCAGCAGCGCCTTACCGTGGTCCATCAACCGCCCGGCCAGCAACGAACCGGCTACGCCGCCGATGTTGAATAGCACTTGAATGGTCGCCGTATCCAGACGACTCAGGCCGCGCTGAATCAGCAAGGTCGGCAGCCAGTTGAGCAGCATGTAGAGAATGGTCAGGGTGCAGAAACAGGCGCCCCACAGCAGCAAGGTCGACAGGCCGCGTCGCTGGCCAAGCAGTTCCTGGGTGATGCTGCCCACGGGCATTGCCTGGCCTTGTCGCGCCACCGGCGTCGGC
Organism: Pseudomonas sp. CC11G; assembly: GCF_056174845.1. NCBI lineage: Bacteria > Pseudomonadati > Pseudomonadota > Gammaproteobacteria > Pseudomonadales > Pseudomonadaceae > Pseudomonas > Pseudomonas sp. CC11G. Next base: position 108,069 of record NZ_JBWBZC010000004.1, read on the forward strand.
AGCCACAGCATCAGCAGCCCGGCGATTATCAAGGGCGCAACACCGCCTACATAGAACACCAAGCGCCAATCGCCGCTCACGGAAAAAATGCCAAGCAACGCGGCAACCGCACCACCCAACGGCACGCCGCAATAGGTCAGGCTGACTGCCAGATTGCGCAGGCCTGGGCTCGCCACTTCCGAGGACAACGCAATCAGAATCGGCAGCGCCGCGCCCATGCCCAAGCCGGTAACCAAGCGCGCCGCCAGCAGCTGCTCATACGAGGCGCTATGGGCCGTAAGCAGGGAGAACAATCCAAATAAAACGACCGCCGCAATCAGCACGCTTTTGCGCCCCAAACGGTCGGCCAACCATCCACCGAATACCGCGCCGGGCAGCAGGCCGAAGAGGCCTGCGCTAAATACCCAGCCCAGCGCTGCCGGGCTCAGGGCAAAGCTTTGCGCCATGGCCGGCGCGGCCACGCCGACGGCTTGCAGGTCCAGGCCTTCGAGCATGGCGACGATAAAACACAAGGCGATGGTGCGCAGCGACGAGTCGGTCTGCGCGAATGACGTAGGCATATAAACCTCGAATTTTTATTGTTGTGTGCCGCGCCGCTGGCCGCCGAAATGGCGGTCCAGCGGCGGGAAAGATCACGCTTGGTAGCGGATTATTTGCGGTGCTCGGCCGCGATACAGCGCCTCGACCAACGCGCCGCGGTGCTGCAATACGGCCCGCTGATTGATCGAGCCCTTGTCGGTGATTTCACCGCGATCAATCGACGGCGGCTCGCTCAACAGACTGATCCATTCGAGCCGATTGGCATTGCCAGTGGCTTGTCGATTGAGGCGCTGCAGCCAACCGGCGAACCAAGCGCGTACCCGTTCATGGGCCAGCACCTGGGCATCGCTGGCCGCTGCCGGTAGACCGCAAAGCGCACGGCACTCAGCCAGCCGTGGAAACACCAGCAAGCCCAGGCATTCACGATCCGGGCCGGCGACCACCACGTCTTGCACATACGGCGTGCCATCCAGCACTGCCCGGTTGCGCAGCGGGCCGACGCTGACAAATACGCCCGACGACAACTTGAAGTCTTCGGCAATCCGGCCATCGAACATCAGGCCCAGCTCCGGTTGCGCGGGGTCGGCGAATTTCAGCGCATCGCCGGAGCGGTAAAAGCCTTCGGCATCGAAGGCGTCGAGGGTTTGCTGCGGCGCGCCCCAGTAGCCGGCCATGATGTGCGGGCCGCGAAACCGCGCTTCCAGCTTGCCGTCCACCGGCACTAGTTTGGTTTCGCAGCCGGGTGCCGGCAGGCCGACATAACCGGCCATCGACAGCGGCCCGGTGGTAAAGGTGCACGAGGGCGATGCCTCGGTCATGCCCAGACCCGCCATCATGCGAATGCGCTCGCCGCAGTGCTGTTCGGTCACGCGGTCGAGGCGGTCCCAGATGCTTTGCGACAGGCCGGCGGCGGCAAAAAAGAACAGCTTGGCCTTGGCAAAAAAGCGCGTGCGCAATTCGCCGTCTTGCTCCAGCGCAGCCACCAATTCCTCCCAGCCCTTGGGCACGGTGAGGTAAGCCGTGGGCGAAATTTCCTTGAGGTTGCGCAGCGTATCGGCCATGCCTTGCGCGGTCGGTTTGCCGTTGTCGATATACAGGCTGCCGCCGTTGTAGAGCACGATGCCGACGTTATGGCTGCCGCCAAAGGTGTGGTTCCACGGCAGCCAGTCCACCAGCACTGGCGGCTCCAGGGCAAACTCGGGGAAGGTCTGCAGCAACATCTGCTGATTGGCGCACAGCATGCGCTGGGTGGTGGGCACCGCTTTGGGCAACTTGGTGGAGCCGGAGGTAAACAGAAACTTGGCGATGGTGTCCGGGCCGGTGGCTTCGAAGGCGAGATCGGCGGCGGCCACATCGGTGGGCTCAAGCAACTGGGCGAAACTCAGGCTCTCGCGGCCGGGCAGTTCGCCTCGGGTAAACACCAGCGGCACCTCGCTCGGCACCAGCGTTTCGATGGCGCGTTGGAAGGGTTCGGCATCGGCGGCGAACACCAGCCCGGGTTGCAGCAAGCTGAAGATATGCCGCAGCTTTTCCAGGTCTTGCGAGAGCAGCGAATAGGCCGGCGACACCGGGCAATACGGCACGCCGACATACTGCGCGGCGAAGGCCAGTTGCAGGTGCGCGAGGTCGTTGCCGGACAGAATCACCAGCGGCCGTTGTTCGCTCAAGTCGTAGCGCAATAGCGCCTGGCCAATGGCGCGGACGCTAGCGAGCATGTCGCCGTAGCTGAGGGTTTGCCACGCGCCATCGGCGCCCCGCTGCGCGGCGAAAACGGCGTGCGGCGTTACCCGCGCCCAATGCACCAGGCGGTCGAGCAAACGCGCCGGCAACGGACGCAGTTGCTCCTGCGGGCGCAGGTAAATCGTACCGTCTTGCACCCGGGTAATCGCCACGCCCGCGCTGCCGATGGCTACTTCGCGATAGCGCACCACGTGGTCAGCGCGGGTTGCTACTTGATCTCCATTCACGTGCCTTTCCTCTCTGTGGCGCACGCACTCGCCTAGGCGGTGCGGGCGCTCAATTGTTTTTGTCAGGTCGGGTGCTTCGCGTAGCAGTTTTCAAATGGGGTAGTGGCGTGGCCCGTTCTGCACCGTGACCCAGCGCAGCTGGGTGAAATGCTCGATGGAAGCGCGGCTACCAAAGCTGCCGTAGCCGCTGGACTTCACGCCGCCAAAGGGCATTTGCGCTTCGTCGTGCACGGTCGGCCCGTTGATGTGGCAGATGCCCGATTCCACCCGTTGCGCCAGCGCCAAGGCGCGGGACACATCGCGGCTGAAGATCGCCGCCGACAGGCCGAACTCCGAGTCATTGGCCAGGCGCAGCAGTTCCTCATCGCCCTCGCCGCGCAGCACCACTGCCACCGGCCCGAAGGATTCCTCGCGGTACAGGCGCATGGTGTCGGTAACCCCATCAAGCAAAACGGGCTGCATGATGCTGCCGTGCAAACCGCCGCCGGCGGCCAGGCGCGCGCCTTTGCCGAGGGCATCGTCCACCAGGGTTTGAATGCGCTCACCGGCGCCGGCGTCGATCAACGAGCCGAGCACGGCGTTCTCGTCGTCCGCCGGCCCGGCACGCAGTTCGGCGACCTTGGCCGCCAGCTTGCGCACAAACGCATCGGCCACCTTCGCATCCACAATCAGGCGCTCGGTGGACATGCAAATCTGGCCCTGGTTGAAGTACGCGCCGAAGGCGGCAGCCGCCACGGCGGCGTCCAGATCGGCATCGTCCAGCACCAGCAACGGCGCCTTGCCACCCAGCTCCAGCAATGCCGGTTTCAACTGCCGCGCACACAGCTCGGCGACGATGCGCCCGACATGGGTGGAACCGGTGAAATTCACCCGGCGCACCGAAGGGTTGGCAATCAGCCGGGCAACGATGGCGGGTGCGTCTTCGGGCGCATTGCAGATCACGTTCACTACGCCGTCACCCAGCCCGGCATCGTGTAACACCTGACCGATCAATCGGTGGGTAAACGGGCTGGCTTCCGACGCTTTTAGCACCACGGTATTGCCGCAGGCCAACGGCATGGCCAGGGCACGTACGCCGAGAATCACCGGCGCATTCCACGGCGCAATACCCAGCACCACACCGCACGGTTGGCGCAGGCCCATGGCGAAACTGCCGGGCACGTTGGAGGGAATAACCTCACCCAAAATCTGCGTGGTCATTGCCGCCGCCTCGCGGAGCATGCCGGCGGCCAGCTGCACATTGAAGCCGTACCAGTTGGCGGCAGCGCCGGTTTCACTGGCCGCAGCCATAAACTCGGCGGCGCGCGTTTCCATCAGTTCGGCGGCCTTGAGCAGGCGCATGCGCCGCTCGCCGGGGGCCAACGCCGCCCAGGCCGGGAACGCTGCCTGCGCGGCAGCGACCGCCGCATCGGCGTCTTCCAGGGTGGCCGCCGCTACGCGCGAGACCACCTCACCGGTGAACGGGCTTAGCCGGTCGAAGGTGCGGCCATCGGCGGCGGCTTGGGCGTTACCGGCAATCAACAAGGGCACGTCGAACATGGACTCTCTCCTGGCGTGAATCAGCGCTTATAGGTTTGCAGACCCGGCTTGATGCTCTTGTCGTCGAGGAACTGTTTCATGCCCTCTTCGCGGCCGCCTTCGGTGTCCAGCAGGCGCGACTGGTCGAGCTTGGCGTACAGGTAATCCTCGTTCTGCTCCCAGGTAAGTTCGCGGCAACGCTTGAAGCCGATTTTGGCCGCGCGCAGCACCACCGGGTTTTTCTCCAGCAGGTTATTGGCCAGCTCCAGCACGGTTTCGCGCAGCTGTGCCAACGGCACGCTCTGGTTGACCAGGCCCATGGCGGCGGCTTTCTGCCCGCCGAAGGTCTTGCCGGTCATGATGTAGTACAGCGATTCGCGGTGGCCGCAGGTGTCGGCCATGGCTTTGCTCACCAGGTTGCCCGGCGGAATGCCCCAGTTGATTTCCGACAGGCCAAACGTGGCCTCATCGGCACAGATGGCCAAGTCGCAGGCCACCAGCGGGCTGAAGCCGCCGCCAAAGCACCAGCCGTTGACCATGGCGATGGTCGGCTTGCTGTACATGCGCAGCAGCTTCCACTGCCAGTACGAGGCTTCGCGGCGGATTTTTTCCTGGAGGATTTCCGGGCCGGCGTCCACTTCGCGGAAGTATTCCTTGAGGTCCATGCCGGCAGTCCACGACTCGCCGGCGCCGGTCAGCACCAGCACGCGGGCCGCGGCGTCCTGCTCCAGGGTTTCCAGCACATCGGCCATTTCGCGGTTGAGGGTGGGGCTCATGGCGTTGCGTTTTTCCGGGCGGTTCAGCGTTACCCAGGCAATGCCCGCGTCCACGTCCACTTTCACGGTTTGCCAACGGCCTTCATACGTACTCATGTCACTGCCTCATGTCTGGGTTAGATGAGGCGAAATTAAGCGGGTTTTTTAGTTATGTCAATTAACTATATTTTCATTTTAAAGCAGAACATATGAACTCACAGAAGCGTATATACGCGGCAAAACCACAGAAACACTGGCCTTATCTGTTAATGAACATAACCAAACGCCACGATCAGCCGTGCAACCCAATGAAAAAATTATTAACATGCCTAACCAGTTTCCCCGCCCCAGGACCTTTCCATGCCCCGCAAAGCCAAAACCCAGGCACCGCTCGCCGACCCGGCCACGCTCGATAGCGGCCTGGGTAATCTGGTGGGGTATGTGATGCGGCGGGTGCAGCTGAAAATCTCCCAGCACCTGGCCACGCGCCTCGAAGAACACGCCATTCGCCCTGCGCAATTCACCGCGCTAAGCATCATTGAGCAGTCGCCGGGGCTGATGCAGGCGGACCTGGCCAAAGCCCTGGCCATCGAGCCACCGCAAGCGGTGCTCATGGTGAACAAGCTGGAAGAACGCGGCCTGGCCATGCGCGTGCGCAGCAACCCGGACAAACGCTCCTACGGCCTGTTCCTCAGCAAAGCCGGCGAGCAGCTGCTGAAAAGCCTGAAAGACGTGGTGGTGCAGAGTGATCTGGATGCGACGGCGGCGCTAAGCGCTGAGGAGCGCGAACAGCTGTTGGCGCTGCTAAACAGGCTGTACCGCGAGGGTTGATCGTCCCTCCAACTGTAGGAGCGACCTTGGTCGCGAACCCTGCAAAAGGTATTCGCGACCGGTGTATGCAGGGTTCGCCAGCAAGTTGGCTCCTACAGGAATGCGCCGTTATTTCTGCGAACGGAAATCCGCCCACGCCCGGGTGCGTTCACGCAGCACTTTGGCTGGCAGCATCTCTTCGCTGAACAACTTCGCCCGCACTGGCTGCGGTGGGTAGATGTTCGGGTCTTCGCTCACCACTTTATCCACCAGCGGCGTAGAAGCCTTGTTGGCATTGGCGTAGTACAGCGCATTGGTCAGCTCGGCCATCGACGCCGGGCGCATCATAAATTCGATAAACGCCTTGGCGGCTTCCGGGTGCGGGGCGTTGGCGGGCATGGCCATGGAGTCGGCCCACAGCAGCGTGCCTTCGCGCGGAATGCGGTAAATCACTTCGAAGTTCTGCTTCGTCTCGACCACTTGGGCCTGCGCCGTACTGGCATCGCCGTTGTAGGTCAGGGCGATGCAGATATTGCCGTTGGCGAGGTCGGTGCTCATGGTGCCGTAGCCCACATACCGAACGTTGGGGCGCAATTTGGCCAGCAGCTGCTGCGCGGCTTTAAGGTCGGCCGGGTCTTTGCTGTACGGCGATTTGCCGAGGTAGTTGAGGGCGATGCTGATCACTTCTTGCGGTGCATCCAGCACTGCGATGCCGCAGTCTTTGAGCTTGCTCGCGTACTCGGGTTTGAACAGCAAATCGAGGCTGTCGATGGGCGCATCGGGAATGCGTTTTTGCACGGCCTGCAGGTTCATCGCCAGGCCCGTGGTGCCCCAGGTGTACGGCACAGCGTAGCGATTGCCGGGGTCAACCTGGGCAAATTTGCTGAGGATTTCCGGGTCGATGTTTTCCAGCCCTTTGAGCTTTTGCGGGTCTACCGGTTGCAGCGCCTTGGCCGGCAACAAGCGGCCGACGATGGTGTTGGTGGGGAACACCACGTCGTAGCCGGTGTGCCCGGTGAGCAGTTTGCTTTCGAGAATCTCCAGGCTGTCGAAGGTGTCGTAGTGCACCTTGATGCCGGTCTCGGCTTCGAAATCTTTCAGCGCCTGCGGGCCGACGTAATCGCCCCAGTTGTAGATATTCACCACCTTCTCTTCAGCATGCAGCGGCAAGGCCATGCTGCTCACCAACAACCCTAGTGCGATCAGTCTCATGCTAACTACCCCGGTTCGATGTTTGATTGTTGTGTGAAGCGCAACGGGCAGTACAAATCAGCAACGCAAAGGCCGGTCTAACGCCGGCTCGATGGGTGGTTCTACAGTGTTTGTTCGGTCTCCAGTTCCTGCCAGAGTTCTTCGGCCCAGCGCTTGATGGTGAGCGCTTCTTGCCAGCGGTCCGAGAGCTCCAGGCCGTCGGCGCCGGTAATAGCATAGGGGGGCGGGCCCAGCTCGCAGAGAAACACGCAGGTGGCGTCGGCGGCATTGCGGGCACGCCAATTGGCCATGCCCTCTTTCCACCAGGTTTTGAATTGCTGCACCCAGGGTTGATGCTGGGCAAAGCCGATCTGAATCTGCACCTGCTCGGCGGTGGCGATACGCCCTTGCAGGCAATCGGTGCGCTCATGAATGCGCTGGATAAAAGCCTGGTCGCGGGCGCTGATGGGCAGCGGAAATTCGCGGTCGACCACAAAGTGCGAGAGGTCGGCCGTCAGCTGCAAATCGGGAATCGCATCGAGCACTTCGAGGGTGTAATACAGGTCGTTGAGAATGCCGTTGCGGTGGGTTTCCAGCAGCAAGTCAAAACCCATCGCACGCGCCTGCTCCAGCCAACGGTTGATCAGCGGAATGGCGCCGGCCACGCTCACCGGCATCACCTGGGCGATGGTGTTGACCTTGACCGCGTGCGCCTCACGGGCAAATTCCAGCAGCGGCTGCATCTCCTCCATGCGCCGCGGGAACAGGTTGACCATGCTCTTGAGGCCGTACTTCTCGAACAGCGGCACAGTCTCGCGGTAGTAGGGTAATTCGTCGGTATTGGGGTCCAGGCAGATGCCGGCAAAACCCGCCTCGGCGGCCATGGCGAAGTTCTCTTCATGGCTGCGCTCGGGCAGGGTCGGGTGCTTGAGTTCCATGCCCCACAGCGATTGAAACACTTCCAGTTTTTGCATGCGGCCGCTATCCAATCAGAAAGACGTAAGGAACGAAGCGGCGTTGCCACCACTGATATGGCCGGTTTGCAGCAGCGGCAGATAGTCCGCCGAATCTGCCGACGGGCCTTCCATCATCACCACCCGCGAGACGCGGAAGCGGTGAAAGCTTTTTACCTGCGCCCAGAACGGAATCAGCATCTGCTGTTGGTCACCATACAGCTCGCGGTGCACGGCCGGCAGCCGGTACCAGGGCGTGGTCGGCTTGGCGTGGTGGGCGTTGTGAAAACCGAAGTTCAGCACCAGCACATTCACCCACGTGTGGCGCGCCGACAATAAGTTGCTGAAGGTATGGGCCTGCTCATAGGTGCGGTCGCCCTTGTACGGCCCCGGTACTTTTTCAAACAAGGTGGGCGTGCCGCCGTAGTCGTGCTGCGGCGCATCCATAAAGCGCAGCACCGTCATCATCAGCAGATAAGCCACAGCGTAGAGCAACGCGGCAAACGGGAAGAACCACAGCAACGCCGCAAACAAACTGCCGCGCAGCACGATAAACGCCAGGTTGCGGGCCCGCTGGACTTTGCGCTGGGGAATGATAAAGGCGCCGAACACCATCACCCCGTGCATCAGCACGTCGTGGGCGGGGATATAAAACCACTCCAGCACCTGGATGGTTTTCAGCGCCAGCGGGTGGCGGGCAAACCATTTGTCGTACTCGAACCAGATGATGTCGGCGTTATCCACGTGGTGGCGGAAGTGCTTGAAGCGGATGTCTTCATAGGTGCCGTAGCAGCTGCCGGTTACCCAGGTGAGCAGCTTGCCCAGGCGGGCGTTTTGCTCGTTGGTTTTGAACACGGTGTTATGCGCGCACTCGTGCAGCAGATACCCGGCAATGATCATCGCGTGGGCCAGCCACAGCGTGGCCAGCAGGTTGATTGCCAGGTGCGGGCTGAACAGCCCGGCAATGCCCAGTCCATAGCCGGCCAGCGCATAGGCCAGGGCCAGACCGTGATACAGGGCGCCGCGGGTTTCCTTGAACATCTCACTCTCCAAACCTGTGCCCGTCACGGGGCATTTCATGGAGCCCAGCGTGACAAAAAGCCCACGGCGGGGGATATCAATAAAACCGCATGCCTGATATGACTAGCACGCATACCAGAAATCCCGCCGAGCCCCGCCATGACACGCTTCCCTTCCCTCGATGCATTGCGCACCTTTGTGCTGGCGGCCACCTACCTCAACGTCAGCCGCACTGCCGAAGAACTGTGCTTGACCCAGTCGGCCGTCAGCCGTCAGCTCAAGCAGTTGGAAGCACAGCTCAACATTCAGTTGTTCCATCGCACCAACCGGGGTTTGGCGCTCACCGACAGCGGGCAGAAGTACCTGGCGCAGATCCAAAAACCCATGCAGCAGATTCAACGCGCCACCGCCGAACTGCTGCCCAGCGCCAGCACGCTGAGCCTGTTTGTTGACGGTGCCTTTGCCTATACCTGGCTGATCAAACGCCTGCCGCAGTTCCGGGCGCAGTACCCGGATATCGAACTGGAGCTCAAGCTTGGCGCCTCGATGTTCACCCTCACCGGCAGCACGCTGGGTAGTGGCGCCGACGTGCAGATCATCTTCGGCAGCCCGCCGTGGCCCGGCTTTACGGCCTTGCCATTGCTGCGCATGGAAGAGTTTCCGGTGTGCAGCCCGGGCCTGCTTGCCGGTGAGGTGGCATTGAATAACCCGGCTGACCTGCTCAACCACACCCTGATTCACGAAGGCGACCGCAGCACCTGGCGCCGCTGGCTGGCCAGCGCCAATGCCCTGCCCTATGAAAGCCAGCGCGCCACCACCGCCCACGACTCGCTCACGTGCCTGAGCATGGCCGTCGACGGCCAGGGCATTGCCATTGGCGACCCGCTGACCTGCGCCGACTACCTCGCCGCCGGCCTGCTGGTGCAACCCTTCACCCACCGCGTGCAGTTGAACGAAACCTTTCACCTGGTGGTGGCCGACGGGCAACGCAGCCAGCCCAGCGTGCAGGTGTTCTGCCAGTGGCTGCAGGGGCTGTTCGCGCCGCTGGGCTGACGACAAAAACCTTTAACTTTCTGCGCGTACCGGGATCCACAGGCAACCAAGGCCTGCGCGGTTGATCGTCACCTGCAACCGGTCGCAAACATCGAAAAAAACCTGCCGCCGCGAGTGGCTAGCAGAAAGATTTCGGGCTTTAGTTTTAGGTGATATGCGTAATGGGAGGCTCATGGAATGACAGCCGTGCAACTCGCTGACCTCATCGCCCTTAGACCACAGGGGATATCCGACTCCAGCTACATCGACCGTGTGCTGAAGGCTTTGCGCACGCACTTGGGTATGGATGTCGCCTTTCTCGCACAGTTTCGCGTAGACGATCGGGTGTTCACCCATGTCGACGCCGAGGGCAAAGCGCCCATCAGCCCCGGTGACACCCTGCCGCCCGAAGCCGGTTACTGCCAGCGCGTGGTAGACGGCCTGCTGCCTGAGCTTATCGCCGATACCTCACTGTGCCCGCTGGCCATGGAGCTGCCGGAAACCACCGAATTGCCCATCGGGGCCCATCTGAGCGTGCCCATCTGGCTCAGCGACGGGCGGCTCTACGGCACCCTGTGCTGCTTTGGGTACGCCGCCGACGACTCGTTGAGCGAGCGCGACGTGCAAGTGATGCGGGTGTTCGCCGACCTGATCGCCGACCAGCTCGACAGCGAGCTCAAGCGCGTGCGCGACCGCGTGCAAAAGCACCGGCGCATTTCCGAAGTGCTGGCCAGCGACCAGCCCACCATCGTGTACCAACCGATTCTGGCGGCGCAGACGCTGGAGCTATGCGGCTGGGAATGCCTGGCGCGCTTCAATACCCAGCCGCAGCGCAGCCCGGACCAATGGTTTCTTGAGGCCGCCGAAGCCGGTCTGGGCGTAGATCTGGAATTGCGCGCGATTCAACTGGCGGTCACCGCACTCAGCGAATTGCCGGGGCATACCTACCTGGCGCTCAACTGTTCGCCGCAGCTGGTGTACAGCGGCCGGCTGACAGCGCTGCTGCAAAACCTGCCGCCGCGCCGGCTAGTGCTGGAGATTACCGAGCATGCCGCCGTGGCCGACTATGTGCGGCTGGAACAGGCGCTGGCGCCGCTTCGCCAGCGCGGGGTGCGGCTATCCATTGACGATACCGGGGCCGGCTACGCGAGCATGCGGCACATTCTTGAACTGAGCCCAGACATCATCAAGCTGGACATGAGCATTACCCAGGGCATTGATAACGACTTCAAACGCCGGGCGCTGGCCTCGTCGTTGATTGCGTTTGCGCGGGAGACGGGGAGTAGCGTGGTGGCGGAAGGCGTGGAAACGCAGCGGGAGCTGGACGCGCTCCGGGCGTTAGGGGTGCATAAGGTTCAAGGGTACTTGCTGGGTCGGCCACAGCCGTTGATGCAGGCGCTCAATGAGGTGAAAACCAAGACCGGGTAAACGTCGCCGCGTTTATTTTTCCTCGCGGCGAGCGTTCAAGCAGGCACCCCCTGAACCCCCTGCACCTGATTCCTCCCGCCCTGCTTGGCCACATACAACGCGCGATCCGCCGCACTCAACAACGCCTGTACATCCAACGCATGCTCCGCCGAATTACACGCCACCCCAATACTGACCGTCAGCTGCACCGACACACCTTCGGCATCCAGCGTAATCCCCGCCACGGCTTGTCGAACCTGCTCGGCCAACTCAAATGCATCCTTGGGATTGCTATCCCGGAGCAGCACCACAAACTCCTCACCGCCATAGCGCGCCGCCAGGTCGGCACTGCGCCGGGTAGCCTGCTTGAGCACCTGCGCCACCGCACTGATGCAGGTGTCACCAAAGGGATGTCCAAAGGTGTCGTTGATGCGTTTGAAGTGGTCGATATCAATCATCAGCACTGCCAACGCCGGGTCGTTCAGGTGCGCCAGTTGCTGATCGCAGTAACGCCGGTTAGCCAGTTGGGTCAGGGCGTCGGTGTGGCTGATACGGGTGAGCTCGGTGTTGGCCTGTTCCAGATCCTGCTTGGTACGTTGCAAGGCCGAAGTGCGCTCTTGCACCCGGTGTTCCAGCTCTTCGTTCGTACGGCGTTGCACTTCAAGCATTTGCTGCTGGGTGCCCAGCGCATTTTCGCGGGCTTCCAGCAGGCTGTGCTGGGCCTCCACGCGCTGGGCACGTTCGCGGTTCAGGCGGTCGGCCAGGGCCACGGACAGCAGAATAAATTCGACGAAAAAGCCCAGGGTCTGCGCGCGCAAGGTCATCTGGTTGATCGGCAACAGACCTTCCAGCGCGGCCACATGCACAAAGGTGCAAACGATCAGAAAGCTCCAGGCCAGGATAAACATCGGCGCCGAGGCATTGCCCCGACGCCAGGCCGACACCGCCACCACTAGGGCGAGAATGCACGAGGTTAGCGCTACCTGGTTCACACCAATCCAGTACACCCAGTCGGGCTCCACCAACACCAGCACCAGCGCCACTACCCAGTAAATCGCCAGCAGATTGGTGGTCCACAGCGGCCAGCCGCCATAGCGGGGCAACCGCAGAAAGGCGCGAATGAACATAGCCGCCGCGAAAAAGCTCCAGATCGCCGACAGCGCGTAAATCTGCCGCGCCGGCGTGCCCAGGTCGGGCCAGACGTAGAGCGGGCCAATGCCGGTAATGCTCAGCTCGTAAACAATCACCCCGAGCAAAAACAGGGTGTACCAGATATAGCTGCGGTGTTTGGTGAACAGGTACAGGCTGGCGTTGTAGAGCAGGATGGCGAGCATGGCGCCGAAGAACATGCCCAATACCATGCGCAGGCTTTTCTCTTGGGCCTGAAATTGCTCATTGCTGAAAATCTCCATGGGCAGCACGAGGTTTTCCTTGCTGCTGACCCGCATATACACCCAGGCCTCTTCGGCTTTTTCCAGGCTTAGCGGGAACACCAGCTGACGCTCGGCGCGCGGCCAGGTGCTGAAGGGCAGATGATCACCAGCCGACTGCATGGCGCCCCAGCTGCGGCTTTCGGGGTAATACAGGCGCACGTCGGCGCGGTCGAGGATGGGCCAGTCCACCGAGAGCAGCCAGTCGTTGACGTTGGCGATATTGAGCAGGTGCACGCGCACCCAAACTGCTTGTTCCTGGTGGCCGAGGTTTAGCGCGTCGGCATTGACCACCTGCCAGCCACGCGAGCGCTGGGCGTCGACAAATTGCAGGGGTTGCTGGGGGAGCAAATATTCAAGCTGCGGGCCCAGGCGCAGGGGCTCCATATCATCTTGCAATTGCACCAGGGCGGCGTGGCAGGAAAAGGCTGCCAACCAGCACAACAACACCGTTATGACGTGTAAGCGCAGCCGCATTGCTCACCCTATGCCTGTGCGTCGGTCCTTGACGAAGATTGACGTTCTGCCAACAGGCTAGCAGGGGACTTCAGTCGCCGCCCACGGCAAAGTTGGGCAAGGTGTCGACTGGCTGCACAAAATCAAACGGAATCGACTCCAGCGCCAAGCCCATATTGCGCTGAATGACGAAATGCAGGTGCGGGCCGCTGCTGTTGCCGGTATTGCCCGAGCGCGCCAATGGCGTGCCGAGGGCGATGCGCTGGCCCTCGTTGACCAGCACCGAGCCGCGCATCAAGTGCAGGTAAACGCCCATGGTGCCGTCGTCGTGCAGCACCCGCACAAAGTTGCCGGAGGGGTTGTTGCCACGCCCGCTCTGGCTGTTTTCCACTTTTACCACCGTACCGGCGCGCGCCGACACAATCGGCGTGCCTTCGGGCATGGCGATATCGATGGCGTAACGGCCTTTGGGGGTGAAGTGGCTGTATTTGCCGTTGGCGCCCTGGCTCTGCCGGAACGGCCCGCCGACCCACGGCAACGGGTAGTCGTAACCGATGGGTTGCAGGCGCGGGTCGCCCAGGGCGGTGCGTAGTTTCGGCTTGTAGCGCATCGCCTGGCTGGCATCACGCGGGGCCAGGGTGGCCAGGCGGATCTTGCTGCGCGGCGGGAGCACCCAGTGGATGGGCTTGTCGGGCATGCCGGACACGTTCACCGCGTTGTTGATGCTCAGCTCCACTTCCACCGGCGCATACAGGTCGTTGCGCACCACCAGGGTTTCGCCGGCATCGTGCTTCTGGGTTTCCAGCTTCACCTGAGTGTCCAGGCGCTCGACCATGCGGTCGCGGAACACAAACACCTGCGCGCCGGGCGCGGCTTTGTCGGTGTAGGTCACCACACCATTGGCGTCGGTGTATTTGTAGATGGTCAATGCCGCGGCTGGATTGGCGGCGGCAAGTGTCAGACCACAGAGAAGGATAATGCGCCCTAGCATAACGGCATCGTTCTAACGGGTATTTGGACGGGCAAGACTAGCAGCGCTGCGCTTGGCCCGCGAGATGCGGGCGGCCTGGCTGTGAACCACCGCGCGCCATCGGTCGGCTGAACCGCCTCACGCCCCTGGCACAAAATGCTTCTGCGTGGTGCCGCGAGCGATCAGACGCGAGAGGTAGTCGAGCTTCTGCGGGTCGCGGTCGACGAAGCGGAAGATCAGTTGCAGCCATTCGCTGTCAGGTTTTGGCTCGAAGGCGGCAACCGAGTGCAGGTAACCGTTCAGACGCGCCACTTCGCCGCCGTCGCCTTGCTCCAGGTCGAGCACGGCGCTTTCCAGCACTTGCGGCAGGTTATCCAGACGTTTTACCAGCAGCGCGGCTTCTTTCAGACTCAGGGCTTTGATAACGCAGGCCAGGTTGCCGCTGGCCAGACGCAGTTGGCCTTGGCCGCGGCCGGAAGGCGCCGCAGCCGCAGCGGCGGGCTTGGCGGCGCCGCCGAGCAGTGCGGCGGCAGAACCGGTAGCAGCAGGGCTGGGGCGGCGGCATTGGGTTTGACCACTTCGGCCTTACCGCCGGTAAGGGCTGACAGTGAGTCGTTGCCAAAGGGCGAGGCAGCGGTTTTCGGCGCGCTGCCCATCAAGGCTTCGAGTTTGCCGGCTTTGTGCAGGGCTTTTTTGACCTTGGTGATCAACTGCTCGTTGGTGAAGGGCTTGCCGATAAAGTCGGAGACGCCGGCCTGAATGGCCTGCACCACGTTCTCTTTGTCGCCGCGGCTGGTGACCATGATGAACGGCAGGGTTTGCATCGTTGGCTGTTCGCGGCACCAGGTCAGCAGTTCCAGGCCGGAAAGCTCGGGCATTTCCCAGTCGCAGAGAATCAGATCGAACGCCTGCCGACCCAGGATTTGCTGGGCTTTACGGCCGTTCACCGCGTCTTCGATCTGGATGCCGGGGAATGCGTTACGCAGGCCCTTCTTGACCAGATCACGGATAAACGGCGCGTCATCCACCACCAGCACGCTGATTTTGCTCATCGACCACCCCTTCAGTAATGGCATAAGCATAGCCTCGCCTCAGGACGAATAGCCAAACCGCGTGCAGGAAGCCGACGCTAACGCACAAAAACGACAACGCCCGGGCAATGCCGGGCGTTGTTGATGGCGCAAAACAAAGGTTTAACCTTTGTCGGCTGTGCCTTTTACTTCTTCTTCCATACGCGCTAACCCGAGGTGTTTTACGTCCGTGCCGCGCACCAGGTAAATCACCAGCTCGGCAATATTGCGTGCGTGGTCGCCGATACGCTCCAGCGAGCGCAGCACCCAGATGATGCTCAGCACGCGGGTAATGGAACGTGGGTCTTCCATCATGTAGGTGACCAGCTCGCGCAGCGCGGTTTTGTATTCGCGGTCGATGGTCTTGTCGTATTTGGCCACCGACAGGGCCAGGTCGGCGTCGAAGCGGGCGAAGGCGTCCAGGGATTCCTGAACCATCTTGCGCACCTGGTCGCCGATATGACGCACTTCCACATAGCCGCGTGGCGCTTCGCCGTTTTCGCACAGCTCGATGGCGCGTTTGGCGATCTTGGTGGCTTCGTCGCCGATGCGTTCCAGGTCGATCACCGACTTGGAGATGCTGATGATCAAACGCAGGTCGGAAGCGGCAGGCTGACGACGGGCCAGAATGCGGATGCATTCTTCGTCGATGTTGCGCTCCATCTGGTTGATCTGGTCATCGATCTCACGCACCTGCTGGGCCAGACCGGAGTCGGCATCGATCAGCGCGGTAACGGCGTCGTTGACTTGTTTTTCCACCAGGCCGCCCATGGCCAGCAGGTGGCTGCGCACCTCTTCCAGCTCGGCGTTGAACTGGGCGGAGATGTGGTGGGTGAGGCTGTCTTTGTTGATCATGTGCACGTCCTGAACCGGGGTTTTTCTCCCCTCTCCCGCTTGCGGGAGAGGGGCCGGGGGTGAGGGTCGGCTGCAACGCAAAGGCCCCTCACCCTAACCCTCTCCCGCACGCGGGAGAGGGGACTGATCGAAAACTAACCGTAACGACCGGTGATGTAGTCTTCGGTTTGTTTCTTCGCAGGGTTGGTGAACAACGTATCGGTGTCACCAAACTCGATCAGCTTGCCCATGTACATAAACGCCGTGTAGTCAGACACCCGCGCGGCCTGTTGCATGTTGTGGGTCACGATGACGATGGTGAACTTGGATTTCAGCTCGTAAATCAGCTCTTCCACTTTCAGGGTGGAGATCGGGTCCAGTGCCGAGCACGGTTCGTCGAGCAGCAGCACTTCGGGCTGCACGGCGATGGTACGGGCAATGACCAGACGCTGTTGCTGACCACCGGACATACCCAGGGCCGACTCGTGCAGACGGTCTTTTACTTCGTCCCACAACGCGGCGCCACGCAGCGAGGCTTCAACGGCTTCGTCGAGTACGCGCTTCTGGTTGATGCCTTGGATGCGCAGGCCGTAGGCCACGTTCTCGTAGATGCTTTTCGGGAACGGGTTGGGCTTTTGGAACACCATGCCAACACGACGACGCAGCTCGGCCACGTCTTCGCCTTTGCGGTAGATGTTGGTGCCGTCGAGGTTGATTTCGCCTTCAACGCGGCAGCCGTCCACCAGGTCGTTCATGCGGTTGAAGCAACGCAGCAAAGTCGACTTGCCGCAGCCGGACGGGCCGATAAAGGCGGTCACGCGCTGCTTGGGGATGTTCATCTTGACGTCGTAGAGCGCCTGCTTCTCGCCGTAAAAAAGGCTCAAGCCAGGTACTTCAAGGGTGACCGGCTCATTGGCCAGGCTCAGGTTCTGTTTTTCACGGCCAAGGGCAGAGATGTTGATGCCGTGTGGCTGGGATTCGTGCTGCATGGAGAAACCTCGATGCGTAATTTACGTTTGGCTGACCGGTGCACTGGCCAGCGATAAGTCATTCGAATTCTTTACTCCGTCATCCCAGCGCAGGGTGGGATCCAGATTCGGTCAGGAGCATGCGTTGTCCAAACCATTCTGGGTCCCGGCGTGCGCGAGGACGACGGTGTTTTTCTTAGTGATCCAGCGCTTTGTACTTCTCACGCAGGTGGTTACGAATCGCCACCGCCGAGAGGTTCAAGCCGGCGATCACCATCACCAGCAGCAATGCCGTGGCGTACACCAACGGGCGGGCCGCTTCTACGTTGGGGCTCTGGAAGCCGACGTCGTAGATGTGGAAGCCCAGGTGCATGATCTTCTGGTCCAGGTGCAGGTACGGGTAGTTGCCGTCTACCGGCAGCGACGGTGCCAGTTTCACCACGCCCACCAGCATCAGCGGCGCCACTTCACCGGCGGCGCGGGCCACGGCGAGGATCATGCCGGTCATCATGGCCGGGCTGGCCATCGGCAACACCACTTTCCACAAGGTTTCAGCCTTGGTAGCACCGAGCGCCAGCGAGCCTTCGCGCACGGCACGCGGAATACGCGCCAGGCCTTCTTCGGTGGCCACGATCACCACCGGTACGGCCAGAATCGCCAGGGTCAGCGAGGCCCACATCAGGCCCGGCGTACCGAAGGTTGGCGCCGGCAGCGCTTCGGCGAAGAACAGGCGGTCGATGGATCCGCCCAGCACGTAAACGAAGAAGCCCAGACCGAACACGCCGTACACAATCGCCGGCACACCAGCCAGGTTGTTCACCGCGATGCGGATGATGCGGGTCAGCGGGCCCTGCTTGGCGTATTCGCGCAGGTACACCGCAGCCAGCACACCGAACGGGGTAACGATCATGGCCATGATCAGGGTCATCATCACGGTGCCGAAAATGGCCGGGAAGATACCGCCTTCGGTGTTGGCTTCACGTGGGTCGTCGGAGAGGAATTCCCACAGGTTGGCGAAGTACATGCGCAGCTTGGTGAACACGCTCATGCCGTTAGGCTGGTAGGCGTGAACGATCTTGCCCAGGCTGATTTCGATTTCTTTGCCGTCAGCTTCGCGCACCACGATGCTGTCGCGGTCCACGGCCTGGTGCAGCTCCAGCAGTTGGCCTTCCAGGCCTTTGTACTTGGCGTCGAGCTCGGCGCGCTCGGCGTCGATATCGGCTTGCGCTTCGGCGGTCAGCGTTTTTTCCAGTTCCAGCTTGCGGGTTTTCAGACGCAGGCGTTCGAGATCATGGTTGATCGCGCCGATGTCTTTCTTCTCGAGCTTGGACAACTGCGCGGCCAGGCCTTCGACACGCACGATGCGCTCTTGCAGGGTCGGCCAGCCGGCCTCGCCTTCGGCGATCACCTTGCCGCTTTCTTTGACGCTGACCAGGGTGCCGTAGAAGTTGCCCCACTCGCGACGCACCAGGGTCATCAGCTCGACGGGTTTCTTCTGATCCACCAGCCAGTCACCGACCAGCCAGGTGAAGTCGGCGCCGTAGATATCGCGGTTACCGACCTTGAGCAGCTCACGGGTCATGAATTCCGGGCCGTTGTCCGGCACCGGCAAGCCGGCACCTTTCAAGCGTGCCAGCGGCACTTCTTCGGCCTGCACCACTTCACCGACCACCAGGTGGCTAGGTTGCCCCGGAATGGAGTAGGTGGCTTGCAGCAGGTCGGCTGGCCAGAAGTGGCCCAGGCCACGGAAGGCGATCACCAGCAGCAGGCCGATGGTCATGATCACGGCGATGGACACCGCGCCGCCGCTCATCCAGATACCTGGCGAACCGCTTTTGAACCAGGCGTTGAGAGAATTCTTCTTCACGGCATTCATCCTTTAGAGCGCTGCGTATTTCTTGCGCAGACGCTGACGAATCAGTTCGGCCAAGGTGTTCATGATGAAGGTGAACAACAGCAGTACCAGTGCCGAGAGAAACAGCACGCGGTAGTGGCTGCCGCCGACTTCCGATTCAGGCATTTCCACCGCGACGTTGGCTGCCAGGGTGCGCAGGCCTTCGAACAGGTTCATTTCCATAACCGGGGTGTTACCGGTGGCCATCAGCACGATCATGGTTTCCCCGACCGCTCGGCCCATGCCGATCATCAGCGCGGAGAAGATGCCCGGGCTTGCGGTAAGGATCACCACACGGGTCATGGTCTGCCAGGTGGTGGCACCGAGTGCCAGGGAACCCAGGGTCAGGCTGCGCGGCACGCTGAACACGGCGTCTTCGGCGATGGAGAAGATGTTCGGGATAACCGCAAAACCCATGGCCAGGCCGACGATCAGGGCATTGCGCTGGTCGTAGGTGATGCCCAGGTCATGGGAGATCCACAGGCGCATGTCGCCGCCGAAGAACCAGTTTTCCATGTACGGGCTCATGCCCAGGGCCAAGGTGCCGACGATCAGAATCACCGGGATCAGGGTCAGCGATTCCCAGCCTTCCGGTACGCGCAAGCGGATGGATTCCGGCAGGCGGCTCCAGCCCCAGCCGGCGAGCAGAATGCCCAGCGGCGTCAGCACCAGCAGGCTGAAGATGCCCGGCAAGTGGCCTTCCACATACGGCGCGAGGAACAGGCCGGCGAAGAAGCCGAGAATTACCGTCGGCAGCGCTTCCATCAGTTCGATGATCGGCTTCACTTTGCGGCGCATGCGCGGCGCCATGAAGTAGGCGGTGTAGATGGCGGCGGCGACGGCCAGAGGCGCGGCCAGCAACATGGCGTAGAACGCGGCCTTCAATGTACCGAAGGTCAGCGGCGCCAGGCTCAGCTTGGGTTCGAACTCGGTGTTGGCGGCGGTGGACTGCCAGATGTATTTCGGCTCGTCGTAGCTTTCGTACCAGACCTTGCCCCACAGCGCGCTGAAGGACACTTCCGGGTGCGGGTTTTTCAGGGTCAGCGGGTGCAGCTCGGTACCGGCCTCAACCACCAGACGATTAGCGCGTGGCGACATGGCCAGAACGCCTTTGCCGTCGACAATCTTTTCTACCAGCAAGGTGCGTTCGGCGGTGCTGTGGTACACGCCCAGCTCACCGGCAGCGTCCAGGGCGACGAAGCCTTTGCGGCGCTCCTCCGGGTTGATCTGCACGATCGGCGAATCGCCTTGCTGAAAGTCGCGAATATGTTTGAAGCGCGAGGAACCATCCGGGTCGCGGGCCATGAACCACTGACTGATGCCGCCTTTGGAGTTACCGATCATCAACGAGATGCCGCCCAGCAACTGGGTACTGGCGGTCACTTCGGTGTCGGCGTCTTCCAGCAGTTTGTAGCGGCCATTCAGGCTGCGCTCACGCAGGTTGAACACGTCGGCCTGGGCGCGGCCGTTAAGCACGTACAACCACTGCTGACGCGGGTCGATATACAGGGCCTTGATGGGCTCGGCGATCTGCGGCAGGGCGATGCGGTCCTGGGTCAGGGTGGTTTCGCCGGTCATCATGTTTTCTTCGCTGGTCAGCGACAGCATCAGCAGTTCGCTGCCTGAAGACGCGCCCAGCAACATGGTTTCGTCGGTGGCGCTGAGGCTTACGTGCTCGAGCGCACGGCCCTGCGGATCGATCACCAGCGGCGCTTCGCCGTAGGGGTATTCGAGCTGCGGGGTGATGGTTTTGTGGTTGTCCGGGTAGGTGACGATGTAGTTGTGCTTGAACACCAGGGCCTGGCCGTTGGAGAGGCCGAGCACCACCAGGTTGTTACCGGCTTGCGCCTGGCCGATGGACGCCACGCTGGCGCCGGCCGGCAGAGTCAGGGGCACGCGTTTGATTTCGTCGCCGTTCTTGGTGGCGAAGAAAATCACTTCACCTTTATCGGAAACGCGCATGGCGACCTGGTTCTGCTCTTCGATGGCGAGCAGCAGCGGTTTGCCGGCGTCCTGTTGCAGCCATGCAGGGCTTTGCACCTTCTTCTCGGTCAGCTCGGCGCCCTGGAACAACGGGAACACCACATAACCCAGATAGAAGAAGATCAGCGTGATGGCGCCGAGCACGGAAAGGCCGCCGATCATTACGTACCAGCGGGCCAGATGGTCTTTAAGCGCGCGGATACGGCGCTTGCGTTGCAGCTCGGGCGTATTGAAATCAATGCGTCCGGAGGAGGAATTCGCAGTCATGGGGGAATTTGCCAGATCGTTCATGCGCACACCCTAGCGGCTCTGTATGACAGAAACATGACAAAGCTGTGACGCAAAAAACCCACTGACCAATGACACCAAAGTGTAATGGAGCAGCAGGCTTGCGAGTGCTTGTCGGTTTTCCCAGTCGTCGGCCAGACGGCGTTGAGGCCGGGCCGCCCATGCTCACGTACTGAAGTACGCTGCGCTGGTCGGCCCGGCCTCGCCTTGTCTGGCTCTAGCCTGGGAATCCGAACTTAGAGACCGAGGTCTTTAAGAGCTTTTTCAGCAACTTTTGCCGGAAGCGGGATGTAGCCGTCTTTGACTACAACCTGCTGACCTTGCTGGGACAGAACCATCTTCACGAATTCAGCTTCCAGCGGAGCCAGAGGCTTGTTCGGCGCCTTGTTCACGTACACGAACAGGAAACGCGACAGCGGGTAGGTGCCGTTCAGGGCATTGGCTTCGTTGTCTTCAACGAACTCGCCGCCTTCTTTCTTGGCCAGGGCCACGGTGCGAACGCTGGCGGTTTTGTAGCCGATACCCGAGTAGCCGATACCGTTGACCGAGGAGCTGATCGACTGAACAACCGAGGCCGAACCTGGTTGTTCGTTCACGTTGGCTTTGTAGTCGCCTTTGCACAGGGCTTCTTCTTTGAAGTAGCCGTAGGTGCCGGAAACCGAGTTACGGCCGAACAATTGGATTGGCTTGTTGGCCAGGTCGCCGGTCAGGCCCAGGTCGCCCCAGGTCTTGATGTCTTTCGAGCCACCGCACAGGCGGGTAGCGGAGAAGATGGCGTCAACCTGGGCCATGGTCAGGCCTTTGATCGGGTTGTCTTTGTGTACGAATACGGCCAGGGCGTCGACGGCTACCGGAACGGCGGTCGGCTTGTAGCCATACTTGGATTCGAACGCTTGCAGCTCGACGTCCTTCATCTTGCGGCTCATCGGGCCCAGGTTAGCGGTGCCTTCGGTCAGAGCGGGTGGCGCGGTGGAAGAACCGGCGGCCTGAATCTGGATGTTGACGTTCGGGTACAGACGCTTGTATTCCTCAGCCCACAGAGTCATGAGGTTGGCGAGGGTGTCGGAACCAACGCTGGACAGGTTGCCGGAAACGCCGGTGGTCTTGGTGTAAGACGGAATCGACGGGTCAACAGCGGCAACCGCGCTTGCGGTGGCGACGCCAGCGGCGACAAAAGTCAGGGCCGCCATCAAACGCTTCAGTTTCATGCCTTGCTCCTAGCAGGAAAGGGGGGTGTTGGAACGGGGCCAAGTATCTGTAGGCCGTGTGACGACTCTATGACTTGAATGTGACAATTAGATTAAAGGCCATCATGGAGCTGCTGCGCTCGGCCAGGCGGCGTTAAAAGCAGACTCGCGATGCTCATTGGCTGTATGCCAACTCCGCTCGCTCACCTGCTTTTGCCTTGCCTGGCCTTCGCTCGCGACGCTCCACCCAGTCCCAACTAGATATCCCCTTGCTACCTTTTCATAACAAGCAGATGAACACGTTGTCCTTAAATTGAGCCATTTGAAACGACCTGGAGACTGCCCGATGCAACTCGCTCGTTTACTGCCCTTCACCCTGCTCGCCATCGCGTGCAGCAGCTGCGCTGAAACCGCTCCGCAATCGGCTGCCGTCGGCTACGGCCCCAATCCACCCTTGCCGGCTCCCGAATCCAGCCTGGTGCCCACCGTAAATGTGGCCAAGGCGGTCGGCTGGGCCAAGGGCAGCATGCCTGTGGCGGCGGCAGGCACTCAGGTCAAGGCGTTTGCCGAAGGCCTTGATCACCCGCGCTGGCTGTACGTGTTGCCCAACGGCGATGTGCTGGTGGCCGAGAGCAACACGCCGCCGCCGGAGCAAGACCCAGGCTTTAGCATCAAGAACTTCGTCGCCGGCAAGATCATGGAAAAGGCCGGCGCCGGCGTACCGAGCGCTAACCGCATCACCCTGCTGCGCGATGCTGACCACGACGGTGTGGCGGAAGTAAAAACTGCTTTCCTGGAAAACCTGCACTCGCCGTTCGGGATGGTGCTGGTCGGTAACGACCTCTATATCGCCAACGCCAATGCCCTGGTGCGCGTGCCTTACGTGACCGGCCAAACGCAGATCAGCGAGCCGCCGACCCAGGTCACCGCCCTGCCCGCCGGGCTGAACCACCACTGGACCAAAAACGTGATCGCCAGTGCCGACGGCAAAAAGCTGTACGTCACGGTCGGCTCCAACAGCAACGTCGGCGAAAACGGCCTGGATATAGAAGAAGGCCGCGCCGCCATCTGGGAAGTGAATCCAACCAATGGCGACAAACGCCTGTTCGCCACCGGCCTGCGCAACCCCAACGGGCTGGCGTGGGAACCGAGCACCGGCAAACTCTGGACGGCGGTGAACGAGCGCGACGAGCTGGGCAATGACCTGGTGCCCGACTACATCACCTCGGTAAAAGACGGCGGCTTCTATGGCTGGCCCTACAGCTATTACGGTCAGCATGTGGATGATCGGGTAAAACCGCAGAACCCGGACCTGGTGGCTAAAGCGCTGGTGCCGGATTACGCCCTGGGGGCGCACACGGCGTCACTGGGTATCGTGTTTGGGGAGAAAAGCGCGCTGCCGGACCGCAAGGAAGGCTTGTTCGTGGCCCAGCACGGTTCGTGGAACCGCGACCCGCGTGCCGGCTACAAGGTGATCTTCGTGCCGTTCAGCGCCGGTATGCCCAAAGGCGAACCGGTGGATGTGCTGACCGGCTTCCTGAACGCTGAAGGCGAAGCCCAGGGCCGCCCGGTGGATGTCGCCAACGACAGCCAGGGCGCCCTGCTGGTGACCGACGATGTCGGCAATAAAGTGTGGCGAGTCAGCGCTTCGAAGTAAGCAGGTAGAGCCCCACGCAAAAGCCCACGCCGCACAGTGCGGCGACGTAGTAGGCCGGCCCGAGCGGGTCGGTCTTCAACAGCAGGGTGACCATCATCGGTGTCAGCCCGCCAAAGATCGCGTAGGCCAGGTTGTAGGAAAACGACAACCCGGAGAAACGCACCACCGGCGGGAAGGCATTCACCATCACGAACGGCACCGCGCCGATCATGCCTACAAACAACCCGGTCAACGCATACAGCGGGAACAGCCATTCCGGGTGCGCGCCGATGCGGGTGTAGAAGGTCCAGGAACTGGCCAGCAGCAACAGGCTGCCAATGATAAACACCCGGCTCGCGCCAAAGCGGTCCGCCAGGGCACCCGCGCCCACACAGCCCACACTCAGGAACACGATGGCCAGGCTATTGGCCTGCAACGCCGTGGCCGCAGTGAAGCCGTAAACGGTTTGCAGCAGGGTCGGGGTCATGAGGATGGCCACGATAATGCCGGCCGACAGCACCCAGGTGAGCAGCATCGACAACAGAATCGCGCCACGGTGATCACGCACCACGGCTTTGAGCGGTACTTCTTCGGCCAGCGCCTTGCGCTGCTGCAGCTCGGCGAACACCGGGGTTTCGTGCAGCCAGCGGCGCAGGTACACCGAGAGCAAACCAAACACACCGCCGAGCAGGAACGGCCCGCGCCAGCCGTAAGCCAGCAATTCTTCGGGGGTGAACAGGCTGTTGAACAGGGTGGCCACCAACGAACCCAGCAGAATGCCGGCAGTCAGGCCCGAGGTCAGGGTGCCGCAGGCGTAGCCGATATGCCGCTGCGGCACATGCTCGGCGACAAACACCCAGGCGCCCGGCACTTCACCGCCAATGGCGGCGCCCTGAATCACCCGCAACAGCAGCAGGGCAATCGGCGCCCACATGCCGATT
The DNA here is from genome assembly GCF_056174845.1 of Pseudomonas sp. CC11G. Lineage (NCBI taxonomy): Bacteria > Pseudomonadati > Pseudomonadota > Gammaproteobacteria > Pseudomonadales > Pseudomonadaceae > Pseudomonas > Pseudomonas sp. CC11G. Next base: position 132,919 of record NZ_JBWBZC010000004.1, read on the forward strand.
TGCGCGTAGGTGGGCAGCAAGCCCATCAGCAAGGTCGGTACGGCCATCATGAAAATGCTCAGGGTGAACATCTTCTTGCGTCCCAGCAGGTCGCCAAAGTGGGCCATCACGATGCCGCCCAATGGGCGCGCCAGGTAGCCGGCGGCGAAGATGCCGAAGGTTTGCATCTGGCGCAGCCACTCGGGCATTTCCGCCGGGAAGAACAGCTTGCCGACCACGGCCGCGAAGAACACGAAAATAATGAAGTCGTAAAACTCCAGCGCACCGCCCAGGGCAGACAGCGACAGAGTTTTGTAATCGCTGCGGGTGAGCGGACGAGTAGAGGGAGTGGTCGGCACGGCGGCGGTGGACATAAATAGGCTTCTCATCGGCTGAAAGCGCAGCCACAGCGGGCGCAAGCCCCGCGCGGCAGGCGCGCACGATAGCAAATTGCACACAGAAACCGTAGGTTGCGTAGTTTTCGGTCAATTCGAAGACTGCGTAGTCGTGCTAGGCGCGAAGCCTATATATACTGCGCCCTGTCTGCGTCTGGCCCCGGCTAGAGCGGCCGGGTCTTCTGCGAACCCAACTTGCGGCCTGTTAGCCGAGTGAGCAGTCAAGCCCGAGACTGGCCACATCCAATAAGAGTGACGGGCAAGAGGCACCAACGCATGATCGAACTCGAACAAGAAGACCCAACCCCGCAGGGCGATCTGGCGCTGCAAATTACCGCGCTCCCCCGCGAAACCAACGGGTTTGGCGATATTTACGGCGGCTGGCTGGTCTCGCAGATGGACCTCGCCGGCACCGCGATGGCCAGTAAGGTTGCCGGCGGGCGGGTATCCACCGTCGCCATCGACCGCATGGCCTTTCTGGTACCGGTCGCCGTCGGCGCGCAGCTCTCCTTCTATAGCCAAACCCTGGAAATCGGCCGCAGCTCGATCCAGATGCTGGTGGAAGTGTGGAGCGATGACCCGCTCTCCAGCGAATGGCGCAAGGTGACCGAAGCAGTATTCGTGTTTGTTGCCATCGACGGCAGCGGCCGTACGCGGCCTGTGCCACGGCGTTAAGTCCCAACTCAGTCATGCTCCCCTCGCCCACGTGTGGGAGAGGGGCTGGGGGAGAGGGCCGGGCGTAACGCCATCGCAAGACCGAGTCGCCTGCCACCCTCTCCCCAACCCTCTCCCGCCAGCGGGAGAGGGGGTTAAAAACTTCAGAACCGGAGCCCCGCCCTATGCCCACCGCCGCCCCTCAGGTCGAACGTATCGAGTTGGATGAACTGGTGTGCTGGCGCGTTCGCACCGCACAGGCGGAATTACTGGTGGCGCAACAGGGCGCGCAGGTGCTGCGCTATCAACCCCATGGGCAGCAGCCGGTTATCTGGCTAAGCGAAGAAGCCGCCTATAAAAAAGGCCAATCAGTGCGCGGCGGCGTGCCCGTGTGCTGGCCATGGTTTGGCGACCTCGCGCGCAACCCTGAACCCATTCAACAGCAGCACGCCGGCGGCGCGGCACCCGCCCATGGCCTGGTACGCGGCCTGGACTGGCAGCTGCAAGGCATCGACAGCGACGAAACCAGCGTCAGCCTGCGTTTCAGCTTCCCCACGCACACCCTGGCCACGCTGCCCAAAGGCATCGAACTCAGCTTCGACGTGCGCCTCGACGAACGCCTGACCCTCAGCCTCACCACCCGCAACACCGGCAGCCAGCCGCTGACCCTGAGCCAGGCGCTGCACACCTACTTTGCCGTCGCCGATATTCACCAGGCGCGCATCGAAGGCCTCGACCAGACCCGCTATATCGAAACCCTGGAAGACTGGCAGCAGCGCCGGCAACAGGGCGACGTCACCTTTGCCGGCGAGACCGACCGCATCTACCTGGATATTCCCGCGCAGCTGAGCATTCTCGACCCGCTGTGGCAGCGCCGCATTCACCTGGCCAGCAGCGGCTCGCGCTCGGCGGTGGTGTGGAACCCGTGGATAGACAAGGCCCAGCGCCTCAGCCAGTTCGCCGATGACGCCTGGCCCACCATGCTGTGCATTGAAACGGCCAATGTGCTGGATGACATCGTGACCGTGGCGCCGGGTGCCGAGCACGTTATGGCTGTCACCTTGTGGTCTGACTCTCTATAGATGATGGGTTTCGGCTTCGCCTCGCCTGCGCGGCCCGACCCATCCTACCCAAGGCATTTCGCGGCACCTTCCACGCTTTAGGTAGTGGCCCCTTGCCAATAACCCCGCGCTGTATTGCAATGCGCGATCACTCGAATCGCAGTGTTCGGCCCCATGCTCATCAAATTTGGTGTATCCGCCGGCAAGAACGGCCTGGAAGAAACAGGCAAGCGCTCGCTTATGCGCCTGATTCTGGTCAGCACGGGCCTGGTGCTCACCAGCTTCGCCATCCTGCAATTTCTCGCCGGTAACCCCCTGACCGCCACTTTTGAACTGGTTGCCAGCACCGTGCTGGTGTGGGGCGGCTGGAAAATTGTCAGCGCGCGTCACCTGGTGCCGTGGATCTACCTGTTTCTGGTGCCGACCTTCTGCTTCCTGCTCTACATCATCGTGATGCCCGCGGCCTCCACCACGGCCTATGTGTGGATTTACATCATTCCGTTGCTGTCGTATCTGCTGCTCGGCCGGGTACGCGGATTTCTGCTGACCACTCCGTTCGCCCTGGCCGCCATTGGCCTGTATTTCCACCGTTTCCCTCTGCCCGACACCTCTGCCGGCATGATCGACATCCTTAACGCCGTGCTCTGCGGCGTGATGATCGTCATCTTCGTGCACCTCTACGAAGCCCGTCGCGCCGCCGCTTACGAAGAGCTTGAACGGCAGGCGCAGACCGACGCGCTCACCGGCGTTGCCAGCCGTGGCAGTTTCCAGCAGGCGTTGGAGCGCAGCATTCTGGAAGGCGAGCGCAGTGGGTTGCCGTTGGTGCTGGTGATCATGGACGTCGACCATTTCAAGCGGGTCAACGATTGCTGGGGGCACGATGCCGGTGACAAGGCGCTGATCCATATCTGCGAAGGCTTGCTGCTGCGCCTGCGGGTAACCGACAGCCTGGGGCGCCTGGGCGGCGAAGAATTTGGCCTGATTTTGCGCAACACCGATCTGGCTGCGGCTACGCCGCTGGTGGAAACCCTGCGCCAGCAGATCGCCAACCATGCGTTGCAGTACGGCAATGAAAGCATTCCGCTGTCGGCGACCTTCGGCCTGGCGCAGTGGCCGGCCGATGGGCATAGCGCCAGTGAGCTGTACCGCTGCGCGGATCAGCGGCTGTATCGCGGCAAAGAGTTGGGGCGCAATCGGCTGGTGCTCAGCAGCACCGTGCCGTAATCAGCCCAACGCGGTATCCAGAAACATCATCACCGCAAACCCCGCCATCAGCCCCAAAGTCGCCGGCGTCTGGTGACCATTGCGATGGGTTTCCGGAATCACTTCGTGGGACACCACAAAAATCATCGCCCCGGCCGCCAGGCCCATGGCAATCGGGTACGCCAGGGCAAACCCGCTCGAGACGCCAATCCCGATCAACGCGCCCAACGGCTCCATAGCCCCGCTGAGAATCGCCAGCACGGCCGCCTTCACCGACGACATGCCGGTGGCGCGCAACGCCATGGCCACGGCCAGACCTTCAGGAATGTCCTGAATGGCGATGGCGGTGGTCAGCGGCAGGCCGACGCTCATATCGCCGCCGGCAAAGCTGACGCCAATGGCCATGCCTTCAGGAATGTTGTGCAGCGTCACCGCCAATACAAACAACCACACGCGGTTGATGCGCTCGGCCTCCGGGCCGCAGGGGCCGGTGCTGTCGTGTTCATGGGGAGTGAAGCGGTCCAGGCCGAGCATCAGCAATACGCCAAGACCCAGGCCGACCACCACGGTGAGCGCCGCCATCGGCCCGTTGCCGGTGATTTCCTTGGCCGCAGCCAAGCCCGGCAGAATCAGCGAGAAGGAGCTGGCGGCGAGCATCATGCCGGCGGCAAAGCCGAGCATGGTGTCTTGGGTTCGGGCTTTGATCGAACCCAGCGCCAGGGCAAACACAGCGCCCGCCGCCGTGGCGCCAAACCCGGCCAGGCCGCCGAGCAAGGCGTAATTGAGGTGGCCCGAGCCGTCGCCCTGGAAAGCGTTGTAGATGCTGATCACCACCAGTACGACCACCGCCAGGCCGGCAGCGCCGAAGCCCAAGGTGGTGAACGGGTGGGTGTGGGCCTGGTTTACCCAGGCGTTACGCATGGCATTCAGGGAAGTCGGCATAACGGCAACCAGCGGCAAATGAACTGGTTGCCAGACTAAAACCTATCGGCGCCTTCTGGCCATAAGAAAAAATCTATTACTCGCTTACATTCTCTATTTATAAGTCAGCTTCGGTGACCGCGCGCACGTTGCTGGCATCCAGCGCGTAGGCGGCATCGGCCAGGTCATTGCTGACCTTTTCTACCTTCAACGTGCCGGTCACCCACAGCGGGTTATAGATGTCGTTGAGTTTGAGGCCCTTGGGATAACGCACCAGCACCATCTGATTCGGCGGCGGTGGCGGCACGTGAATGCAGGCGCCCGGGTACGGCACGAGGAAAAACAGGGTGGCGCGGCCCTTGGCGTCGGTTTCCAGCGGCACCGGGTAGCCGCCGATGCGGATGTTCTTGTTGTTCATTTCGGCGACGGTTTTGGTGGAATACATCACCGCCGGCAGGCCCTTCTCCTGCTTCAAACCGCCTTTGCTGTTGAAGGTGCCGTCGCCTTCCGGGGTGTTGTGGCTGATCTCGGGCATGTCTTCGAGCGCCTTTTGATCGGACTTGGGCATCAGCGACAACCAGTCGGTTTCCGGGAGCTGCGCGTGGGCGAAACCACTGAGTAACAGCAGGCTGAACAATAAGCGGCGCATGAGAAAACTCGGGCGGGAGGGGAAAGCCGGCGAGTCTATCAGCCGGCTATCAAGAGGTGCAGAGCCAGCAGGGCCAGACCGATAAAGAACACCTTTTTGAACAGTGCGGCGCTAATGCATTGGCGCAACCATTGGCCCAACACCATCCCGGCCAGCGCCGGCAGTAAGGCAATAAAGGACGCACCCAGCTCTGCACCGCCCACTTCACCGCGCCAGAACAGGCCGGCACCCAAAGCCAGCGTGGAGACGGTGAACGACACGCCCAACGCCTGCACCAGCTCATTGCGCTGCAACCCCAACGCTTGCAGATACGGCACGGCGGGAATCACGAAGACGCCGGTGGCCGCCGTCACGATGCCGGTCAGCAACCCGCACAGCGGCCCCAGCCAGCGCTCCCAGCTCGCCGGGATCCGCAGCGGCGGCAGCAGCAAACCGCTTAACGCGTACAGCAGCAGCGCGGCGCCCAACGCGCGGGTCATAGATTGCCCGCTGCCCATGCCCAGCCAGGCCGTACCCAATCCGGTACCGAGCACGACCATCAGCAGCATCGGCCACAACCGCACTAGCAACGCCTGCAACGCACCGCCAAAGGCCAGCTGCCACAGGTTGGTTACAGTCGACGGCACCAGCAGCAGCGCCGCAGCCTGTGGCGGCAACATAGCCACGCTAAGCAAGCCCATGGCGACGGTGGGCAAGCCCAGGCCGATCACGCCCTTCACGGTGCCGGCGAGCAGAAAGGTGACCAGCACCAGCAGCGACAGGCCAAGGCCCAGGTGTTGATAAAAATCGAGGTAGGTCGTCATGGCGTTATGGTGCGGCGGCGCGGCGCTGATGAAAATCGGCAAGTGGCAGAGCCTGCCTCTGGCATAGACTGAGGCTTAGGAGGAACGCCAATGCACTTTGATCTGATCGACCTGCGCCTGTTTGTGCGCATTCTCGAGGCCGGCACCATCACCGCCGGTGCCGAGCGCTGCCATCTCACGCTGGCCTCGGCCAGTGCGCGGATTCGCGCGATGGAGGACTCGCTGGGTACGCCGCTGCTGGAACGCGGGCGCCGTGGAGTTACCGCCACGGCGGCCGGCACGGCTCTGTCCCGGCATGGGCGATTGATCATGCAGCAGGTCGAGCATTTGCAGTTCGACCTGGCCGACTACGCACAGGGCTTCAAAGGCCAGGTGCGGTTGCTGTGCAACACGTCAGCGCTCAGCGAATACCTGCCGGAGGTGCTGGCCGACTTTCTCGCCAGCCATCCGCATATCGATATCGACCTGCAGGAGCAGCCGAGCCTGCGCATCTTGCATGGCATCCGTCAGGGCGCGGCAGATATCGGCATCATCTCCGATGCCGTGGACAGCAGCGGCCTGCAAACCCGCCCGTTTCGCCGCGACCCGCTGGCACTGGTGATGCCGCTGGAGCATCCGCTTGCCGGGCGCAAGGCCGTGCACTTCAGCGAAACGCTAGACCATGAATTTGTCGGCCTGGCGCTAAACAGCGCGCTGGCGATTTACCTGGAAGAACAGGCACTGCATGCCGGCCGGCGCTTGCGCATTCGGGTGCGGGCAGAGAGTTTTGATGGGGTGTTGCGCATGGTGGCGCGTGGCGCGGGGTTGGGCGTGGTGCCCCAGGCAGCGATTGAACGCTGGCAAGGCACGAAAGGATTTAGCAGCGTGGCGCTAAGCGATCCGTGGGCACAGCGCACGTTGCTGCTGTGCGCCACGGACTTTGCCGCCCTGCCCGGTTATGCCCGGACGTTGCTGGAGGCGCTTACTTCTTCTTAACGATGCTGTAGATCACCAACAGAATGATCGCGCCGACCACCGCACCGACAAAGCCTGCACCCTCGCCTGCGTGGTACAGGCCCAGCGCTTGGCCGCCGTAAGTGGCTGCCAACGAGCCGGCGATGCCGAGCAGAATGGTCATGATCCAGCCCATGCTGTCGTCGCCAGGCTTGAGGAAACGAGCGATCAGGCCCGCAAAGAAACCAATAAAGATGGTGCCGATAATGCCCATGGGAACTCCTTACTCAATGGCAAGCGCCAACAGTGGCGCCTTGAGATCAGAGGATAGGGGACGGGGGAGGTTCCATGTTTGAAGAGCCGCGTTCAATCCGGAATTCTGGATCCCAGCCTGCGCTGGGATGACGGAGTTCGGCATAAAAACCTCCGTCACCCCCGCGAAGGCGGGGGTCCAGAATCCAGAGGCCAGCGCCTATTTGATCAGCGCCTGCACCTTGGCCACTTGCGCATCCAACGTCGCGCGGTCGGCACTGCGCACAGTCGCATGCCCTACCTTGCGGCCGACCTTGAACGCCTTGCCGTAGTGATGCAGATGGCAATCGTCGATCGCGATCACCTGCTCCACCGCCGGCACTTCGCCGATGAAATTGAGCATGGCGCTTTCACCCAGTTTGGCGGTCGAACCCAGCGGCAAACCGGCTACGGCACGCAGGTGGTTTTCGAACTGGCTGCACTCGGCGCCTTCGATGGTCCAGTGCCCGGAGTTATGCACACGCGGGGCAATTTCGTTGGCCTTGAGGCCACCGTCGACTTCGAAGAATTCGAAGGCCAACACGCCGACGTAATCGAGCTTGGTCAACACGCGGCTCACGTAGTCTTCGGCCAGCGCTTGCAGCGGGTGCGCGGTGCTGGCGATGGACAGGCAAAGAATGCCGTTCACATGGGTGTTGTGCACCAGCGGGTAGAAACGGGTTTCGCCATCGCGGGCACGCACGGCCACCAGCGACACTTCGCCGCTAAACGGCACAAAACCTTCCAGCAGGCACGGCACGCTGCCGAGTTCGGCAAAAGTGCCGACCACATCTTCCGGCTTGCGCAGCACTTTCTGGCCCTTGCCGTCGTAACCCAAGGTGCGGGTTTTCAGCACGGCCGGCAGGCCGATGCTGGCGACAGCAGCGTCAAGGTCAGCCTGGGATTGGATATCGGCGAACTCGGGCGTGGGAATGCCCAGCTCACGGAACATGCTTTTTTCGAACCAGCGATCGCGGGCGATACGCAGCGCTTCGGCGCTCGGGTACACCGGCACGAATTGCGAGAGAAAGGCCACGGTTTCGGCCGGTACGCTTTCGAATTCGAAGGTGACCAGGTCCACTTCGTCGGCCAGTTGGCGCAAATGGTCCTGGTCATTGTAATCGGCGCGCAGGTGCTCGCCGAGGGCGCCGGCACAGGCGTCTGGCGCCGGGTCGAGAAAGGCGAAGTTCATGCCCAGCGGCGTGCCTGCCAGAGCCAACATGCGACCCAGTTGGCCGCCACCGATTACACCGATTTTCATCTCAACAGCCCTATTCGAACTCACATACAGCGGCGCTCGGCACCGCGTAAAACCCACGGCCTATCAGGCGATGCGCGGGTCCGGGTTTTCCAGCACGGTGTCCGTCTGCTCGGTACGGAATTGCTTCAGCGCGGCATGGAACTCAGGGTGCTGGTGACCGAGGATGCTGGCCGCCAGCAGGGCCGCGTTCACTGCGCCGGCCTTGCCGATAGCCAGGGTGGCGACCGGAATACCGGCCGGCATCTGCACGATCGACAGCAGCGAATCGACGCCCGAAAGCATCGACGACTGCACCGGCACGCCCAGCACCGGCAGGTGCGTTTTGGCCGCGCACATACCTGGCAAATGGGCCGCGCCGCCGGCACCGGCGATAATCACCTGAATGCCTCGGCCTTCGGCTTCTTCTGCGTATTGAAAGAGTAAATCCGGCGTGCGGTGAGCGGAGACAACCTTCACTTCGTAAGGAATGCCCAGCTTCTCCAGCATATCGGCGGTATGGCTAAGGGTGGACCAATCGGACTTGGAGCCCATGATCACGCCAACCAGTACGCTCATCGTCGTGCCTCTTCTCATTGGCGCCTGTCGGCGCGGCAAAAACTAACAAGCCACGCTGGAAAACCAGGCGTGGCTTGTATGCGAAGACCGGAGCGGAGCCGGCCAAAGGCCGCGCAGTATAACGTAAAGGTTGGCGCTGGGAGTACCCGCGAAAAGTGACCGTTTAGCGGGGCATTCTACGATCCCGCGCCGGCTTCAAGCTTGCGCCACAGTAGGCGGATCGCGGCCTTGCGCACCAACGCACAGCGGTACAACCGAATCTCTAGCGGCAACTGCCACTGCGGTCCGCCGCATTCCACCAACTCACCTCGAGCCAGTTCAGCACCAATGCTCAGCCGCGGCACCCACGCCACACCCAACCCTTGCAGCGCCATGCTTTTCAAACTGTCGGCCATCGCCGTTTCATACACGGTGGTGGAACGCAGCCCGCGCTGGCGCAGCAGCGCATTTACCGAGCGCCCGAGAAACGCCCCAGCGCTATAAGCCAGCAACGGCACACTCTGCCCGCTCTCCAAATCGAACAGCGCTTTTCCGTCGGCATCCACACCGCACACCGGCAGCATTTCGCTGCGCCCGAGCAGCATCGACGGAAAGATTTCCGGGTCCATCTGCAGCGCGGCATCGGGGTCGTAAAACGCCAGAATCAAATCGCACGCGCCTTCGCGCAATGCATGCACCGCCTCGCCGACGTTGGTGGCCACCAGGCGGCTGGCGATATTCAGCCCTTCATTACGCAACCGCGCGATCCACGCCGGGAAGTAGCTCAGCGCCAGCGAGTGCGCGGCGGCAAATTGCAGCACTTCGCCCTGCTGACCCTCCAAATGGTGAAGGTGACGCACCACTTCACCCAACTGCTCGATCACGCTTCGCGCGGTGACCAGAAACAATTGCCCGGCTTCGGTCAGCTCCACGGGGGTGCGTGAACGGTTCACCAACGTGAGGCCCAGCGACTCTTCCAAGCTGCGAATTCGCCGGCTAAACGCCGGCTGGGTAACAAAGCGCTTTTGCGCCGCCTGGGAAAAACTGCGGGTGCCGGCCAGGGTGACAAAGTCTTCCAGCCATTTGCTTTCGAGGTTCATGGGATCTCCGTCGCGATACCGCTTATTACGCTCGCCGACAAGCGGCAGTCACACCTGCATTATGCCGTTTGTGCATACCCCAGTATCTAACAGCATTGGCCATAAAAACCGCTCAGCCCTAGTCTAGCCTGCATCGCGGCCTAGCCCGTGCCTACCCTGAGATGAACCTCATCATGTCCCCCGTTGCATCATCGCGCATCGAAAAAGATCTGCTTGGTACCCTCGAAGTTCCTTCCGACGCTTACTACGGCATCCAGACCCTACGGGCTGTGCACAACTTCCGCCTGTCCGGCGTGACGCTGTCGCACTACCCGAAATTGGTGGTAGCGCTGGCGATGGTCAAACAGGCTGCCGCCGACGCCAACCGTGAATTAGGCCACCTGAGCCCAGCCAAACACGCGGCCATCAGCGAAGCCTGCGCCCGTCTGGTACGCGGCGAGTTTCACGATCAATTTGTGGTCGACATGATTCAAGGCGGTGCCGGTACTTCGACCAACATGAATGCCAACGAGGTAATCGCCAACATCGCCCTTGAAGCCATGGGCCACAACAAGGGCGAGTACCAATACCTGCACCCCAACAATGACGTGAACATGGCGCAGTCCACCAACGACGCCTACCCCACCGCCATTCGCCTGGGCCTGCTGCTCGGCCACGACACGTTGCTCGCCAGCCTCGACAGCCTGATTCAGGCATTCGCCACCAAAGGTCAGGAATTCAGCCACGTACTGAAGATGGGCCGCACCCAGCTGCAAGACGCCGTGCCGATGACCCTCGGCCAGGAGTTCCGCGCCTTCGCCACCACTCTCGGTGAAGACCTGGCGCGCCTGAAAAGCCTGGCGCCGGAACTGCTCACCGAAGTGAACCTGGGCGGTACCGCCATCGGCACCGGCATCAACGCCGACCCGCGTTACCAGCACCTGGCCGTAGAGCGCCTGGCGCTGATCAGCGGCCAACCGCTGGTGCCGGCTGCCGACCTGATTGAAGCCACCTCGGACATGGGCGCCTTCGTGCTGTTCTCCGGCATGCTCAAACGCACCGCGGTCAAACTTTCGAAGATTTGCAACGACCTGCGCCTGCTCTCCAGCGGCCCGCGCACCGGCATCAACGAAATCAATCTGCCGGCGCGTCAGCCGGGCAGCTCGATCATGCCCGGCAAGGTCAACCCGGTAATTCCGGAAGCGGTGAACCAGGTGGCCTTCGAAGTGATCGGCAACGACCTGGCCCTGACCATGGCGGCCGAAGGTGGCCAGTTGCAACTGAACGTGATGGAGCCCCTGATCGCCTACAAGATCTTCGACTCGATCCGCCTGCTGCAACGCGCCATGGACATGCTGCGCGAGCACTGCATCGTCGGCATCACCGCCAACGAAGCGCGCTGCCGCGAACTGGTGGAAAGCTCCATCGGCCTGATCACCGCCCTCAACCCCTATATCGGCTACGAGAACGCCACGCGCATTGCCAAGCAGGCGCTGGAAAGCGGGCGTGGGGTGTTGGAGTTGGTGCGTGAAGAGCAGCTGCTGGACGACGCCAGCCTGGCGGAGATTCTGCGCCCCGAGAACATGATTGCGCCGCGCTTGGTGCCGCTGAAAGCGGCGGTCTGACGGCTACACGGTTTTACAGTCACCAGGCATTGGGGCCACTCATCCCAAGCCCTTCAAGGAGATACGGTTTAGGCCGTGTCTCCTTTTTTATGCCCGCACAAACGCAAACCTTGTAGGAGCGAGCTTGCTCGCCAAGCCCTTGATCTGAGAGCTTCGCCAGCAAGCTGGCTCCTACAAAATAAAAGGCTCCGCGCCGCCGATCAAAACACCGACCACCCAATCCGCTGACTCAACAACTCCAACGCCGCCATCCCCACCAGCGAATTCCCGGCCGCATTCAATTCCGGCGACCACACGCACACCGTAAACCGCCCCGGTACCACCGCCACAATGCCGCCGCCCACCCCGCTCTTGCCCGGCAACCCCACGCGGTAGGCAAAGTTGCCGGCCTCGTCGTACAGCCCGCTGGTGGCCATGATGGAGTTCACCTGCTGGGTTTGCCGCGCGGTCAGAATCTGCTCGCCGCTGTGTTTGCAGAACCCGTCGTTGGCCAGAAAACAGAAAGCCCGCGCCAGGTCCACGCAGCTCATGCGCAGGGCGCAGTAACTGAAATAGCTGCGCAGCACCGTTTCGACGTCGTTGTGGAAATTGCCGAAGGATTGCATCAGGTAGGCCATGGCGGCATTGCGGGCGCGGAACTGGAATTCCGAGTCGGCGACATGGCGGTCCACCGTGACGGTCGGGTTACCAGACAGACGCCGAACAAAGTCGCGCATCGACAACACCGGCGCCGCAAAACGCGACTGGTTGATATCGCAGATCACCAGCGCGCCGGCATTGATAAAGGGGTTACGCGGTTTGCCGCGCTCGAATTCCAGCTGCACCAGCGAGTTGAACGGCTGCCCGGACGGCTCATGGCCCAGGCGCTCCCAGATGGCTTCACCGGAATGCTCAATGGCCTGCACCAGGCTGAACACCTTGGAAATGCTCTGCACCGAGAACGGTGTGTCGGCATCACCGGCGGTAAACACCTCGCCGTCATTGCCATACACGGCAATGCCCAACTGCGCGGCCGGCACCTCGGCCAATGCCGGAATGTAGCTGGCTACCTTGCCCTGACCAATCAACGGGCGAACTTCATCGAGAATTTCAGTCAACAGCGCTTGCATGCGTGGGCTCCCTGGCAACCTTGTTCTAGACGCAGGCAGCGCCAAGCAAAGCACAGGGCGCGCTAACCATCACGGATTGGCACTTGTCGTAACTGAATATTTCAACCGATACTCGGCCCGGGCAGCGCCACTTGCCCACCCTCAAGGACGCAACACCCACATCAAGGAATGAAACATGGCGAAGCTCCGTAGCCCCGGGCAAAACGTAAATTGTGGATCCGCATCAGCATGGTCGTGCTGGCCGTACTGGGCCTGACAGCGGCCTACTTCATCAAAGGGCCGGCGCAAGTCGCAGCCATCCAACTCAGCAAACACCACAACAGCGCACAAGCCACCGTCGCCTCGCTCGACCAGGCCGAAGAAGAATACCGTGGCCGTAAAGGCCGCAAGAAAACCCGCATCGTCTACTCGGTGAGCTACGCCTACGACATCAACGGCACCCGCTACGAACACGAACAGTCCATCACGGCGGGGGAATACGACGCCCTGGAAGGTCACGACGACCTGGAAGTCTGGTACCTCGAAGGCAAGCCGGACAGCGCCAAACCGCAGCTGGTAGTCGAGCACCAAGCCAAAGAGCCCGCGGGCGAGCGCGTGTTCGACGCCGCCACCTGGTTTATCCCGCTGGTGGTCATCCTCAACCTGCTGCTGACCTTTCTGTTCGGCCGCGAGCCCAAAGGCAAATTGCCGGAAGGGTTCTATACCGAGAACAGCTGGCTGGACGTGGAAGACGACCGCCTGATCGTGCTCGACGGCAACCATGTGTTGTCCATGAGCTTCGACAAGAAGCACCGCGACCAGGTACAGGAGATTTATCAACGGGGCGGCCTGAACGGTAACTACCTGGAAGAGATCCTTTCCAAGGTCGAAACCAAGCGCACCCTGGTCGACCTCAGCACCGTGAGCAAAATGACCAGCGAGCACTACGACGACGTGATTCGCCTGACCTACAGTCTCGAGGGCAAGGACGAAACCCTGAGCCTGGAATTCCTGAGCGCCACCGTCAAAGCCCACGCCCTGCAACGCATCGCCCGCGCGTTGCCGGCCAGCCTGAATATGCAGGTGGAAAAGCTCACCCGCCTGCAGGCCGCCCGTGTGCCACTGGCGGTGGCGGTGGTCAGCGCCGGGGTGGCGTATTACTTCCTGGACCATATCTGGGTGGTCGGGCTGCTGGGTTTGCTTGGGCTGTACGCGTTGAAAGTCGGCCTGGCGCGTTTGATCGACCCGACCATTACCACCACGTTCAAAGCCGAACCGGCGGCTAGCAAGTTGGTGGTTAACGGCTGATCGGACCGCCGCACGGCCGCTCCTACAGAATGCGCGGTTTGTAGGAGCGAGCTTGCTCGCGAAGCTTTTCCCGCACTGAGTTAGTTTTTTTTGGGCCCAGCTACTGTATAAATCCACCCCCCATTGCCCGAGGAGAGCCAGCCATGGAAGAAGTCATCGACGAGCTGCGTGAACTCAACGAGAAAGTCCCGGTACCGCTTGAGCTGCCGGATGAAGAATTGCTGGTGGAGATCGAAGAACAGCTGCTGATCAACATCCCCTTCGAATTCCGCGAATTCCTGCTCAAGGTGAGCGACGTGGTGTACGGCCGCCTGGAGCCAGTCACCGTCACCGACCCGCAATCGCACACCTACCTGCCCGAAGTGGCCTCGGTGGCCTGGTCGCTCGGCGTGCCGCGCGAGCTGATTCCGCTGTGCGAGGACCGAGGCAACTACTACTGCGTCGAACTCGACGGCACGGTGCTGCTGTGGGACGGCGACGAAGAAGACCTCACCGACGAAGCTGGGACTCGGTGTGGAAATGGGCGCGTGAGGTGTGGTTGGAAAGCTGATTTCCCGCAGGGATATCGGGGTCCGCCTCAATGCGGATCCCGCTGCTCCAACGTTTCCAACAACGCAATCTGCATCCGCGTATGCACGCGAATCAGCCAGCGCCACAGCAACGCGCTGATGCCCGCTGCGAGCAGGGCAATCAATAGCAGCAACTCCAGCGTCGGCAGAATGCTCGCCGACAGCGCCATCAACAGCAGCAAAATCACCACCAGCGACAACGCCGGAATCAGCTCGGCCACCACCTTGCGCACCCGCGCCGTGTGGCGTCCGGCCATTTCAGGCTTCACGCCCATTTCCGCCAGCAGCATCGACAGCGCCTTGAGCTTGCGGTACGCGGCAATCAGGAATGGCAGCGACAGCAACAACGCAGCCCCCAGATCAGCCCTTTCTGCCCATTCTCGGCCTGCACCCAATCCACCAGGTACAACGCCAGGTTGTCGGCAAAGAACGCGCTGACAAAGAAGATCGCCACCACCAGCGCCAGGTTGACCCCGACCTGCAGCAGAATCCGCCGGATCATCGCCGCCAGCAGCGCGCTTTCGCCTTGCGGCTGAATGCTGCGCAGCCATTCACCGTACATGCCGAATACCCGTGCCACCGGCAGAGGCACCACGGTAGCAAGCTTGTTGGAAAGCGGGTCCGCCACGCGAATCAAATAAGGCGTGGATAAGGTGGTGAGCACCGAAACGGCCACGGCCACCGGGTACAGAAAATCGCTGGTCACCTGCAGGCTGATGCCCAACGCGGCGATGATGAACGAGAATTCGCCGATCTGAGACAAGCCCATGCCGACGCGCAGCGAGGTGCGCCCGTCGTTGCCGGCGATCACACTGCGATGCTGCACGACACCACTTTGCCGACCACCACGGCAATGGTGATAACCACGATTGGCCAGGCGTATTCCACCAGCACGGCGGGGTCGATCATCAGGCCGATGGCGACGAAGAAGATGGCGCTGAACAGATCGCGCACGGCTCCACCAGCCGCTCGATCTGCGCCAATTGCCGCGACTCGGCCATGATCGCGCCGATCAAAAGGCGCCGAGCACCATGCTGTATTCGAGCTTCACCACCAGCAGGCAGAAGCCAAAACACAGGCCCAGCACGGTGACCAGGAGCATCTCGTTGCTCTCGAACTTGGCCACATAAGCGAGCACGCGCGGCACCAGCAGAATGCCGATAACCAGCGCCACCACCATAAACAGGCTGAGCTTGCCGACCGTGGCAAACACCTCGCCGGTCTCCACGCTGCCGCTCAGGGCAATGCCGGACAGCAGCGCGATAATGCCGATGCCGAGGATGTCTTCCACGATCAGCACGCCAAATATCAACTGGGCGAAGCGCTCGTTTTTTCATCTTCAGGTCGCCGAGCGCCTGACGATGATGGTGGTGGACGAGATGGCCAGAATGGCGCCGAGGAACAGCGAGTCCATGGTGCTCCAGCCGAAATAGCGGCCGATCTCGAAGCCGAGCCAGATCATCAGCACGATTTCCAGAAACGCCGCGATAAACGCCGTGGCACCGACCTTGAACAACTTGCGCAGGCTGAATTCCAGACCCAGGCAGAACATCAGAAAGATCACCCCCAGCTCAGCGAGGGTCTTGATGGTTTGCTCATCGTGGATCAAACCGAAGGGCGGGGTGTGCGGGCCGATGATAAAACCGGCAAGGATATAGCCCAGCACCACCGGTTGTTTGAAGCGATGAAAGAGGATGGTGACGATGCCGGCGACCAGCATGATGACGGCCAGGTCTTGAATAAAGCTGATGGCATGCATGGCGTCGGACTCCTGTTTCAACGCACCCCCACCATGGGGATTGTGGGAAAAGTCCGACCATATCACCGCCGCCCGGAGGGTCTGGGTGGGGGCAATAGAATGAAACATTTAAGGGTGCGTTGGGCCGGGATTGGCGCCTGGCTTGAGATTCTGGATCCCGGCCTTCGCCGGGATGACGGATGTCTCTTATACCAACACCGTCATCCCAGCGAAGGCTGGGATCCAGAATTCATCAGGTGAGGACAATCGCCAGGTGTTAACCCCGCGCCTGGCTCTGCACATTCTCCAAATCCAGCAGATTCAGCAAAAATTACCGAAGTACGTCAGGTCCTGCTCCATCGCCGCCCGCGCCGCCTTGCCGTCCCCGGCCCGCAGCGCCTGCAGCGTGTCGTCATGGAAGTCATTCAGGCGCAGCGACAAGTCCGCCTCGGTAAACAGCCGATTGAAGAACGGCCCCACCTGCAACCACAGACTCTCGATCTGGCGCAGCAGAATCGGATTGCCGCAGGCGCTGTAGAGCGTCAGGTGGAATTGGCTGTTGTCGTTCAAATAGCCCTGCACATCGCGGCGCTCCAGCGCCCCCTCCATGCGCTCGACACAGCCTTCCAGAATGGCCATGTCGGCGGCCGTCAGTTGGCTGGCGGCGATTTCCACGGCCAGCCCTTCAAGGGCCAGGCGCACCTGGAAAATATGCAGAAAACGTTCGCGGGTCATGGCCGGCACGCGCAGTGAGCGCTGCGGCTCGCCTTCCAGTGCGCCCTCGGCCACCAGGCGCTGCAAGGCGGCGCGCACGGGCATCGGGCTGGTGCCCAGGGCACTGGCAAGGTCTCGAATCTTCAGGCGTTCGCCCGGTTTGAATTGCCCGGCCAACAGGCCGGCGCGTAATTGCTGGTACAGCAGGTCTTGGAGGTTCTCGGCCATGGCGTTCTCACTCGGCCGAAACCGGCGGTGCCGGCAGTTGGTTCAGGGTCAGGCTGCATTCGTGGGTCATGGTTAAGGTGCCTTGTTTTCGATCAGACAATTGCCACCGTCCACCACCAGCACTTCGCCGGTGATATAGCTGGCTTCGGGGGATGCCAGGAACGCCACAGCAGCGGCGACCTCAGCGGGGTGCCCGGCACGGCCGAGCGGGGTGTAATGGGCGGCGCGGTGTTCTTCTTCGGTGCTGGAGCCGGTGGCGATCCAGCCCGGCGCCACGCTGTTTACGGTAATACCCTGCTTGGCCACCTCCAGGGCCAGCCCCATGTTCATGCCGAGCATGCCGGCCTTGGCCGCACTGTAGGCCGCCTCGCCCGGGTTGCTGCCATGGGTGCCGGTGGTGGAGCTGATATTGACGATGCGCCCATACCCGCGCGCCTGCATGCCGGGCAGCAATGCGCGAGTCAGTAAAAAGGCGCTGGTGAGGTTGCGCGCGATGGACAGGTTCCAGGTGGCCAGATCCATCTGCGCCACATTGGCAAAGGGCTCTGCGCTACCCAACTGCGCCATGCCGGCGTTGTTCACCAGAATGTCCACGTGGCCCCATTGCGCCTGCGCCCACTCGGCTAGCGTCTGCACTTGCGCCTCATCGGTGAGGTCGGCCACCGCCCAGCGCGCTTCGATACCTTCGGCCTGCAATGCCTCGGCGCGCTGGGCGACCCGTTCGCTGCTGCCGGTGAGCAGCAGCCGCACGCCTTCGCGGGCCAGACGCCGGGCAATGGCAAAACCAATGCCTTGGGCACTGCCAGCGCCGCTGATCATCGCCACTTGTCCTTTCCAGGTTACGCCAGTCATGGGCTGCTCTTGTGATCACAAAGAGGCACCATCATAGCCAAAAGCGCGATTATGGCTAGCTATTGACTTATCTGTGATCACAAAAGAGGATGGCGAGATATTCGTTCGAGGCTTTTCGCATGACTGCCAGTGGCATCAGTGACCGCGTAATTACCGAATTTGCTGCCCGCGAGCGGGCGCACTTTCTGGCCAATAACCCCAATTCCGTCGCCCTGGCCGAACGTGCTCGTGGCTCGTTGTTTGGCGGCGTGCCGATGCACTGGATGAGTGATTGGTCGACGCCCTCGCCGCTGTTTGTCAGCCGCGCTCAGGGCGCTCGTTTCTACGACGTGGACGATCACGAGTACGTGGATTTCTGCCTGGGAGACACCGGCAGCATGTTCGGCCATTCCCCCACGCCAATTGCCCGCGCCCTGGCCGAGCAAGGCGCCAACGGCCTGACCACCATGCTGCCCGGCGAAGATGCCGTGGTGGTGGGTGAGCTGCTCGCCGAGCGCTTCGGCCTGCCCTATTGGCAAGTGGCGACCACCGCCACCGACGCCAACCGCTTTGTGGTGCGCTGGGCCCGCGCCATTACCCAGCGCAAAACCTTGCTGGTATTCGATGGTTGCTACCACGGCACCGTTGATGACGTGATGGTGCGCTGCCAGGACGGCCGCACGGTGCACCGCCCCGGTCTGCTGGGCCAGGCCTATGACCTGACCGAACACAGCCGCAGCGTGCCCTTCAACGACCTCGCCGCCCTGGAAGCCGCACTGCAAACCGAAGACGTCGCCGCCGTGCTGTGCGAGCCGGCGATGACCAATATCGGCATGGTGCTGCCGGCGCCGGGCTACCTGGCCAAGCTGCGCGAGCTGACCCGCCGTTACGGCACCCTGCTGATCATCGACGAAACCCACACCATCTCCACCGGCCCCGGCGGCTGCACCCGCGAGTGGAACCTGGAGCCCGACTTCATCACCCTCGGCAAACCTATTGCCGGTGGCGTGCCGTGTTCGGTGTATGGCTGCACCGCTGCCATGGCGCAGGCGATGGTCGAGGCCCGCACCCGCGCTAGCAGCCACGGTCAGGCCCACGGCCACAGCGGCATGGGCACCACGTTGTCCGCCAACGCGCTGGCCATGCACTGCATGCGGGTGAACCTGGAAGAGGTGATGACCGCTGCGGCCTACGCCCATATGTTGCCGCTGGCCGAGCGCCTGGCATCGGGCTTTGCGGCGTTGATCGGCAAATACCAGCTGGCCTGGTCGGTAACGCAACTGGGCGCGCGCTGCGAGTTCCAGTTCTGCACCCGCTTGCCGGCCACCGGCGCGGAGGCCGAAGCGGCGTTCCATGACGAACTGCAAATGGCGCTGCACCTGTACCTGATCAACCGCGGCATTCTGATCACGCCGTTCCACAACATGACCCTGTGCTGCCCGGACACCACGTCGGCCGATGTCGACCGCCTCCTTGCGACCCTCGACCAGGCCCTGACTGAACTGCTGGCGATGCCCGGCGCCCGCGAAACTAATAGGTAATTCAACATGGCCTTTGCCGACGCTTCATTCGCCGACATTCAGGAAGCGCACGCCTTCCTCGCCGCCAACCCGCAGGTGCGCAGCATTGAGCTGTTTATCATCGACAGCAACGGCGTGCCGCGCGGCAAGCTGCTGCACCGTGACGAGCTGCTGGCCATGTACGCCAACGGCCGGCCGCTGCCGAGCACCATCCTGGGTCTGACCATCAACGGCGACGACGTCGAAGACACTGGTCTGGTCTGGGAAGTGGGCGACGCCGATTGCTGGACTTTTCCCCTGCCCGGCAGCCTCACCCTGCAACCCTGGCGTGACCGGCCCACCGGCCAGGTGCAAGTGAGCATGCACCCGCAGCAAGGGTTGCCGGCCACGGTGGCCGACCCTCGGCATGTGCTGGTGCGGGTGATCGACAGCCTGAAAGCCGACGGCTACCACCCGGTGATGGCGGTGGAGTTGGAGTTTTACCTGCTCGACCGCGAACGCGGCGAAAACGGTCGGCCGCTGCCGGCGCGCCAGGCCAACGGCGCGCGCCCCCACGCCACGCAGGTGTACGGCGTGTACGAGTTGGAACAACTCCAGCCGTTTCTCAACGACCTCTACGACGCCTGCGAAGCCCAGGGCTTGCCGGCGCGCACGGCCATTTCCGAATACGCGCCGGGCCAGGTGGAAATCACCCTGGAGCACCGCTACGACGCGCTGCAAGCCATCGACGAAGGCGTGCGTTACAAGCGCCTGGTCAAAGGCGTGGCCAACAAACACGGGCTGCAGGCCTGCTTTATGGCCAAGCCCTTTGGTGACCTGGCCGGCACCGGCATGCATATGCACGTCAGCCTGGCCGACGCCGAGGGCAATAACCTGTACGCCAGCGAAGACCCGGCGGGCACCCCGCTGCTGCGCCAGTCCATCGCCGGCATGATGGCCACGCTGCTGGACTCGCTCGCCCTGTTCTGCCCCAACGCCAACTCATTCCGCCGCTTCCAGGCCAACAGCTATGCGCCGTTGGCGCTGACCTGGGGCATCAACAACCGCACCGTGTCGCTGCGCGTACCGGGCGGGCCGGCCAGCAGCCGGCATATCGAGCACCGCATCTGCGGCGCCGACGCCAACCCCTATCTGGCCGCGGCGGCGATTCTGGCGGGCATTCAGCACGGCATCCGTCAGCAGCTCGATCCGGGTGCGCCGATTACCGGCAATGGCTATGCCCAGGCGACAGAGTTTTTGCCGACGGATTGGCTGACGGCACTGAAAGCACTGGAACAGTCGGAGTGGGCGAAAGAGGCGTTGGGTGAGGCGTACCTGAAGGTGTATTTGGCCATCAAACACGATGAATACAGACAATTCATGGGTGAAGTAGGCGAACAAGATTGGCGGTGGTATTTAACTCAAGCCTGATTGAGCAACCCAGCTGCTACGTTTTAGTGAACAGTTTTCGGAGTAGATGCATGCGGTCTTTGTTGTTGCTGACAGCGCTGCTGATGTTTGGCCAGGTACAGGCTGAAACGCTGCGCGTCGGCATTGAGAGCCACGACTATATGCCGTATTTCCGCGCCCAGCCGGGGCAGCCGGTGGAAGGCTACGCCGTGGAATTGCTGCAGCGCTTTGCCGCCGACCAGGGCATGACGCTTGAGCTGCTGCCACGACCGCTCAATCGCCTGCACCACGACCTGCTCAATACGCAGAACCTGGACATGATCTTCCCCGACAACCCGCAATGGTCGCGCGCGCTCAAGGGTGACCGGCGTCTGCATTACAGCCATGCCGCCATCAACGTGGTGGACGCCAGCCTCGTGCCGCACGAGCGCATGGGTTTGGGGCCAGACGCAGTAAAACGGCTCGGTACGGTGCGCGGCTTCACCCCGCAAGCCTGGCAGGACGAAATGCAGAAGGGCGATGTGCAACTGCTGGAAGCCAACGATATTGCCGGCTTGATTCGCATGGCGCTGCGCGGGCGTATCGACGCGCTGTATGCCAACCCGGAGGTGGTGCGCCTGCAATTGCAGAAAATGGGTGAGGACAGCAACCGCCTGATGGCCGACCCTAACCTGCCGCTGGAACACACCAGCTACCACTTGAGCACGGTGAACCGGCCGCAGTTGCTGGAGCGGTTTAACCGGTTTCTTGAGCAGCATGCCGGGGAGTTGGCGGCTCTGCGTCAGCATTACGGCCTGGCATGCAGCGCCAGCGACCTCAACGAAGAACAGCCGGCCTGCCGCGCCAGAAGCCTGGCCAATACGCGGTAACGGCCCGGCTTTTGCCTATTTTTCTTCACGCCCGTGGCGCATTCGGGCGTGACGAGCTATTCCTTTCCATCGTTCCAATAGCCAATGGCAAACAGCGCCAGGCGCTGCCGGCCATTACGGTTGGCGAACCTCTTCTTCAAAGGCCAAAAGAGTCGACCATGGAACCCGGAAACTCCCAGCTGACGATGACCGTTTTAATGACCCCCGACATGGCCAACTTCTCTGGCAATGTGCACGGCGGCACGCTGCTCAAATACCTCGACGAAGTGGCCTTTGCCTGCGCTAGCCGTTACGCCGGCACCTATGTGGTGACGCTCTCGGTGGACCAGGTGATTTTTCGCGAGCCGGTGCATGTGGGTGAGCTGGTGACCTTTCTGGCCTCGGTGAACTTCACCGGCCGCACGTCGATGGAAATCGGTGTGAAGGTGGTAACCGAGAACATTCGCGAGCGTTCGGTGCGCCACACCAACAGCTGCTTTTTCACCATGGTGGCGGTCGGCGACGACGGCAAACCAATTGTGGTGCAGCCGCTGGAGCCGGAAGACGAAGAAGGCAAACGCCGCCTCAAGCAGGCGCAGCAGCGCCGGGAGTTGAGGCAGGAGCTGGAGCGGCGGTATCAGGAAATTCGCCAGGACAGCGATCACCGGTAACGCCCAAAGCATCGAGGCTAAAGCTTCTCCCACAGGGTTATGTGATCCATTGTGGGAGAGGCTTCAACCACGATGCTCTTAACCTTCCCCCAGCACGCCATAAACATCCTGTTTAAAAACACCGCAAAATCCGCGACCGAACTGGCACGTTCGCTGCGTTAGACTGTGGCTCGCCACGCGTCCGCCGACCAACGGCATAGCCTAGCTGCCTCCCCTCCAGCTTAGGCTCCCGGCAGCGCGTTGCTTCAGACTGGCCCACACTGCATGCACCGCGGCCAGCCCATCGCGCACTATTCGGGAGATTTCATGGTTCACCACACCCCTCTGATTGCCGCACTTGCCACCGGCTTCGTGCTGGCGTTTGTGCTCGGCACCTTGGCTAATCGCCTGCGTTTATCACCCCTGGTCGGCTACCTGCTGGCGGGCGTGCTGGTCGGCCCGTTTACCCCCGGCTTTGTCGCCGATAAAGACCTCTCCAACGAACTCTCGGAAATCGGCGTCATTCTGCTGATGTTCGGCGTGGGCCTGCATTTCTCCCTCAAAGACCTGATGTCGGTAAAGAACATCGCCATTCCCGGCGCGCTGGTGCAAATCGGTGCGGCCACGCTGATGGGCATGGGCCTGGCCTGGCTGCTGGGCTGGCCGTGGGGCGCGGGGTTGATTTTCGGCCTGGCGCTGTCGGTGGCCAGTACCGTGGTGCTGCTGCGGGCGCTGGAGTCTCGGCAACTGATCGACAGCCGGCGCGGCAAGATTGCCGTGGGCTGGCTGATTGTCGAAGACCTGGTGATGGTCGTAGCGCTGGTGCTGATTCCCGCGTTGGCCGGTGTACTGGGCGGTAAAGATGCCGCACCCGACGAAGGCATCTGGCTGCAACTGGCCATCACCCTGGCCAAGGTGGCGGCCTTTGTCGCCCTGATGATCGTGGTCGGCGGCAAAGTCATTCCCTGGCTGCTGGAGAAAAGCGCCGGCACCGGTTCACGCGAATTGTTCACCCTGGCCGTGCTGGCCATTGCCATGGGTGTGGCTTATGGCTCGGCGGTGCTGTTCGGTGTGTCGTTCGCCCTGGGCGCGTTCTTCGCCGGCATGATTCTCAACGAGTCGGAATACAGCCATAAGGCCGCCGAAGACTCGCTGCCGCTGCGCGATGCCTTCGCCGTGCTGTTTTTCGTGTCGGTGGGCATGCTGTTCAACCCGATGGTGCTGATCAACGAGCCGCTGCTGGTGCTCGCCACGCTGGTGATTATCGTGTTCGGCAAATCGGTGGCGGCGCTGTTGATTGTGTTGGCCTTCGGCAAACCGCTGAGCACGGCGCTGACCATCTCTGCCAGCCTGGCGCAGATCGGGGAGTTCTCGTTTATTTTGATCGGCCTGGGCGTGGGTCTGGAGTTGGTGCCCGAAGCCGCGCGTGATTTCGTGCTGGCCGGGGCAATTCTCTCCATCGTCATCAACCCGATGCTGTTCACCCTGATCGACCGTATTCAGCCGTGGCTCGACGCACGGGAAAACACCGCGCCAGTCGGCACCGTGGAGGAAGTGCCGGCCGAGGAATTCCAGCCGATTACCGAAACCGGTCACGCCATTCTGATCGGCCATGGCCGCGTGGGCAGCCGCATCAGCGCACGCCTGCAAGCCGAGGGCATTCCGTTGGTGATCATCGAAGACAACCGCACCCAGGCCCAGGAGCTGCGGGAAATCGGCCATAGCGTGGTGCACGGCAATGCCGCCAGCAGCCGCGTGCTGGAGCTGGCCAATGTGGCCGGAGCGCGCTGGCTGTTGATCGCCATTCCCAACGGTCTGGAGGCCGGGCAGATCGCCATTCATGCCCGCGCCGCCAACCCGAACCTGGACATCATCGCCCGCGCCCATTTCGATGACGAAGTGGATTACCTGCAAGCCCACGGTGCCGATCTGGTGGTGATGGGCGAGCGGGAAATCGCGCGCATCATGTTCGATCGCCTGGGCCTGCAAACCACCGCGCCCAGTTGAACCAGCCGCCTGGCAGCGACCTTGAAGTGTCACTGGAGTTGCCAGGCATCTGGCGAGTAAGCTTGGCGCTCACGTTGGAGCGCTCTCACCATGTTTACCCTGGGCAATATGTTCGTGCTGATGTTGCTGGCTGCCGGCGCCGCCTGGCTCTGGCATGCCCATGGTTTACGTGAGCAGGCCCTTGCACGGGTCAAGCAACATTGCCAGCGCATGGAAGTGATTCTGCTCGACGACAACGTGGCGCTGCGCAAAGTAGCGCTGCTGCCCGACGCCAAAGGCCGTCGGCGCCTGGCGCGGGTTTACGGCTTTGAATTCACAGTTACCAGCGAACAACGCCACGCCGGCACCATCACCATGTTTGGCGCGCACGTGGGCACCATCGAACTGGCGCCCCACCCCTTTGTGGAAAAACCCGGTCAGATGAATGAGCAGCCCATCGTGGTCGGCGACAGCGTAGTGATGGACCCGCACGCCAGTGACTCGGTGATCGAGGTGGTGCCGGAGCGCGTCAGCGTTCACCCCGCCACCAACAACGTGGTGCAACTCAGCGACTGGCGCCGCAAGCACGACAAGCTGCACTAACCCCTTCGCGTTTTACCCCGGTAGCAAAAAGCTGCGCACGCGCTCGGCGCTGTCTTCAGGTGTCTGCTGCATAAAGCAGTGCCCGCCGGCCACCACCTGGGCGCGCACGTGGCTGTTCAATGCCGTCACCCGCGCCACCGCTTTGGCCACGAACGGGTAGCTGTGCTGGCCGTGCAAAATCTCGGTGGGGGTGACGATCTTGTTCAGCGAACTCCACAACCGACGCGGATAAGAGCTGAAGATTTCCGCCTCGCGGCTGGGCCGGCATTTCAATTCGACGCCGTCTTCCACGTCCTTCAACGCATTTTCCACGTAAGCCCACAACGCCGCGTCGTCCCAGCCTTTGAACGTGCCACGGCCATGCAGACCGGCGTAGGCCGCCGCGCGATCCGGCCAATGCTTGCGCCGCGCCGCCGACTTGCGCGCCATGGTATGGCGACGGTGCAGCCCCAACACTTCCGACACCGCCATTACGCCGATCAACGAAGGCGGAAACAGCACCGGGTCGAGCAGCACCGCGCGCTTAAACAGCTCGGGGTGTTTGGCCACAATCAGGCTGGTGAGCACCCCGCCGAAGCTGTGGCCCAAAGCAAAACGTGGCACCTCACCAAACTGTCCACGCCCAGCCTCAAATGCCTCCACCGCTAATTCGGCGCTGCGGTTCCAGCCATGGAAACGGCCACCGTGATCGCTGTCGCCATGGCCCTGGATATCGCACAACCACAGATCAAAATCCGCCGCCAGGTGCTTAAGCATCGGCTCATAGGCGCGCCCGCAAAAGCCATTGCCATGCAGAAAATGCAGCAACGGCTTGCCGCTCGGCTCGCTGTGCCAGCCACGCAGGGTGAAGTGGGCGGAGCTGGCGTGGGACCAGGGGTGGAGAGTGAAGGCGGTCATGGGTGTGGGCTTTTGGGAAACGAGGGCGGGAGTTTAGCGTTGTGGTTTGGATGGTTAAAAGCATCGAGGCTAAAGCCTCTCCCACAGGGAGGCGCATTCCATGTGGGAGAGGCTTTAGCCTCGATCGATTTGAAGTCGGTCGCCTACACCAAACACCCCGCAAACCCCGCCCCCAACACCTGCTCATCCTGCGGCTCGCTAAAAATAAGCTCCAGCCGCGAGTCCTTGCGCCATTCAATGCTCTGCCAATGCAGCGCCTCGCCATTCAGGGCGTTGGCCGACAGCCAGCCGGCGTTGGTGTGCAGCACCAGCTTCGCGCGGCGCCAGGGCAAGGTGGCCAACCACATCTGTACGCGCATCAACTCGAACTGCTGGCTGGGGTGCCAGCGCCAGCCGATACTCCAGCCCTCGGCTTGGCCGCCGCTTTGGCAAATGGGTTGGCGGGGGTCGAGCCAGATACTGGTCAGGCTCGCGGCGCTGCTAGGCACGTTCAGCGCGCCAGCCTCGGCGCTTGCTTGCTCCGCCACACCGGGCAATTCGGCAACGGGAAGCGCGCCTTGGGTCGTCCAGAACAGCGGTCGCGGCGGCAGCTGACTGGCGAGTTTTTCCCGCGTTAGGGCATCCAGGCTTTCCGCTTTATTCAGCACCAGCAAACCGGCATCGGCCAGCGCAGCCTGTTGAGTAGCGGGCAGCGCTTGGCCGCTTGCCAACGCTTGCGCATCCAGCACCAGCACGCTCGGTTGCACCGCCAGAACGCCTTCCCACGGCGGCTCACGCAGCTGCTGCAGCAGCTCGGCGGGATGGCCAAGGCCGGAGGGTTCGATAAATAGACGATGGGGTTTGGCTTTACGCAGCAAGCGCGCCAAGCCGATCTGAAACGGCGCGCCATTGACGCAGCACAGGCAGCCGCCAGCGAGTTCACTCAGGGCAATTCCATCGTCGGCGGTGGTCAGCAACGCGGCGTCCAGGCCGATCTGGCCGAACTCGTTGATCAGCACGGCCCAGCGTTCGTCCGCCGGGCGTTGGGCCAGCAGGTGTCGGATCAGGCTGGTCTTGCCGGCACCCAAGGGGCCAGCGATCAGGTGCGTGGGAATATTGCTGAGCATGCGCGGCGGTTCTCGGTGCTGATGGCCTGGGTGACTATACCGGCCCAGGCGCCAGGCTGGGCATGCTAGAGTCGCCGGCAAATTTTCCGGCCCTGGAGACCGAACATGCGCGTACTGCTGTTGCCTTTGCTGCTTCTGCTATCCGGCCAGGTATTGGCCGAAGCCTGTGTGGTGCACAGCCAGGGCGATCGCCTGGATGTGAAAGTCTGCCAGCAAAACCGCAGCATCCCGGCCAACCTGTTTCACTCCGGCTTTTGCCAGCCTACGTTGAAAGGCCAGAAGGTGACCGTGGAATACGCCGACCAATGCCCGGCGGGCTCGTTCGGCGTATGCCGCTCCGCCCAGGTGGCCGGCATGCCGTATCAGCAGGACATCCACTACTACGGCGTGGCCAGCGACGCGGCTTACCTGAAACCGGCCTGCGAGAAGCAAAGCCGCGGCGTGTGGATGGACCGCTAAGCGCGGTTACGCGGCTTCGTGCCAATCTCCGAAAGGGTCGGCGTAATGCGCCCAGCCCTCGCTGCCCGAGGCCATTTCCGCATCGCTTAGCAGACAATCATCCAGCTCGGCACTGAGCAGGTTGAAGTCGATGTTCTGCCCGATAAACACCAGTTCCTGCCGGCAATCGCCGACCTCCGCGCTCCAGTGACGCATCACGGTGGCCACGCCTTCGTCATCCTGCGGCCAGTGGTCTTTGGGCACGTGCCGCCACCAACGGCCGGCAAAGCCATAACGCATCAAACCGCCGGCCTGCGACCAGCTCCCGGCATCCTGGTGCTTGCTCGCCAACCAGAAAAAACCTTTGGAACGCAGCAAGCGGCCGTTACTCCATTCGCGGTTAATAAAGTCGTAGAAGCGCTGCGGATGAAACGGCCGGCGCGCGCGGTAGGCGAATGAGGCGATGCCGTACTCCTCGCTTTCCGGCAGGTGCTCGCCGCGCAGTTCCTTGAGCCAACCGGGCGCCTGGGCGGCGCGCTCGAAGTCAAAGCGGCCGGTGTCGAGTATTTTGCCAAGCGCCACCTGGCCCATCACCATCGGCAGAATTTCCGCATGGGTGTTCAGGCTGCCCAGAATGCTCATCAGCTCGGCGCGCTCTTCGCGGGAGATCAGGTCGATCTTGCTGATCAGAATCACATCGGCAAATTCCACCTGCTCAATCAGCAGATCAGTGATCGAGCGCTCATCGTCTTCGCCCACTACCTGGCCACGGCTGGCGAGGCTTTCGGCCTCCTGGTAATCGCGCAGAAAATTCAGGCCATCGACCACGGTGACCATGGTATCCAGGCGCGCCACGTCGTTCAGGCTCAGGCCGTCCTCGCCGCGAAAGGTGAAGGTTTCGGCCACCGGCAAAGGCTCGGCAATGCCGGTGGACTCGATCAGCAGATAGTCAAAACGACCATCGCGGGCGAGGCGGTTCACCTCTTCCAGCAGGTCCTCGCGCAGGGTGCAGCAGATGCAGCCGTTGCTCATTTCCACCAGTTTTTCTTCGGCGCGGTTCAGACTCACATCGCGCTGCACTTCGCTGCCGTCGATGTTGATTTCACTCATGTCGTTGACGATCACGGCCACGCGCAGGTTGTCGCGGTTTTTCAGAATGTGATTGAGCAGCGTACTTTTGCCGGCGCCGAGAAAGCCGGAAAGGACAGTGACGGGTAAACGCGGATCGTGCATGGGAAAGTCCTCATCCGGCTGCTCGAGCGCAGCGCTGGGGGTGTCGATTGCAGTGTTATACTATAACAACTAAATCTAGCTTTCCCGCAAGCTTTCACTTTTGTCCGCCCACAAAAAACCCCTGCACCACCGCTGTAAGCCAGCAGGGCCAGGGGTTCCACATGGAACGTGCGTTTTAAACCGCTTTCGGCAGACCGCCTTAAGGTTGACGCTTTGGCAAGCTTGAGCAGTCTGCCGCCAACCAACGCCCCTGCGATTCGGAGCGCCCTTGCTGGTTCTGCCCGCCCATCAAAAACGTGCCGTTGATGGTGGTCGCAAATTCGCGCGAACTGAGAAACGTGGTCTGCCCTGGCCTTTACCCTGTGGGCAGCTGACGTTGAATTTCATCATCTGCGGCGTGCGCTGAGTGATCTGCTGGTTGCAACCGGCCTGAGTGCCTTGGGTAGGAAAACTGTCGGTTTGCGCTTGCTGCGGGGTGATGCACATGCGCACGCCATTGCCCGACATGGCCACGCCTTGTTTGGCCATCGCCTGTTCGGCCATTTTGCGTTGCTCGGGCGGCAGGCTGCCCATCAGCAATTGCAGGTCAGGCAGTTGCTGGCCGTTAACCTGCAGGGCCGTCGATTTGATTTCCCAGAGCCCGGCTCCAACTGCTGGGCGTGTGCGAAATAGGGCAAACAGCACGCAGCGGTGGTGGCGAGTACAAGGCGCAGATTCATACGACGAGGTCCTTCTGGCAGATAGGTTACTGATGTAGACGTTAACCAAGGGTGACAGTTGCAGCTGCACACGGCACATTGCGTGTCAGCACATTGCCCAAGCGAACCCGGCATGGACCTGATCATTCCACCGATCTTCGGTTACCTGTTAGCCCTCACCCATATTTTGGGCGTGTGCGCCGCGCTGCACGCCATCCTTACCGTGCGCACCGCGCAAGGTTCGATTGCCTGGGCACTGTCGCTGTTGTTTATCCCCTACCTCACCCTGATTCCCTACCTGGTGTTCGGTCGCAGCACCTTCGACGCCTATGTGCGCGCGCGGCGCCATGCCGACCGCGAGATGCGCGCCGCCATGGGCAACCTCAACTGGCGCCCCTGGGCCGAAGAGGCGCTCGCCGCGCAAGACAGCGACGCTTACCGCACCCTGCGCGCCCTGCCCGCGCTCGGCCATATGCCGTGCCTGGCCAATAACAGGTGCGTCTGCTGCTCGACGGCCACGCCACGTTCGAGGCGATTTTCGCCGCCATCGCCAAGGCCCGGCAGGTGGTGTTGGTGCAGTTTTTTATCATCCATGACGACGAACTCGGCCGCCGCCTGCAAGCCCTGCTGCTGGAACGCGCCGCCGCCGGCGTGGCCATCTACGTGCTGTACGACAGCATCGGCAGCCACGCGCTGCCCAAGCGCTACGCGCAAACCCTGCGCCACGGCGGCGTAGACGTACGCGCCTTCAGCACCCACCGCGGCATCCTCAATCGCTTCCAGCTGAATTTCCGCAATCACCGCAAAATCGTGGTGGTCGACGGTGAGTTCGGCTTTGTCGGCGGGCTGAATGTGGGCGACGAATATATGGGCCTGAAAGCGCCCTTGGCGCCGTGGCGCGACACCCATCTTGAGCTGCGCGGCCCGGCCGTGGCATGCCTGCAGGAGTCGTTTGCCGAAGACTGGTTCTGGGCCACCCGCCAGTTGCCGCCTCTGATGCTGCCGGAAGCCTACGGCGCCGAAGGCAAACTCTGCCAGGTGCTGACCACCGGCCCAGCCGATGCTCAGGAAACCTGCTCGCTGTTTTTTGTGGAAGCCATCAATTGCGCCCGCGAGCGCCTGTGGATAACCAGCCCGTATTTCATTCCGGACGAGTCGGTGTCAGCCGCCTTGCGCCTGGCCGTGCTGCGCGGCGTGGACGTGCGCATTCTGCTGCCCTCACGGCCCGACCACCGCACCGTATACGCCGCCTCCAGCCTGTACGCGTTCGCCGCGCTGCATACCGGGGTGCGGGTGTTTCGTTATCAGCCGGGTTTTCTGCACCAGAAGGTGGTGCTGATCGACCAGAAAATCGCCGCCATCGGCAGCGCCAATCTGGACAATCGTTCCTTCCGGCTCAACTTCGAAATCATGCTGATCACCGCCGACGAAGCCTTCGCCCTGGACGTGCAGCATATGCTGGAAAACGACTTTTCCCAGGCGGTGGAACTGGCCGCCGGCGATGACCAAAACATCCACCGTTTGCGCCAGCTGGGCATGCGCATCGCCCGGCTGATTTCGCCGATTTTGTGATCGGCGAACGGTCTCATCAGGCCTCGGTTTCTTCCTTGTAAACCTGCAACCCCCGCGCCTTGTAATTCCCCAACGCACTCGGGTGATCGAGCGTGCAGGTATGCACCCACACTCGCTTGGTACCTGCCCACGCCCACGCCGATTGCAGCGCATGCGTCAGCATCGGGCCGCCGAACCCTTTACCGAAAAACGCTTCCACCAGGCCGAAATAGAGAATCTCCACATCGCCTTCAGCACTGCGTTGCAGCTCGTAGTAACCAGCAATCGCGCCCTGCTCGTAGGCGACAAAGGTGCGGTGGCTGTCTTGCTCCACCAAGTCGCGCCATTGCTGATCGGTCCACACCAGTTTGTCAGTCCATTCCCACGGGCCGCCCACCAGTTGGTAGAGAAAGCGGTTCAGCGGGAACTGCTTGATGGCACATTCGACAATGCTCAGCGCGGCCGGCATCGGCTTGCCACGAATGGCGTCGCTGCTGTGCATTTCCAGGTAGTACGTGATGTTTTCAACAGCTGCCATAACCGGCCCCTGAGTGGAATTCGGCGCCGAGATTAATCCACCAGCGCGCTCAGGGGCACATCCAGCTGACGGTTTTTTTATCCGTACAGATCGGCACGTTGCAGCAGCCCTTCGCTTAGCCATTGCTTGAGCCAGCCCGCCGCCTGGGGTGCGGCGCCGTCGTCCAGATGAGCAAGGCTCAGGCACAGCTCGGCGAAGGTCCAGCTGTGTTCTGTCATGCCCGCAAAGGCTTCACTTTCGCTCGGACCCATGGTGCGAAATTGCCCCTGCAACTCGTGCCGCCACACCAGGCACAGCATCGGTTCTGACAAGGGTTCGCTGGTCGGCAACGGATCTTCATTTTTGTGCGCGCGCCAGATCGCCAGGCTATTGAACGCCAGCGGCACGCGCTGCACCGTCGGCAGGCATTGCACGCGCAGCTCCGGCCACTCGGCGGGCGGCAGGCTGGCCATTTGCGGCAAGGTGAGGGGCGTGCCGGGCGCCGCATCGAAGGCCAGGGTGAAGGCCCATTCCAGCTGCGCCAGCTCGGCCCAGGCCGGCTCGTGAATAAACGCCGGAAACTGCGCACCCAGCCAGCGCAGGCTGAAATGCTGCGACGGATGCGCCTGCAAGTAAGCCGCCGCCAGCTCGGCAAACACCTCATCCCCCACCAGCGCGAGCACGGCCGGAAAATCGCCGCGCAGGGTTTCCTGCAACCGCGCGCGGTACGCGTTGTGGTAAATCGCTAACCCGGTTTCGGCACTTAGCGTGGCACTGCCCTGCAACGTGCTGAGTAATGCCGGTGCCGGCGTTTCCTGAGCGTCTAGCAGGTACGCCTCCAGGCTCAGCTGCCACTCCCTCAGGCGCATACCGGTTCTCGCATCAAGGCCAGGGTGCCAAGGTTGCGGGCTTGCTCCAGTTCGGCCAGCAAGTCGCTTAGCGGCGGAAAATGATCATCGCGCTCCAGCAAGGTGGCCACCGGCCCCAGGTGCTGCACAGTGCGTTGGTACAGCTGCCACACCGGGTCGCTCACCGGCTGGTCATGGGTGTCGATCACATAGCTGCCGTAATCGCTGTGGCCGGCCAGATGCAACTGGCGGATACGGTCGGGCGGCAAGGCGCGGATAAATTCCCACGGCTCAAAGCCGTGGTTGCGCGAGCTGACGTACACATTGTTGATATCCAGCAGCAGCTCGCAGCCACTGAGCTCGCTCAGGGCCGCCAGAAACTGCCACTCGGTCAATTCATCGGCGGCGGTGCGCACATAGCTGGAGACGTTTTCC
The DNA here is from genome assembly GCF_056174845.1 of Pseudomonas sp. CC11G. Taxonomy (NCBI): domain Bacteria; kingdom Pseudomonadati; phylum Pseudomonadota; class Gammaproteobacteria; order Pseudomonadales; family Pseudomonadaceae; genus Pseudomonas; species Pseudomonas sp. CC11G. Next base: position 165,502 of record NZ_JBWBZC010000004.1, read on the forward strand.
AGCACCAGCGGCCGACCCAGCACGTCCTGCACCTGGCGCACCCGGGCGGCCACGTGTTGCAGGCTTTCTTCGCTGTACGGCAACGGCAGTAGATCGTGCAGTTGGTGGGCGCTGCCACGGCTCCAGCACAGGTGATCGGAAATCCACGCCGGGTGAATACGTTGGGCCAGTTGCCGTACCTGCTTGAGGTAGTTCATATCCAACGCGTGCGGGCCGCCAATGGACAGCGACACGCCATGCATCACCATCGGATAACGCTCGGCGATGGCGTCGAGGTAGTGCAGGGCTTTGCCGCCGTCGACCAGGTAATTTTCGGTCAGCACTTCAAACCAATCCACAGCGGGGTTGGTCTGCAGAATTTCGTCGTAATAGGCGGTACGCAGCCCCAGGCCATAGCCCAGAACGGTGCTGCCATTAATGGTTGGGGTGACAGGCATCGTGCGCTCCAGAGCAGCGGGGCAGCCGCGAAGGCCGCCCCGTAAACCCTTATTCCCCGACCTTGCCACCGGCTTTGGTGCAAGCTTCAGAGGTCATGGCCTTGAAGCCCTGGCCTTTGCACGAGCCCTGCCCTTTGCAGGCGTTGCTGGCAGTTTTGCAGTCGTTCTGGCCTTTGCAGCCGTTCACGCCATAGCAATGCACATTGGCGTCTGCAGCGAATACCTGGGTCGACATGCCGGCAAACAGGCCAGCGGCAGCCATCGCGAGGGCGGCACCAGCAGCAGCGGTTTTCATAGTCATGTTGTTCTACCTCGGTGAAGGGTGCCGGCCGTAATAGGCTTATTCAGTCCCGGCATAGAGATAGAGTTAAGACCTATAACGGCGTTACAGCGGCCGGTAAAAATACTTCATTATTTTTTACCGACCGGTGGCCAGCCCTCGCCGTTCGTGGGTTTGCGCTTATTCGCTGGCAGGACGAAACAGGTGCGCGTGACCGGCGCGGTACAGGTTGGAATCGGCAAACGCATCGGCCGCCAGCACCCGCCCGACCACAATCAACGCAGTGCGTTGAAACCCTTTGGCCGCTACGCCGGCTTCGATATCGGCGAGCGTGCCCAGCACCCAATCCTGATCCGGCCAACTGGCGCGGTGCACCACGGCAATCGGGCAGTCGGCGCCGTAGTGCGGCAGCAGTTCCTCGACGATCTTCGCCAGGTGCTGCACGCCGAGGTGGATAGCCATGGTGGTGCCGTGGCGCGCCAGGTCAGCCAGCTCTTCGCCGGCGGGCATTTTCGAGCGGCTGCCGTAGCGGGTCAGAATCACTGTCTGGGCGATACCCGGCAGGGTCAGTTCGCTTTCCAGCAGCGCCGCGCAGGCGGCCGTAGCGGTAACACCGGGGATGATTTCGAAGGGGATATTCAGCCGGCGCAAATGGCGAATCTGCTCGCCGATGGCGCCGTATAACGACGGGTCGCCGGAGTGCACGCGGGCCACGTCCTGGCCGTTGGTATGCGCGGTTTCGATCAGGCCGATGATCTCGTCCAGGTGCAGCTCGGCGGTGTTTACCACGGTCTCGGCGTTATGCCCTTCCAGCACCGCTTCGGGCACCAAAGAACCGGCATACAGCAGCACCGGGCAGCTGCGAATCAGGCGTTGACCCTTCACTGTGACCAGCTCCGGATCGCCGGGGCCGGCGCCAATAAAATAGACCGTCATGCGTGTTCCTCTACCCCTGCCAGGGCCACGCTGGCCTGGGCACTGCTGTGTTTGCCGATACGCAGGTTGGCCCGGCGTCCGCTGACCGCTTCCACTTGAGCCAACGCGCAGGCTTCGGCGACGCTGGCTGTGCCGATGGCGCGCTGGGCGATCTCCGACACGTGACCAACTCGATCTTCCACGGCCTGCAATTGCGCCGGCGTAAAAAAGGCCAGCGGCAGGTTCAGTTGCGCCGCCAATGCCAACAACCCCGCTTCGTTGCGCTTGTGCTCCACGCTGGCCAAGCCGCTGAGGTCGGCCAGGCTCAAGCCATTGGCCGCCAGCGTCTGCTCCAGCAACTGACGCAACTGCGCCGCATCGCACCCTGCGCGACAGCCAATTCCAGCAATAAAGGGCGGCACAATCGGCACAAGAAAAACGCCTGCAAGAATTAAGAAAAAACCCGCTGGGGGCATGCCCACCAGCGGGTTTGTGCGCAGCAGCGGCGAATTAAACCGCGTTGCTGCCGGCGAAGCGACGGTACAGCCACGCGCTCAGCAGGCCCAGGGCCGACCAGAACAGCGCGTTGGTGATTAACGAAGCCCAGATGAACTGATGCTCCAGTGCTTCCGGCGCCAGGCTCGAATGCACTTCAGGCTGTGGTGCGCCGATCACATGGGGAACCACCAGCAACACGGCACCCACAACCTTCACCGCCCAGTGACGGGCAAACACCAGCAAGGCCAGGCCGACCGCAGTGCCGGTCGCGGTGCCAATCCACCAGTACTGACGCAGCTGCAAATCGGCAGCGGCGGTACCCGGCAGTTCCGGCGGCAAGCCCAGCGATGGCGCCAGGCAGAACGTGGCGAAACCGGCCAGGCCCCAGAACAGGCCATCACGGGTACGACCCGGCGCACGCAAGGTGTAGAGGCCAGCCAGCATCAGGGCGAAACCGACAGCGACCACCAGGTTGCCGCCAGTGGTGGACAGCACGCGCTGCCAGCCATCTTGCGGCGACCAGGCTTCGCTGCTGTGTTCATGCTCGTGTGCTGCGGCGCCAGCGTCATGGCTGTGTTCGGTAACCACTTGCTCGGTAGCGGGCTCGGCGTTCTCGAAGGTTTCACCCTGGAGAATCAGCGGGGCAACCCAGAAGCTTTGCAGCAAAGTGAGGAACAGGGCGCCCAGCAGGCCGGTAAAGCCGGCGGTCTGCGCAATACGCTTAATCATGACGGCTACCCCTTAGTGGCACGGAAACGCGGCACTGTGACGGGTATCGTGGGCTGCGTTGTGCACCGCCTCGATATGCGAAAAGCCGGCGAAATACACCAGCAAGGCGCCCAGCAAGCCGGCGCCAATCGCCAGAACCAGGCGTTGGGATAGCGAGGCGCTGGCCTCGGCAGAATGTGTAAGGGTGCTACTGGACATGACCGTTCCCTCTGAACTGGAAATGAAAACGTAGCAGAAGGGAACGCACGAGGAGCCGAATGCGCGCGCATTCAGACTTCCGGCTTGCGCCCGCCCACCGCGGGTTTTGCCTACTGGTATGAATTCAGGCCGGTCTCCGGGCTCGCGCTGTAAACAGCGCCTACCGTTGCGGGGGCAGCGTCGGACTAACCACAAAAGGGCGCACCGACTTCCCGTTTCACCTTGCGCACGACGACGCAAGACACCTGAAACAGCGCGCAAGGACACCATTTTCAACGGCAAAGGTCAACGGTGGACTCTTGCTGCCTACCGCCATCTACGCTTATCCGTAAATCTGGATCCCCGCCTGCGCGGGGATGACGGTGATAGCTGCAAAAAACTCCGTCGCCCCCGCGAAGGCGGGGGCCCAGACTGGCTCGCCGGGCGGGATTCTTTTGCAAGAATCTGAACTGCGTACCGACTCATCAGAATGACGGGGGCCTTGATAGGTGCCGAATTTGACCCACACCCCATCACTGCGTAGCCTTGCTCGCTTCGAGGTTCTCCACGCCGTTCAGGTGTGGAGCTAAGAGGGAACGCGGTCTAGCCGCGGCTGCCCCCGCAACTGTGAACAACCTGCTTTCTTCCAATGCCACTGCACCTGCGGGAAGGCGAAGAAAGCGGCCCGGACAACGGGCCAGGTTGAAAGCCAGGAGACCTGCCTCGTAAAGCATTCACGACAACCGGGCGGGGTGATCCGGTAGCGAACGCCTGCTGCGTGCACCCTGCTCGCCGCCGTCCTCGCCGCTGCCCGCCGATCCGATTTCGCTCGCATCACACAGGGCTGCAACCGATGAAAAGCTTGGCCAAACTTCCCGTCACCATCGTTACCGGCTTCCTTGGCGCCGGCAAAACCACCCTGCTGCGTCATATGCTCGACAACGCCGAAGGCCGCCGCATCGCGGTAATCGTCAACGAGTTCGGCGAGCTGGGCATCGACGGCGAAATCCTCAAGCAATGCTCCATCGGCTGCACCGAAGAAGAAGCCAACGGCCGCGTGTATGAGCTGGCCAACGGCTGCCTGTGCTGCACCGTGCAGGAGGAGTTTTTCCCGGTGATGCGCGAGCTGGTGGCGCGCCGTGGCGACCTCGACCAGATCCTCATCGAAACCTCCGGCCTGGCCCTGCCCAAGCCGCTGGTGCAAGCCTTCAACTGGCCGGAAATCCGCAACGCCTGCACCGTGGACGCAGTGATCACCGTGGTCGACAGCCCAGCCGTGGCCGCCGGCACCTTCGCCGCTTTCCCCGACCAGGTGGACGCCCAGCGCCGCGAAGACCCGAACCTGGATCACGAATCGCCGCTGCACGAGCTGTTCGCCGACCAACTGGCCAGCGCCGATCTCGTCATCCTCAATAAAGCCGACCTGCTCAGCCCCGAAGCCCTGGCCGCCGTGCGCGCCGAAGTGGCCGAAGAGCTGCCGCCAGCGGTCAAAGTGATCGAAGCGCGCAGCGGCGTGCTGCCGCTCTCCGTGCTGCTGGGCCTGAACTCGGAAACCGAGCTGCACATCGACAGCCGCAAAACCCACCACGACCTGGAAGACCACGAAGAGCACGACCACGACGAGTTCGACTCCTTCTCCTTCGAGCTGCCGGAAGTGGAAGAAGCCCAACTGCTGGCCGCCCTCAATGGCCTGGTCGAGCGCCATGGCGTGCTGCGCATCAAGGGCTTTGCTGCCATTCCGAACAAGCCGATGCGCCTGCTGATTCAGGGCGTGGGCAAGCGCTTCGACAAACACTTCGACCGCGCCTGGCGCAGCGACGAAGTGCGCGCCAGTCATTTGGTGATCATTGGCCAGGAGCTGGATCAGGCGGTGATTAGCAACGAACTGCGTACGGCGTTGGTGTGACGGTCACGCTCTTTGCTTTTGCCCCCTCTCCCGCTTGCGGGAGAGGGCTGGGGAGAGGGCCGCTTTTCTTCGCCGCTCATTACGGCGCTAAAGATCAAATGCCCCTCTCCCTCGGTCCCTCTCCCGCAAGCGGGCGAGGGATGCAAAACGCGGCGGGCTATTAACCATGCACTTACTCCGCACCCAACCCGGTGGTTTCGTTCCCGCTGATGGCATCGCCCATCTGGCGCAAACCCCTGCGGATGTTGTGATTCTGTGCACCGGCGACTCGCACCTATCCTTGCTCGCCGCCGCCGCACAAACCCTGCCCGACCACTACCCCACCCTGCGCCTGGCAAGCCCCGCGCAATTGCAGAACCACGCCTCGGTCGACCTGTACGTCGAGGAAGTGCTGCAACACGCCAAGGTGATTCTGGTGTCGGTGCACGGCGGCCTGAGTTATTGGCGCTATGGCATCGAGCGTCTGGTGGAGTTGGCCGAGCGCGGCGCGCAGCTGATTCTGGTACCCGGCGACGACAGCCCGGACCCGGAGCTCACCGCCTTGGGCACCGTCAGCGCCGAACAAGCCGACCGCCTCTGGCAGTACCTGCGCCAGGGTGGTGTGGATAACGCCCGGCAGCTATTCCATTACCTGGCCAGCACCTGGCTTGACGGTGAGTACGCCTGGGTCGAACCCAAGCCGTTGCCCCGCGTCGGCGTGTATCACCCGACTGTGGTCAACGCCGGCCTGGCCGACTGGCAGGCTGCCTGGCAACCCGGCCAACCGGTCGTGGGCATGCTGTTCTACCGCACCCATGTGCAGTCGGCGAACACCGCGTTTATCCACAGCTTCTGCGAGTGCCTCAGCGCCCAAGGCCTGAACCCGCTGCCCATCGCCGTCGCCAGCTTGAAAGAAGCGGCGTGCCTGGCCGTGGTGGAAGACCTGCTCGACCAGAGCGCCGCCAGCCTGATCATCAACACCACCGGCTTTGCCCAGTCCAACCCCGAGCAACCCAACCTGCGCCCGTTCCGCCGCGACGTGCCGGTGCTGCAAGCCATCTGCGCGCTGGATAACCAGCCGCTGTGGCAGGCCAACCCGCAGGGCCTCGGCTCGCGCGACCTGGCCATGCATATCGCCCTGCCAGAACTGGACGGGCGCATCATCACCCGGCCGATCAGCTTCAAGGGCCTGGCGTGGCGCAGCGAGCGCAGCCAGAGCGATGTGGTGTGCTACGAGGCGGACCTGGATCGCATGGCATTTGTTGCCGAACTGGCGCGCCGTTGGGTCGAGCTGGCGCAGCGGGGTAACGCGGATAAACGTATCGCCCTGGTGCTGGCCAACTACCCCACCCGCGACGGCCGGATCGGCAACGGCGTGGGTCTGGATACGCCCGCCGCGGCGCTGAATATTCTGCGTGCGCTGCAAGCCGAGGGTTACCCGGTTGACGGTTTGCCGGCCACAGGCACGGCGTTGATCCACGAGCTGCTCGGCGGCGTCACCAATGACCTCGACACCCTCGACCTGCGCCCCTGCGCGCAAAGCCTGGCGCTGGACGATTACCACCGCCTGTTTGCCCGTCTGCCCGAGGCCAACCAGCAGGCCGTGCGCGAACGCTGGGGCGAGCCCGAGCAAGACCCAATGTACCGACGCGATGGCCGCAGCGGCCGCATGATGATCGCTGGCCTGCGTTACGGCCTGACCTTTGTCGGCATCCAACCGGCACGCGGCTATCAGCTGGACGCCAGCGCCGTGTATCACGACCCCGATCTGGTGCCGCCCCACGGCTACCTGGCGTTCTATTTCTGGCTGCGGGACACCTTCGCCATGAACGCCGTGGTGCATGTCGGCAAGCACGGCAATCTGGAGTGGCTGCCGGGCAAAAGTGTCGGCCTGTCCGCCACCTGTTGGCCCGACGCCATTCTTGGCCCGACGCCCAACGTCTACCCGTTTATCGTCAACGACCCCGGCGAAGGCGCGCAGGCCAAACGCCGTACCCAGGCGGTGATCATCGACCACCTGATGCCGCCGCTTACCCGCGCCGAAAGCTACGGCCCGCTGCGCGATATCGAGCGCCTGGCCGATGAGTATTACGACGCCTCGCTGCTGGACGAACGCCGCGCCACCGAACTGCGCAGCGAAATTCTTGCCCTGGTGCGCGTCACCAAACTGGACCATGAGCTGCAACTGCAGATCAACGAAGACCCCAACTCCTGGCTGCCGCAGCTGGATGCGTACCTGTGCGACCTGAAGGAATCGCAGATTCGCGATGGCCTGCATGTGTTCGGCGAATCGCCGGCCGGGCGGCTGCGTCTGGATACGTTGCTGGCCTTGCTGCGTATTCCCCGTGGCGACGGCAAGGGTCGCAATGCCAGCCTGTTGCAGGCGTTGGCCAAAGACTTTGAGCTGGGTTTCAACCCGCTCAATTGCGAGATGGCGGCGGTGTGGGAAGGGCCGCGACCGCAGGTGTTGGCCGGTGTCAGCAGCGACAGCTGGCGCAGCCACGGCGATACCCGCGAACGCCTGGAGCTGTATGGCGTGCAGTTGATCGAAGCCACCCTGAACGACGCGTCACCTGTTTGCGGCGAACAAACCCAGGCCGTGCTGCACGCCCTGCGCGAACAGGTCGCGCCGACCCTGGACGCCTGCGGCCCGGCCGAAATGCACGGCCTGCTCGCCGCCCTGCGCGGCGCCTTTGTGCCGGCCGGGCCGAGCGGCGCGCCGAGCCGCGGGCGGCTTGATGTGCTGCCCACCGGGCGCAATTTCTACTCCGTGGATGTGCGCAACCTGCCCACGCCAACCGCCTGGCGTATCGGTTTCCAGTCCGCCAGCCTGCTGCTCGAACGCCATCTGCAAGACCACGGCGACCACCTGCGTCAACTCGGCCTGTCGGTATGGGGCACCGCCACCATGCGCACCGGCGGCGACGATATGGCCCAGGCCATGGCGCTGATGGGCGTGCGCCCGGTATGGCAGGCCGGCAGCCAGCGGGTGGAAGATTTCGAGATTCTGCCGCTCTCCCTGCTCGACCGCCCGCGGGTGGATGTGACCTTGCGCGTGTCCGGCTTTTTCCGCGATGCGTTCAGCAACCTGATCCGTCTGTTCGACGCCGCCGTGCAAGCGGTGGCCGAGCTCGACGAACCGGACGATATGAACCCGCTAGCGGCCCGCGTCCGCCAGGATCGTCAGCGCCTGGAGCAGCAAGGCATGGCGACCGAGCAAGCCCGTCGCGAAGCCGGCTGGCGGGTGTTCGGCAGCAAGCCTGGGGCATATGGCGCCGGCATACAAAACGCCATCGAAGAGCGCCTGTGGCAAACCCGTGCAGACCTGGCCGAGGTGTACCTGAACTGGGGCAGCTACGCCTATGGCGCCGGAGATGCCGGCACCCCGGCGCGCGAGCAGTTCGTGCAGAAGCTCGAGCGCTTGCAGGCCGTTTTGCATAACCAGGACAACCGCGAGCACGACATTCTCGACTCCAACGATTACTACCAATTCCAGGGCGGCATGCTCGCCGCTGTGGAAACCCTGCGCGGCGCGCCGGTGGCCAGCTACCACGGCGACCACAGCCAGGCCGACAACCCGCGCATTCGCACCCTGAAAGAAGAACTCAACCGGGTTGTGCGCGCCCGCGCGGCCAACCCGAAATGGATCGCCGGGATGAAACGCCACGGCTACAAGGGCGCCTTCGAACTGGCCGCCACCGTGGACTATCTGTGCGCCTTCGACGCCACCAGCGAGCTGATCGACGACCACCAGTACCAGTTGCTCACCGATGCCTATTTGCTCGACCCGGACACCCGCGACTTTATCCAGCAGCACAACCCCGGCGCCCTGCGCGATATCACCGAGCGGTTGCTGGAAGCGCAGCAGCGCGGGTTGTGGCAGGAGCCGGGCGAGTACCGTGAGGCGTTGGAGAATCTGTTGATCGACACGGAAGAATCCTGAGCCTCTCCTACAGGGTTACTCGTTCGCCATTACACTGCAGCCAACCTGCTATCGAGCTATTGCCATGACCCCTCAATTCCCCCTCGCCGCCGTCGTCGCCGCTGACTCGCTAAAACTGGCGCTGTGCCTGGCTGCCATCGACCCGGCCATTGGCGGGGTATTGATTGAGGGCCCGCGCGGGATGGCCAAATCCACCTTGGCACGTGGCGTGGCGCAGCTGCTGCCGGGCGGGCATTTCGTCACCCTGCCGCTGGGCGCCAGCGAAGAGCGCATTGTCGGCACCCTCGATCTGGATGCGGCATTGGGCGAAGGCCGTGCACAGTTTTCTCCCGGTTTGCTGGCCAAGGCAGATGGCGGTGTTTTGTACGTGGATGAAGTGAACCTGCTGCCCGACCACCTGGTAGACCTGCTGCTGGACGTGGCCGCCAGCGGCATCAACCACGTCGAGCGCGACGGCATTTCCCACCACCACAGCGCGCGCTTTGTGCTGATCGGCACCATGAACCCGGAAGAAGGCCAATTGCGCCCGCAACTGCTGGATCGCTTTGGCCTGAAGGTGATTCTCGACGCCCAGCCACAACCGGCCGAGCGTGCGGAAATCGTCCGTCGCCGGCTGGCCTTCGATGCCGACCCGGCGGCCTTTGTGCAGCAGTGGGCCGGGCCGCAACAAGTGTTGCGTGATCGCTGCCTGGCCGCCCGTGATCTGCTCACACAGATTGCCCTGGACGATGCAACCGTCAACGCCATTGCCGAACGTTGCTATGCCGCTGGCGTGGACGGCTTGCGCGCCGATCTGGTGTGGCTACGTGCGGCCCGTGCCCATGCGGCGTGGCGTGGGGATAGGCAAATCACTGCTGAAGATATCGATGCGGTCGAGGCGTTTGCCCTGGAACACCGGCGGCGCCACACCCCTCCACCGGCTGCCCAGCCGCCGCAATCGGCACCGCAGTCTCCCGCCAGTTCGAACGCGGCAACTGGCGAAGGGCAATGGGGTGAGCTGCCGGCGCAAGCCATGCCCACCGGCGCCGCACGCGAGCTGCCGCGCTGGCCAAAAAAGCCCTGAGCATCCGCCCGCGACAGGTCACTGGCGCGGATGCCCTACCCAGACCCGGCGCCCAGCGCGGCGCCATCGATTGGCTCAGCACCCTGCTACGCGGCCGCCCCAAACGCGCCAGCGAGCTGCAGCGCAAACCCCGCAGCCAACGCCCCAGCGAGCTGTGGGTGTTGGTGGTGGATGCGTCCGCCTCTACCCGTCGGCATGGCGCCCTTAGTCAGGCCAAAGGCCTGCTCGGCACGGTGCTGCAACAGGCTTATCAACAACGCGCGCGGGTCGCCGTTCTGCAAGCCACGGGCGTGCAGGCGCAGTGGCCGTTTCAGGGTCAGAAAAGCTCGGCGGCGATGCTGGCGTGGGTAAATGAATTAGGTGCGGGCGGCGGTACGCCATTGATCGAAGGGTTGGTGCAAACCACTACATGGCTGGTGCAACGCCAGCGCAGCAAGCCGGCGGAACAGCAGCGCGTGCTGGTGATTACCGATGGGCGTTTGCGTGAGTGGCCGGCATTGGCGCCGCTGGTTTGCCCGACGGTGCTGGTGGATATCGAAAGTGGGCCGATTCGACTGGGAAGGGCGCGGGTGTTGGCTGAGCAGCTGGGGGCGAATTACCAGCATATCGAAGACTTGCGCTCGAACGTATAACGATGCCGTAACTCCGTCGTCCCAGCGCAGGCTGGGACCCAGGCGCGGAGATGCACCGGCAAACGGTATTTCCATACAAGATTCTGGGTCCCAGCCTACGCTGGGACGACGGTGTAGGTTTTTCGAGAAGGGTTACTCGTAAACCGTCACCCGGTTACGCCCATCTTCTTTCGACGCATACAACGCCTCATCCGCCCAACGAATCCACTCTTCGTGGTGGTCGCAGGTCATGGACAAGTCCGCCACCCCGGCGCTGATGGTCATACGCAACACTTCCCCAGCATGCTCGATCTTCAGCGCCGCTACGTGCTGGCGTAGCCGCTCGGCAAACACGCGGCCGCCTTCCTTGCTGGTGTCGGGCAGCAGAATCACGAACTCTTCACCACCATAGCGGCCGGACACATCCATATCGCGGGTCAGCTCGCGAATGGAGTCGGCCACGCGCTGAATCGCCTTGTCGCCGGCCTGGTGGCCGTAGGTGTCGTTGATGCGTTTGAAGTGGTCGATGTCGAGCATGATCAGCGTCGCGGTGCTGTCGTAGCGACGGTGACGGGCGTGTTCTTTCTGCAGCACTTCTTCCCAGTGACCGCGGTTGTACAGGCCTGTGAGGCGGTCGGTGCTGGAGAGTTTCAGCAGCTCGGCGTTGGCCGAAAGCAGTTGCCGACGGTTGTTGGCCACGTCGGTCACGTCGTAGATCACCAGGCAGATATGGCCGATCTTGCTGTTCGCCGAACGCAGTGGGAACAGCGTGGTGTTCTGGTACATAAAGTCTTCACGGCCGGTGATCGGCTGGTAGTTCTTGAAGCGCAGCAGGTACGGGCGTTGTTCCCAGACGGTAAACGCCGGGGTGCCGAGAGCAGCTACGCCTTCAACCTTTTTGCGGAACCACTTGCCGTCCACTTCCGGAAACAGCTCGAAGAACGAGCTGCCGTGAGCGGTGCCGGGCTGAATGCCGGAGCGGTTTTCCATAAAGGTGTTCCACACCAGCACCCGATAATCCTCGTCGAACACCACTACGCCCACGTCGATGCTCTGCACAATCGCGAGCAGCCAGTGGAATTCGTTGAGGTCGATCGGCTCGTTCATGGTGGCCGCCTAGTTCATCAGGTACGCGAGTTTTTTGTTCAACAGCTGCACCGAGTCTTCACTGAACAGCATCAGCAGGTCGAAGTGAATATCGTGGCCTTCCAGGCTGTAGCTGATCTCCACCGCCAAGGTTTTCTGGTTGCGTCGGCTGTTCACGGAAATCAGCTCATCGATGGCCAGGTGCTCGCCGAGAATCTGCGGGTGGCTCTGCGAGAACACCACGTCGATCTGCTCGGCGATGCCCGAGAGGCAAGCGCCGATCAGCAGCGTCGACAGGTCGAGGAGCATTTCCAGGTCGCCGCCGTCATTGCCGTCGCGGTGCAGCAAGGTGGCCATATCGGCGATTTCGGAGTCGTGAAAAATCAACAGCGCTTCGCCGGCAATGCCGCTGCCGATATAGCCCTGGCAGATGGCGGTCAGGCGCTCGTCGCCGCGTTGCACGTCGGCCAGGGCCATGTGCAGTTCGCCGACTTCCAGCAGGTTGACGTTGGGCACCGGCAGTTGCACGAACACGTCCAGCACCCGCGCCAACATGGCACCGGCGCGGCCGATGGCGACGTTCACGGTTTCCTGCAGCGCATCGCGAAAACTGCTCGGGCCGTCGATGGCCGGCGCGTTGGCGGCCACGTCCTGCTGCGGCACGGCGAGCAGGCCGTGTTCGTGCAGGGTGGCGCGAAATTCGGAGGGGTCGAAGGGCTTGCGCAGAAACGCCAGGGCGCCGAGGTCGAGCACGCGGCGTACCGCTTCTTCCTGCACGTCGGCCGAAATCACGATGATGTGCGATTCCAGGCCTTCCTCGCGCACCGCGTTGAGCACCTGGTAGCCATCCATCACCGGCATGGTCAGGTCGAGCAGCACCACCTTGCCCAGGCCGTTGCGAATGGCCTCGAGGCCGGCCTTGCCGTTGTCCACTTCAGTGACCGATACCGCCCATTCAGGCGGCAGCGCACGCAGCAGCTGCTTGCGCACCATGCTCGAGTCATCACAGACCAACAGAGGAATTGAAGGCATTGCGGGGTCACTCTACGCGCTCGTACTACGCCGAAATCAGCCAATCGAGAACAAGGTGTCGATAATGGCTCAATGATGGCAATTGCGTCCACGGCAAAATGATGGCAAGTAACGCGCCACAACCGCCGTCGTAGAGATTTAGCCGAGGAAAACCCTGGCTATTCGGTCAGGCCGAGAATGGCCCGGGCGGCCAACTCGCTACCCGGATTGCTCTGCATGGTGGCACTGATGCCCTGCAAACGAGCAGTCAGGGCCTCGTCCGCCAGCAGTTGGCGCAGCGCTTCGGGCAATGCCGCCAGCGGTTCGGCGAACCGCGGGAGGTAAGCACCAACCCCCACTTCTTCCGCCCGTCGGGCGTTGTCGTGGCCGTCCCAGCAGTAGGGAATAACCACCGACGGCAGGCCGAAATACAGCGCCTCGCAGAAGCTGTTATTACCGCCGTGATGCACGAACAGCCTGCATTCGCGCAGTACCGCAGGCTGTGGAAACCAGCTGTCGAGGTACACGTTGTCGGGCACGCTGTCGTACATCTCGCGGTAGGCGCCCACGTTGATCAGAAAGCGGTACGGCAAGCCGGCCACGGTGGCGATCAAGCGCTTCATCATCTGCACATCGGCGGCGCCCAGGCTGCCGAAACTCACGTAGATCAGCGGCGCCTCGTTGTAGGCCGGAAACTCGGGCACCACATAGGGCGCTTCCGAGCGCACGCAACCGTCGAGGTACACGTAACGCTCGGGTGTTAACGGTTGTTCACGGTTGTAACGGACCGGCGTCGGCGACAGCAGCAGGTTCAAGTACGGCGAATCTTCGAGAAATTGCCCAGGCGGGTGCAGCGGGTGCTGGCAGCTTTCCAGAAAGCGCGAAAAGCGTGCATGGGCCGGTGCCACGGCGGCGTTATAGCGGCTGACAAACGTCTGCCTGGCAGCCGTGTCGCTCGCCGCACAACCGGACAAATACGGCGGCACTGCTGCATCGGGCAATTCGGTTTCCGCGCACGAAACCATGCGCACCCAAGGGCAGCCGGCATTGCTGATGGCCGGAAAGGTCACCACGTTGTCGAGCACGATCACGTCGGGGCGCAACCGGGCGAGCAGCTGCTGCAACGGTTTTTCCGCCTCGATGGCGGTGTCGATGATCGCTTCCCAGGCTGGCGCCACGTAACTGTCGATCTGCGCCAGCGGCGTCTGATCGAAGTACGGGATGTTCTTTTCGATAAAGGTTTCCCAGTAGTGCTGGTGCTCGGCGGCGGACAGCTTGGTCTGGGTGGGAATCGGAAATTCGGCAAAACCGTACTCGGCGAAAATCCCCTGGAAATGCCCATGGCAAATAAACACCGGCTTGGCGCCGAGGCCCTTGAGCACCTGGGCGATGCCAATGCAGTTGAGCGCCGCGCCAAAGCTGGCTTCAGGGAAAAAGGCGATTAGCGGTTCTTTGGGCATGCACGGAAATCCAGCAGGAACATCAACATTCGCATAAACCCACCGTCGCCCCAGCGCAGGCTGGGGCCCAGGTACGAAGATCGCCGACCTAACGGTGATCCCTTCCCGATTCTGGATTCCGGCCTTCGCCGGAATGACGGTGGATGGTTGGGGCTTTTAGCTATGCGGTATTTTTTAGCACAAAAAAACCAGCAATGTAGGAAATTGCTTACCGTCGCAACGGCCCCACTTGCGGCACACCCCGGTTAGCCGTCTGCGGCCGCTGCGCCGAAGACAGGCGCAAATGCAGGCGCATCAGGTCGGCGGCGATGTCCAATTGGCCGCGCTCGATATGCTCGATGATGCGCAAATGCTCGCGCAGCGCCTCTTGCAGGCGGTGCACGCTGACCATCGGCAGCAGGTTCGGCAAGCGCCGCAGCGCCTGGTGGTGCAGCAGCGCATCGCGGATAAATTGGTTACCGCAGCTTTGCGCGATGCACTCGTGAAAGCTGATATCCAGCTCGCGAAATTGCTGGATATCGAAGCTGCCGATGCTCTGGCTTAGCAGCGTTTCCATGCTTTCACGCAGCAGCGCCAGGCGCGCCAGGTCCGGCTCGAAGCCTGGGCTGAGCAAGGCTTGCGGCTCCATCAGCAGGCGGTAATGCAGGCTGTCTTCCAGTGCGGCGAGGTTGTTCAACAGCGGGCGAAACAACCACGACTGCCCCGGCCCGCGCTCCAGCACCTGGCTTTCGCTGAGTTGGGTAATCACCTTTTGCGCCGCCGGGCGGCCGATGCTGTAGCGGCGCATCAATTCGCTGACGCTGATGCTGCTGCCCAGGCGCCCAGCCATGCGGTCGCGCAGGGCCGAGGTGGCCAAGGCTTCTTCCTCGGCTTGCGGCAGCGCGGCGCTCAGCGCCTGGTCGGGCAGCGCCAGCAAGCTGTAGCCCTTGCCGGCTTCGTGGCTGAGCAACCCTTCTTCCTGCAACAGCTTGAGCGCCGCGCGCACCAACGTGCGGGACACCTGAAAGGTGCGCGCCAGGGCTTGCTCGGATAACGCCTGGCCGATCACCAAACCGCTTTCCTGCACATGCTCAAGAATGCGTCGGGCCAGTTCCAGGTGGTTGCCCCGTGGTTTTTTTTCGCTGCTGCTCAAGCCTGTTTTATCCCTGCCTGTGGGGGCGCCAAGCCGCCCCGGTCGTGGTGCTGGGCACCTTATGCCATAGCCCTCGGTGAGCAACAAGAACTGCGCACCCTGAACAAAAAACCGTTGACATAGGAATTTTCCGGTCTTAATTTCGGAAAAAAAACATATTAGCTAGATTTTGCAGCACTGCCTTCGAACACCAACAACAACAGTCGTTAGGAGCGCGCAACATGAGCAAGCTGAAAAACCTGCTGTCTTTGGGTTTCGCTGTTTCCCTGGCCTTTTCGGCCCAGGCGGTCAGCGCCAAAGACCTGGTCATCTCCATCTGGGACGGCTACATGGCCCCCGATGCGCTGGACAAATTCAAAGCCGCCAGCGGTCTCGACACCGACAAGGCACTGCACGCCACCAACGAAGAAATCATGGGCAAGCTGATGGCCAATGGTGGCGAAGGCTACGACGTGGTGTTCGTCTCTTCCCCCTTCGCTGAAGTGCTGCACAAGCAGGGCCTGCTGGCCGACATTGATCCGGTCAAAGTTCCGAACCTGAAAAACCTCTACCCCGAAGCCAGCAAACTCGAATACGACGTCGGCAATAAATTCTCCGTGCCCTACACCTGGGGCACCACCGGCATCTGCTACCGCTCAGACAAAATCCCCACCGCGCCAACCAGCTGGAAAGAGCTGCTCAATCCTAGCGATGCGCTGAAAGGCAAAGTCACCCTGCTGGCCACCGACCGCTGGATGCTCGGCGCCGGTTTCCTCGCCAATGGCTGGTCGGTGAACGACAGCGACGCCAAGCACCTGGCCACCGTAAGCGAAGAACTCATCGCGGCGAAAAAACGCATCCTCTCGTTCGACGACACCACCTTCTACTCCAAGCTCGCCTCTGGTGAAGCGCTGATGGCCCACGCGTGGGACGGCTGGTGCAACTACGGCACCACCGACAACGCCGCGATCAAATTCGTGGTGCCCAAGGAAGGTTCGGATTTGTGGGTAGACACCATGGTCGTGCTGAAAAGCTCCAAGCATCAGGGCGACGCCTTCAAGTTCATCAACTTTATGCTGGCCAAGGAAAACCACGCCTGGGTCGCGGAAAACATCCTGTACAAAGTGCCTAACCAGGCCGCCATGGAAGGGCTCTCGCCCGAGCTGCTGCAGAAATACCCCAACCTCACCACCAAACCGGCTGACTTGCTGAAGATGGAGCAGCTGCGTGATGTGGGTGGTTCTACCCAGAAGGCTTACACCAGAGCCGTCACCGAAATCATGGCCTCCGGTAGCTAACGTTATCCCTGTGGGAGAGGCTTCAGCCTCGATGCTTTTAAGGTCAAAAGCTCGAGGCTAAAGCCTCTCCCACAAAAGCCCTCGCTCTCCTTCTGAAAGAGTCGTTCCAATGAGTTCATTGCACGCTGACAGGAAACTGTCGGCCTGGCTTCTTACGCCCGGGCTTGGCTGGCTGGCACTGTTTCTGGTGCTGCCTTGCCTGCTGGTGTTGGTCTACAGCTTCGTTGAGCGCGGTGCCTATGGCGGCATCGAGTGGACCTTTACCCTGGAAAACTACCAGCGCGCCTTCGACCCGCTGTACCTGGGCATTCTGCTCAAGTCGGCAAAAATCGCCGCGCTGGCCACCCTGTTTGCCGTGCTGATCGGTTACCCGGCTGCCTATGCCATTGCCCGAGCGCCGCGCCATCGCCAACCGGTTTATCTGTTTCTGGTGATGCTGCCGTTCTGGAGCAATTACCTGATCCGCACCTACGCCTGGATCGTGCTGCTCAACCGCGAAGGCCTGCTGAACAAACTGGCCGCCACCCTCGGCTACAGCGGCGAGCCCATCAGCCTGCTCTACACCGAAAGCTCGGTGGTGCTGGGCCTGGTCTACAACTACATCCCCTTCGTGATCCTGGCGATTTACTCCTCGCTCTCGCGCATCAACGGCGAGCTGTGGGAAGCCTCGCGTGACCTGGGCGCCTCCGGCTGGATGACCTTTCGCCGGGTGATTCTGCCGCTCAGCGTGCCCGGCATCGCCGCCGGCTCCGTGTTCGTTTTCGTGCTCAGCATCGGCAACTTCATCACCGCCGATTTGCTCGGCGGCAAGCAGGTGCAGATGGTCGGCAACCTCATCTACTCGCAGTTCCTCACCGCTCGCGACTGGCCGTTTGGTTCAGCGCTGAGCTTTATCCTGATCGCCATCATGTTGCTGCTGCTGTTCGTGCAGGCACTGCTGGCCCGCCGTGCAGCGGAGGGCAAAGCATGAGCCGGCCAAGCCTGCGCAGTTCCGCGGCGCTCGGTGCGCACCTGTGGTTGGTGTATGCCTTCCTCTATGTGCCGATCCTGGTGCTGATTTTGTTGTCCTTCAACAAGTCTGGTTTGCCCACTTCGTGGAGCGGTTTCTCGTTCAAGTGGTACGGCGCCCTGGCCAATAACAAGGCGGTGTTGTCGGCTGCGCTCAACACCCTGATCGTGGCGTTGAGCTCGACCTTTATCGCCTGCGTGCTCGGCACCCTGTTGGCATTGGGCGTGGAGCTACGCCGCAAAGGAGACGGCAAAGGCCACGTCGCCGACACCCTGCTGATGGCGCCGATGATCATCCCCGACATCGTGCTGGCCATCGCCCTGCTCAGCTTCTTCAACCTGGTGAAGATGGGCCTGGGCCTGCACTCCATCGTGATCAGCCATGCGGTGTTCAACATCGCCTTTGTCTGCGCGGTGGTGCGCACGCGCCTCAAGCACTTCGACTATTCGATTCTCGAAGCCTCGATAGACCTCGGCGCCAGCTGGTTCACCACCCTGCGCCGGGTGCTATTGCCGGCGATTTTTCCAGGCGTTTTGGCCGGCGGTTTGCTGGCGTTCACCCTCTCGGTGGACGAATTCATCATCGCCTTTTTCAACTCGGGTTCAGGCCAGGCCTCGACCACGTTGCCGATGCAGATCTACGCCATGATCCGCTTCGGCGTCACCCCGGAAATCAATGCCCTGGCGACGCTGGTGATGCTGGTCAGCATCACGGCGCTGCTGGCATCGCAGCGTTTGAACAAGGCCCCGACCAATCATGAGTGAAGTAAAAAACGTGCTGGTTCTGGACAAGGTCAGCAAGAGTTACGGCGACAACCTGGTGGCCGTCGACAACGTCTCCCTGAGCATCCGCGAAAACGAGTTCTTTGCCCTGCTCGGCCCGTCCGGCTGCGGCAAAACTACCCTGCTGCGCATGCTCGCCGGCTTTGAAACGCCCAGCGGCGGCTGCATTTACCTGGACGGCACCGACATCTCGCCGCTGCCGGCCAACAAGCGCCCGCTGAACCTGATGTTCCAGAGCTACGCCCTGTTCCCGAACATGACCGTGCGCAAAAACATCGCCTACGGCCTGGAAATGGAAAAGCTGCCGGCGGCTGAAATTCGCCAGCGGGTGGACGAGGTTCTGGCCACCGCACAACTGGGTGAGCTGGCCGAGCGCAAGCCCGACCAACTCTCCGGCGGCCAACGCCAGCGTGTGGCCCTGGCCCGCGCGCTGGTGAAACGCCCACGTGTATTGCTGCTCGATGAACCGCTCGGCGCGCTGGATAAAAAGCTGCGCGAGAAAATGCAGCTGGAGCTCAAGCGCCTGCAACACGAGAGCGGCATCACCTTCATCATCGTCACCCACGACCAGGAAGAAGCCCTGGTGATGTCCGACCGCATGGCCGTCCTCGACGGCGGCAAGGTCTGCCAATGCGGCTCGCCGTCCGAGCTTTACGAAAACCCCAACAGCCGCTTTGTCGCCAACTTTATCGGCGTAAGCAACATCCTCGAAGGTGTGCGCGACAGCGACAACAGCGTGACGGTGCGCAGCCGCGCGCTGAAGGTGGAATCGGCCATCGGCGAACCGCGTGGTGAAGCGGTGGCCCTGGTGATTCGCCCCGAGCGTTTGCAGGTGCTCAGCACCACCACGCCGCTGGCCGAGGAGCAGGCCTGCAGCAACCAGGTGGAAGGCCAGATCGTCGAGGTCGCCTACCACGGCCTGGACACCAACCTGCACGTGCAAACCGCCCTCAGCGACAAGCCGCTGATCGTGCGCGTGCCGTCGTCCCAATTTGAATACGCCCAGTTCGAACAGGGCGCCAGCATTCGCCTCGGCTGGCAGTCGCGGTATGCCCGCGTACTGACCCGCTAAAGCCCACTTACTGTTGAAGGAGTAACGCAATGAAGCAAAAAATCATCGCATTCTTTCCCGAGGCCGCTTACGGCCCGGCCTTGAACTCGGTGGGCATCGCCCAAGCCTGTGAAGCCCTCGGCCACAAGGCGGTCTTTCTCACCGACCCCGGCATGAGCGGCGTGTATTCGGGCTACGGTTTCGAAGAGCATATGGTGAATATGTCGGCGCCCATGCCACCGGAAGAAATGGCCAAGTACTGGGTCGATTTCATCAACGGCCATATCCCCAACTTCCGCAAAAGCCCGCTGGAACAAATCCCCAACTACGTGAAGGAATGCTGGGCGGCCATCGTCGAAACCGCCAAGTGGGCCGAGAAGGATTTGCCCGGCGTATTGGCCAAGGTGCAGCCCGACCTGATCTGCGTCGACAACGTGATTCTGTTCCCAGCCATCAAGCAATACGGCAAGCCGTGGGTACGGATTATTTCCTGCTCGGAAAACGAGATTGAAGACGAAGACATCCCGCCGCACCTGTCGGGCATGAGCGTGCACGACAAAGCCGGCCACGCGGAATTCCGCCGGCGCTTCGATGAAGAGGTCGGTCCGATTCACGCCGACTTCAACGAATTCCTCGTCGCCCACGGCGAGCAGCCGTACCCGCTGGGCACCTTCTTCGAAGCCTCGCCCTTTATGAACCTGCTGCTATACCCGGACCCGGTGAAGTTCGAACGCCGCCACGCCCTGCCGCCCGAGCAGTTCCACTACCTGCAAGGCTGCGTGCGCGCGGACAAGGCGTATGACATTCCCGAGTTCAAAGCCAACAACGACAAGCCGCTGCTGTACGTAAGTTTCGGCAGCCTCGGTTCCGGCGACGTGGACCTGCTCAAGCGCCTGATCAGCGCCATCGGCAACCTGCCGTACCGCGCGCTGTTCAACGTGGGCGAGCACCTGGAGAAATACACCGACCTGCCGGACAACGTGCTGGTATCCAACTGGTACCCGCAGCCGTCGGTGATCGAAAAGGTCGACGCGGTGATCCACCACGGCGGCAACAACAGTTTTACCGAGTGCCTGTTCTTCGGTAAGCCGGCGATTGTCATGTCGTACGTCTGGGACGGCCACGACAACGCCATGCGCGCCGAAGAAAGCGGCCACGGCTTCAAACTTGATCGCTACGAATGGAATGAGGCAGACCTGGCCGCCAAGCTCGACGCCTGCCTCACCGACGCCGCCATGCAGGCGCGCCTGAAAGAAACCAGCGCCTACATGCAATCCCGTAAAGGCCCGCAAGACGCGGCCAAGATTCTCGATGGACTGCTTAACGATGAGTGAACAAACAAGCACTGCACCGGCGCTATACGACGTCAGCTCCCGCACCGACCTGGTGGACTGGGGCGTGCAAAGCGACGCCGTCGAAGGCGTCTCCCACTCCAGCGGCCGCCTGCTTTTCAAAGGCCCGAACAACAGCCCGGAAACCGGCTTGTGGGTGTGCACCCCGGGCCGCTGGCGCCTGTCGATTCCCCGTGACGAGCTGTGCCATTTCGTCAGCGGTCGCGCCACGTACGTCGAGGACAACGGCGAGGTGATTGAAGTGCACGCCAACACACTGGTGCTGTTTCCAGCGGGCTGGACCGGCGAATGCCATGTGCAGGAAACCATCCGCAATTTGTACATGCTGGCTTAAACCCATACCGATCTCCTGTAGGAGCGGCTTCAGCCGCGATGCTTTTGATCCATTCAAGATCTATCGAGGCTGAAGCCTCTCCCACAGAAAAACCTTACCGACAGGACCGAATGCAATGACCACCCCACACCTCTACAACCCGCTCGAAATCACCGACCTCAAAGACTGGGGCACCATCCCCACCATGCTCGAAGGCGAGTCCAAAGTCTCCGGCGTAGTGCTGCACAAAGGCCCTGAAGGCCAGTCCGAATGCGGCATCTGGGTGTGCACGCCGGGCAAATGGTTCTGCCATGTCACCAGCGACGAGTTCTGCCATTTCCTCGAAGGCACCAGCACCTATGTGCATGAAAACGGCGAAGTCATCGAGATCAAACCGGACACCGCAGCGTTCTTCCCCAAAGACTGGAAAGGCACCTGCACCGTCCACGAAACCATCAAAAAGGTTTACATGATCCGGTGACCAACATGGCCGAACAGTACGCCCGCCCCGAGCAACGCCGCGCCTTTCTGGCCGGTGCCGGGTACGCCGATTGCCGCCTCGAAGCCCTGCCCATGGATGCCTCGCGGCGCTGCTATTTCCGTCTGCCGCAGGCGGGTTTGCTGTTGATGGACTCGCCACCGTTGTATGAGCCTATCGCACCATTTTTAACCCTGGCCCTGCACCTGCGCGAGCTGGGCTTGTCGGCGCCCCATGTGCTGGCCAGCGACCGAGCGGGGGGCCTCGCGCTGATCGAAGATTTCGGCCAGGCCACCTACACCCGTTTGCTCGCCATGGGCTACGCCGAACAACCGCTGTACGAGTTGGCGGTGGATGCCCTGGTGCACCTGCATAAAGCGCCGCGTGCGCTGGCCGTGGATGTGCCGGCGTACGACCTCGCGGCCCTGCTGGCCGAGGCCGTGCTGTTTATCGATTGGTACGCGCCGTTGCTGGTGGACAAAGCAGCGGCGCAGGCCTTGCGCGAACCGTTCTTGCACCTCTGTGGACAACTTGCCGCTCCTGTCGCCAGCCGCCGCGAAACGCTGGTGTTGCGCGATTTCCATGTGGATAACTTGATGCGCCTGGACGGTCAGAGCGGCGTGCAGGCCTGTGGATTACTGGACTTTCAGGACGCCCTGATCGGCTCCTGCGCCTACGACCTGATGTCGCTACTGGAAGACGCCCGCCGCGACGTACCGGAAGCACTGCGCGACCACTTGCTCACCCGCTACCTGGCGCAACGGCCCGAGATAAACGCCGAGCAATTCAGCGCCGATTACCCGGTGCTGGCGGCGCTGCGCCACGCCAAGGTTGCCGGGATTTTTGTGCGCCTGGCCCAGCGTGACGGCAAGCAACATTACCTGGCTCACCTGCCACGGGTAATCGGCCTGCTCGACCGCGCGCTGCATACGCCAGCACTGCAACCGCTGCGCGAGTTTCTCGACCGTCATCTGCCCGGCTGGGCGCAACCGTTGCCTGCCCACTGACCCCGTTTCCGGGCTGTGGATAAACCCCCGCAGCCCACGCCTGGAGCCGTTATGAAGCACTTTATCAACCCCGACTTCATCACCCCGCAGAGCGACCGCCTGCGCGCCATCATCAACCCCGCGACCTTGGAGGAAGTGGGCAGCATCGTGCTGGGGGATGAGGCCGACGTGAACACCGCCGTGGCCGCCGCCAACGCCGCGCAAAAAGAATGGCGCCGCGTCGACGCAAAAAGCCGCGCGGCCATTCTTCATCAACTGGCCAATGCCCTTGACGGCATCAACCCGATCAACCGCGAAGCCGGCCGCTTGATGACCCTGGAAATGGGCAAACCCTTCCCCGAAGCCATGGGCGAGCTGGCCAACTGCGCACCGATTTTCCGCTACTACGCCGAGATGGCCCGCGATGATGCCGGCAAGGTCGCCGGCACCACGCAGCTGGGTTCGTTCCAGCACGTGCGCTACGACGCCATGGGCGTGAGCGTGCACATCATGCCGTTCAACTTCCCGATTTTGCTGATGTGCTGGACCGTCGCGGCGTCCCTGGCGGCCGGCAACGCCTGCATCATCAAACCGGCAGAAGCCACCACGCTGTGCACCCTGAAATTTATGGAGCACTTCCGTTTGCTGCCGGCCGGCTTGGTGAGTTGCGTGCCGGGTGATGCAAAAACCGCGCAGCTGCTGATCCAGTCCGAAGGCACCCACGCGGTGGCGTTTACCGGCAGCGTGGCGGCCGGCAAAGCGGTAGCCATGGCCTGCGCCGAGCGGATGAAACCCTGTGTGATCGAAGCCGGTGGCAGCGACGCATTGATTGTCTCCAAACATGCACCGCTGGACGTGGCCGTGGCCGGTTCGGTGACCGCTGCGTTCCACCTCACCGGGCAGATCTGCACCTCGGCCGAACGCTTTTTTGTGGTGGATGAGATTCACGATGCGTTCGTGGAACGCTTTGCCGCGATGACGCAAAAGCTGCGTATCGGCCACGGGCTTGAGCACAGCGAAATCGGTCCGCTGGTGAGTGAAGCGGCACGTGACAAGGTGATGCGTCTGGTCGCCGACGCCGTGGCCAAAGGCGCGACCGTAGTCTGCGGCGGGCGTATTCCGCCGAGCCAGCCGGTGGGCTGGTACTACGAGCCAACCATTCTTACCGGCGTTACCCAGGCCATGGATATCCTTCACGAAGAATGCTTTGGCCCGGTGGCGGCCATCTGCAAAGTGGCGGACTTTGACGAAGCTGTGCGCTTGGCTAACGACTCGCACTTCGGCCTCGGCGCCTCGCTGTTTTCCACTGATCTGGCAGAAGCCATGGAAGCAGCCGACCGCCTGGAAGCCGGCATGGTGTGGGTCAACAACCCGCTGATCGACAACGACGCCCTGCCCTTCGGCGGCTGGAAAATGTCAGGCATGGGCCGCGAGTTGGGCCGCCAGGGGTTGGATGCCTTCCGCCGCTCGAAGATGGTCATCATCGACCACCAGCCGCAGATTCACGAGTGGTGGTACCCGTACAAGGATGAGGTGTTTTACAGCGAAGGCTGAGGCGCGATGGACTCGTAGGAGGGGTGGGGCCGCAGGCGAAACCCATCGTTGCGCGAATCGATGGGTTTCGCTTCGCTCTACCCATCCTACGAAAGCGCTATCGACAGCGCGTTGGCTTCGGTGAACTCTCTATCTACCGGCGGGAGCTCTGGCCTTCGCAGCACCAGCACCGGCACCCCCAACTCCCGCGCTACTTGCAGCTTAGGTTCGGTCGCCTGGCTGCCGCTGTTCTTGCTGATCAGCACATCGCAGCGCAACCGGGCAAACAGCTCGCGCTCGCTCTCCAACGTAAACGGCCCACGGGCACCGATGATTTCGGCGCGCGGCGTGGGTGCCTGGCTTTGCAGACTGCGCACGGTCCAATGTTGGTATTCGGGGATTTCGTCGAGGTGTTCCAGCGGCTCGCGGCCGAGGGTAAACAGCGGGCGCTGGAAAGGTTTCAGGCTGTGGATAAGTTCGTTCCAGTCGGCCACTTCTCGCCAGTCATCACCGGCCTGCGCTTGCCAGCCTGGGCGGCGCAAAGCCCAGCAGGGAATGCCGGCCAGGGTGGCAGCGCGTACTGCATTGGCGCTGATCTGTGCGGCGTAAGGATGGGTCGCGTCGACCAGCAAACCGATGCCGCTGTCGGCCACAAACTGCGCCAGCCCTTCGGCACCACCAAAACCACCGACGCGCACCTGGCAGGGCAAATCTTCAGGCACCCGGCCAAGGCCGGCGAGGCTATAGATATCGTCTGCTGCGAGTTGCCGAGCGAGCGCCAATGCTTCGGCCACGCCGCCCAGCACAAGCACCTTCGGCCTCACTGCCCTGCCCCCGCATACCCGACGATGCCGCCCTGACGGTCGATGGCAAACACCTCCACCTCGACCTCGGCGGGCACGATGCTTTTGGCAAATGCCAGTGCGTGGGCACACACCGCATTACCCAGTTCGATACCCTCGGCACTGGCCGAGGCCAACGCTTGCTGGCTGGTATTGCTGGCGACAATCGCCGCTTGCAGGTCAGCGCTGGCGCCAATCGCGGCGGCCCATTCGGCCAGCTGCGGAAGATCGATGTTGGAGTGGCGGCTGTGCAAATCCATATGGCCGGCGGCCAGTTTGCTGATCTTGCCGAAGCCGCCACAGATGCTCATTTTCGCCACCGGAGCCACGCGCAAATGCTTGAGCACGGCGCCGACAAAATCGCCCATTTCCACCAGCGCGGTGTCGTCCAGTTGGTAGTGGCGGCGCATGCAATCTTCGCTGGCGTTGCCGGTGCACGCCGCCAGATGGGTAAAGCCATTGGCCTTGGCGACGTCGATGCCCTGGTGAATAGACGCGATATACGCCGCGCAGGAAAACGGCCGGACGATGCCGCTGGTGCCGAGGATCGACAGGCCGCCCAAAATGCCCAGGCGCGGGTTCATGGTTTTCAGCGCCAGCGCTTCGCCGTTCTCTACGCAAGCGGTCACTTCAAAGCCGCCGGCATAGCCGTGCTCGATGGCCAGGCTGAACAGGTGGCTGGTGATCATCTGCCGGGGCACCGGGTTGATCGCGGGTTCGCCGACCGGCAAGGTCAGCCCGGGTTTGGTGACGGTGCCCACGCCCGGTCCGGCGAAAAACGCGACGCCGGGTTCAGCACGTAAGCGCACGCGGGCGAACACCAGCGCGCCGTGGGTGACGTCTGGATCGTCGCCGGCATCTTTCAGGGTTCCGGCTTCGGCGCCGTCTTCGAACAGTCGGCAAAACTCCAATCGCATTACCACTTCGCGGCCCTTGGGCAACACGATATCCACCGCATCGCTCACCGTACCGCCAAGCAACAGCCGCGCCGCCGCCAGGCTGGTTGCGGTGACGCAACTGCCGGTGGTGTAGCCGCTGCGTAGCGGCGCGGGTTGTTCGGGGGTTTCGTCGCGCATGGGTCAGGGTTTTACCGCGTGCAACAAGGTGATGGGCAGCGCCGTGCGCCAGGTGTCGAACTCGCCTAACGGTAGCGCCTGGGCGACGCTGATGCGCGTGAGTTCGCCGCCGTGTTGTTCACGCCAGCTCACCAACTGCGCTTCGCTTTGCAGCGTGACGGCATTGGCCACCAGCCGGCCGCCGGGGCGCAGGTTGGCCCAGCAGTGCTCCAGCACTCCAGGAATGGTGACGCCGCCGCCGATAAAAATGGCATCGGCTTGCGGCAAACCATGCAGCGCTTCGGGGGCGCTGCCGGCCACCAATTGCAGACCGGGCACACCGAGGGCATCGCGGTTTTGTGCGATCAGGCCTTGGCGCTCGCCGTTGGCTTCGACGGCAATTGCCCGGCAAGTCGGGTGCGCACGCATCCACTCGATGCCGATAGAGCCGCAGCCAGCGCCCACATCCCAGAGCAATTCACCGGGCAACGGCGCCAGGCGCGCGAGGGTAATGGCGCGTACATCGCGTTTAGTCAGTTGGCCGTCGTGGGCGAAGGCGCTGTCGGGCAGGCCCGGCGTCAGCGGCAATAAACGCGCATCGGCACCGGCGACGCACTCGATGGCCAGCACATTAAGTGCGGCCACTTCCGGTAAGGCCCACGTATTGGCGAGGCCATCGATGGAACGCTGCAACGGGCCGCCCAAATGTTCCAGCACACGCAGTCGACTGCCGCCAAAACCGCGCTCATTCAGCAGCTGGGCGATGGCAGCGGGACTGCTGCCGTCGTTACTCAGCACCAGCAAACGCTGGCCGGGGTGGATATGGCTATGCAGCGCCGCCAGCGGCCGGGCCACCACAGAAAGACAGCTGACGTCCTGCAACGCCCAGCCCAATTGCGCCGCCGCAAGCGAGAACGACGACGGTGCCGGAAACACCTGCATCTCTTCAGCCGGTACTTGCCGCGCCAGGCTAGCGCCGACGCCAAACAGCATCGGGTCGCCGCTGGCCAGCACGCACACCGGCGTGCCGCTGGCGGCCAATACCGGGCCGAGGCTAAAAGGGCTGGGCCACTGCAAACGCTCGGCGCTCAGGCAATGGGGCAGCAGCGCCAGCTGACGCGGGCTGCCGACAATCAGGCGGGCGTCGAGTAACGCACGGCGCGCCGGTTTGCCCAGGCCGCTGTAACCGTCTTCGCCAATTCCCACCACTGTGAGCCACGCCGCCATGGGCACTCCTTGCAACCAGCCGACCAGCAGGCTTTTCCTGGGGTCGGGCAAAGCGGGCATAATAGCGCGTTCGCCGGCACCCACAGCCAGCCACGGCGAACCGGTGACTTTTTTGAATAACACCCAACCCACGCCCAACGCTCCCATGCCACGCCATACCGCGTGCCCGGGTTTGCTGCGCATTGTGCAGGCGCGGGACGGCGGCATCTGCCGGGTGAAATTGCCGGGCGGCCGGGTGACCGTGGCGCAAGCGCAGGCCATCAGTGCGGCGGCTGCGCGGCATGCCAGCGGCGTGCTGGAAATTACCAACCGCGCCAATCTGCAAATTCGCGGTGTGCGGGCCGGTGAAGAGCAGGCGTTGATCGATGCGCTGTTGGCCGCCGAGCTAGGCCCGAATAACTCCGGCGCCGATGATGTGCGCAACCTGATGCTCAGCCCCGCCGCCGGTGTGGATGCTCAACAATTGCTGGATGTGCGGCCCCTCGCCGAACAGGTGCTGAGCCTGCTGGAAAGCAACGAAACGCTACACCAGCTCTCGGCCAAATTCGCCCTGCAACTCGATGGCGGCGAAGGCCTGGCGATGCTCGAACATCACCACGACCTGTGGATAAGTGCCCTCGACACACAACGCTTTGCCTTTGGCCTGGCGAGCTGTCCTGGCGAAGCGCTGGCGGCAGTAAATGCCGAGCAAGTACCCGCGTTGGTGAATGCCTGCCTCGAACTGTTTTTGCAGTACGCCAATCCCGAACACACCCGGATGCGTCATCTGCTCAAGCAGATGCCCGTCGATGATTTTCTCGCTGCCTTGCAAGCCCGTCTGCCCTTCGCGCTTCAGCGATCTGCCGAGGTGATGGCTTGTCGCCGCCCCGCTGCCGAACCCTGGGCGCATTTGGGTATTCGTGCGCAGCGCCAAGCTGGCCGGGTGCTGATCGGCGCCGCGCCGGTGCTCGGCAGAATCAGCGCCGGACAATTGGCCGCCGTCGCTCAACTGGCGCATGACGCGCTGTATTTCACCCCGTGGCAAAGCCTGCTGCTGCGTGACGTGCCCGCCGCCCAAGCACCCGCCGTAATCGCACAACTGAACGACCTCGGCCTGCTTACCGACAGCGCCCTACCACTGGCCCGCATCGTCGCCTGCAGCGGTTCTACCGACTGCGGCAAGGGCCTGGCCGCGAGCAAAACCGACGCCCTGCTACTGGCGCAATTGCTCGCAGGCAAAGGCCCTATCGACCAAGTGCACCTCAGCGCCTGCACCCGCTCCTGCGCCGCCGCCCATGTGGCGCCGCACACCCTGCTGGCAGTGGCCGAAGGGCGCTACGACCTCTATAAACGTGACAGCAACGCCGTCGGTTTCGGCCGCCTGCTGGCCCGTAACCTGACTATTACCGACGCCGCCGACACCCTGACCGCGCAGCCCCAAACCATGGAAGCCCCTTGATGCTTGAGTACATCCGCGATGGCCAGGAAATCTACCGCCACTCGTTTTCCATCATCCGCGCCGAAGCCGACCTGACTGGCATTCCTGCTGATCTGGAAAAACTCGCCGTACGGGTGATTCACGCCTGCGGCATGGTCGACGTGGTGCAAGACCTGCGCTTCTCTCCCGGTGCGGGCACAGCCGGGCGCACGGCGCTGGCCAAGGGCGCGCCGATTCTGTGCGATGCGCGCATGGTCGCCGAAGGCATCACCCGTGCGCGGTTGCCGGCCAATAACCCGGTGATCTGCACCCTCAATAACGAAGGCGTGGTGGACCTCGCGCGCGAGCTGGGCAACACCCGTTCCGCCGTCGCCCTGGAGCATTGGCGCGAGCACCTGGAAGGCGCCGTGGTGGTAATCGGCAATGCGCCCACCGCCCTCTTCTACCTGCTGGAAATGATCGATGCCGGCGCACCAAAACCGGCGCTGATCCTTGGCTTTCCGGTCGGTTTTGTCGGCGCTGCCGAATCCAAAGACCTGCTCGCCGCCGACAGCCGTGGCGTGCCGTATGTGATCGTGCGCGGTCGCCGTGGCGGCAGCGCCATGGCCGCCGCCGCCGTCAACGCCCTGGCCACGGAGGTGGAGTAATGAGCGCGAAAGGACGCCTGCTCGGCATTGGCGTCGGCCCCGGTGACCCGGAGCTGATCACCCTCAAAGCCCTGCGCCTGCTGCAAGCCACGCCGGTAATCGGCTACTTCGTGGCCAAGGCCAAGGTCGCCGCCGGCCAGCACGGCAACGCCTTCGGCATCATTGCCGGGCACCTCACCGACGCGCAGCAACGCCTGCCGATGGTCTATCCGGTGACCACCGAAAAGCTCGCGCCGCCGCTGAGCTACGAAGACATCATCAGCGACTTCTACGACACCTGCGCCGAGCAGATTGCCGAACACCTGGAAGCCGGCCGTGACGTGGCCGTGATCTGCGAAGGCGACCCGTTTTTCTACGGCTCGTATATGTACCTGCACGACCGCCTGGCCAGCCGTTACCCGGCCGAAGTGGTGCCGGGGGTGTGCTCGATGCTGGGCGGCGCTTCGGTGCTGGGTATTCCGCTGGTGTACCGCAACCAGAGTTTGGCGGTGCTCAGCGGCGTGTTGCCGGCTGACGAACTCAAGCAACGCCTGGCGGCTACCGATGCGGCTGTGGTGATGAAGCTGGGACGTAACTTCGACAAGGTGCGTGGTGTGCTGGAAGAGCTGGGCTTGGCCGGGCGGGCGCACTATGTGGAACGGGCGACCATGGAGAACCAGCGGATTGTGCCGCTGGCGGATGTGGACCCGATGGCGTCGCCGTATTTTTCGTTGATTATCGTGCCTGGGGAAAAGTGGCAGGCGTGAGGTGAGGATCGGCGTTTGCCGCGGCTCTCACCCCCAGCCCCTCTCCCGCTTGCGGGAGAGGGGAGCTAAATCGGTGACAGGTTTGGAACCTCGTTTCCAGGCCCACCACAAATCAGTCCCCTCGCCCCTTCGGGGAGAGGGTTAGGGTGAGGGGCAGCTGCAACGCTAACCTCCCCGCCGAACACCGGAGCCTCAATGTCCCCCGCCATCATCATCCTCGGCACCGGCGCCCTCACCACCGCCCGGCGCATTCAGGCGCTCTACCCCGGCGCCCAGGTGTACGGCCTGGCCGAGCGCGTCACCGCCGACATCAGCTACAGCGACTTCGGCAGCCAACTGCGCGAGCTGTACCAAAGCAACCGCCCCCTCATCGCCCTGTGCGCCGCCGGCATCGTTATCCGCTGCCTCGCCCCGCTGCTGCACACCAAAGGCGCGGAGCCGCCGGTGTTGGCCGTCGCTGAAGACGGCAGCGCGGTAGTGCCACTGCTCGGCGGCCTGGCTGGCGTAAACGTATTGGCCCGCGAAATCGCCGCCGCTCTGGACGTGGCGCCCGCCATTACCACCAGCGGCGAACTGCGCTTCGACACCTGCGTACTCAACCCACCCAGCGGCTATGTGTTGGGAGATATCGAGCAGGGCAAACGTTTCGTCTCCTCGTTGCTCGGCGGCGAAACCGTGCGCATCGACGGCGACGCACCGTGGCTGGAACAGGCGCGCCTGCCGCTGGCCGACGATGCCCAGCTGCGCATCCGCATCAGTACGGATGCCAACGGCAGCGCCGATGAATTGCTGATCCATCCGCGCAGCGTGGTGGTGCTCAACCCGCCGGCCGATGCGCAAAAAATTCAAGCCAGCCTGGCCGCTGCCGGCATCAGCGCGCACGCCCTCGCCTGTCTGTTGTGCCCGCGCGAACGCATGACCGACAACGCCCTGCACGCCACCGCTCAAAGCCTCAGCGTGCCGCTGCGTTTCAGTGACGACGCCGCACTCCCCTTTGATCATCAACCTCTGGAAAGCGCAGGCCTGCACCTCGCCGTCGCGACTCAACCGGTAGTTATCCACAGCCTCGGCCAAGCCCGTGGCCGGGTCACCGTCGTGGGCCTCGGCCCCGGCGCGACCGAGTTCACCGCCCCGGCGGTAAAGCGCACGCTGCAGGAAGCCGAAGACGTATTGGGCTACGAAACCTACGTGACCATGGCCGGCCCGTTCCGCCCCGACCAGGTGCTGCACAACAGCGACAACCGCGAAGAACTGGCCCGCTCGCGGCACGCCTTCGAACTGGCCGCCAGCGGCCGGCGCGTAGTGGTGGTGTCGTCTGGCGACCCCGGCGTATTCGCCATGGCCGCCGCCGTACTGGAAGCTCTGGAAGCCAGCGCCGATCCGCACTGGCACGCCGTTGAGTTGCAGATTTTGCCCGGCATTTCCGCCTCACTGGCCACCGCCGCCAAAGCCGGCGCGCCGCTGGGCCACGACTTCTGCATGATCTCGCTTTCGGACAATTTGAAACCCTGGGACGTGATCGAGCTGCGCCTCAAACACGCCACCCTCGCCGACCTCGCCCTGGCCTTCTACAACCCCATCTCCCGCGCCCGGCCCTGGCAACTGGGCCGCGCACTCGACGTGGTGCGCGAACAACGCAGCCCGGAAACGGTGGTGGTGTTAGGCCGCGATATCGGCCGCCCCGCTGAAGCGCTGACCGTCACCACACTCGGCGAACTACGCCCCGAACAGGTGGATATGCGCACCATGGTGATCATCGGCTCCAGCACCACGCGGCGGTTTGCCAAGGTGGGGAGTGAAGTGGAGTGGGTGTATACGCCAAGGTCGTATCCGGGCGCCGCACCTTAATCCGCACACCGTCATCCCAGCGCAGGCTGGGATCCAGACTGTGAAGCCGAATGCTGATTGCGTTCGGCGAGCCATTCTGGATCCCAGCCTTCGCTGGGATGACGGGAGTTTGGGCGGGTTTTTAGGGAAGCCTGTGCCTTTGCTGACCACCCGCCTACGACGTTTATACCGTGGGATAGATCGCAACGTTCGGCTAGCGGGTTGTGGCCACACGGGCGCACTTTTATAGTCCCGCCCTCGCAGCAAACCGTCTTATGGCGGCCGTATGTGGGGCACCTTCGGGTGCGCCGGATTTCCTTTGTTGACCGGTCTGCTAACCCACGTACGGCTGCCACCTATTCGACGGCAGTCACCAGCGAACGCTGGAAGGAGTCTGGTTCCCTCTCGGGGTTGAACCAGCGGCGCAGAAGGGGCGATTGCAAGCTCCGCTGTACCTCACCCCAAGCCGCCTTCGGGCGGCTTTGCTTTGTCCGGCGTTGCCACCCCACCAAGGCCGATGCTGTAAATCAAAAGCTCGAGGCTAAAGCCTCTCCCACAAGGATCACCTAACCCTGAGGGAGAGGCTTCAGCCTCGATTGATTTCAGCCCTGCCCCAACTCCCCCGCCAACCACTGCGCCAAGGTCGTATCCGGCGACGTAACGTCTACCGGGCTATGCCGCTCCGCTCGCCTGCTTGGCACGGTCCAGCAGCTCGGCGATCTTGCGCGCCGTCCACACCGAATGGTCCCTCAATAGCAGCTCACCGTTGCTATTGAGGAGTTCGGCCAGCTCGCGGTTGGTCATGCCCAGCGACTGCATGCTCAACAGCTTTTGAATCTGCTCCGCTGCAATCGGCTCATCCACATAGGGCCGTCTTAC
The DNA here is from genome assembly GCF_056174845.1 of Pseudomonas sp. CC11G. NCBI lineage: Bacteria > Pseudomonadati > Pseudomonadota > Gammaproteobacteria > Pseudomonadales > Pseudomonadaceae > Pseudomonas > Pseudomonas sp. CC11G. The sequence continues at coordinate 198,150 of NZ_JBWBZC010000004.1, forward strand.
CTTGACGTGACAGTGCCGGCAAATGGTCGCCTGCACCTGAATTCGCGCCGAACACGAGGGGCAGGCGCGGGTGCGTTCAGCACTGAAGGCAGCTGCTTTTAGACGGCGACTCTGGCGCACCCAACCGAACAGCATGCCAACAACGTGAACAGCGGCCACGCCAAGCAGGGCGGTGTTGATAACGCCGGTGCCGGCTTCAGCGGCCGCGTCGGCCAACAATTCGCCGGCTTGCAACAACAGCGGGCGAGCGAAGGTCGACAGTGGGTCATCACCAGTGGAGTTAACAAAAAACACTGCCGCCAAGGCCGCCGCCAGGGGAACGCTGAGCCACAGGCCCGAGAAGAAAAAGCGCAGGGAAGATAGGTGCATGGCGTCCTTTGCCTAGAGGGGACTTCGCAACAGGGCTAACCCTGCTCCGCGACAGAAGGCCGACGCTACTGTTTTGCGCAGACGCTGTCTACGTGGCGACCGCTCGGCCGAACGACTTTGAAGGCTACAAAGCGTGCCAAATCAACGTTTGATTTGAATACTTCGTCATCCCCGCGCAGGCGGGGATCCAGGCTCTAAAGTCGAACGCCGATTGTCGTCTCTACGCTGTTCGCCAAAAAAGTCTGGATTCCGAGTCGTCGGACCGCCGCCTACGCGGGAATGACGGAGTCGGGTCAGCCCTGCCCCAACTCCCCCGCCAACCACTGCGCCAACTTCGCCGCCCGCGCCGACGGTGTTCTCGCCGGCACCCACAGCGCCAACCGCGCGCTGGTTTCCACGAATCCCCACGGCGCCACCAGCCTGCCCGCTGCCAGTTCATCGGCCACCAGTTGTTGCGGCGCAATCGCTACGCCCAGGCCCGCCACCGCTGCTTCCAGCAGGTAATACAAATGCTCAAACCCCTGCCCCAGCTGCAGCTGCGCGCGGTTCAAGCCTTGGCTTTGCGCCCATTGCGGCCAGGCCTGCGGGCGTGAGGTGGTGTGCAGCAGCGGTTCGCTTAATAGCTGTTGTGGGGCGGCGTGATCGAGTGTCGAGAAACCGACGTAGCGCGGACTCAGCACCGGGCCGATGCGCTCCACCGCAAGTTCGAACACCTGCATATCCGCCGGCCACGGTGGCTCGGCGAACCACAGCGTGGCATCGATACCGGAGCGACGTGGGTCCAGCTCGCCGTCGCTGGCCGACAGCTGCAAACGAAGCTCCGGCAACGCGCGGTTAAGCCGATCCAGGCGCGGAATAAACCAGCGCGCCAGCAAGCTGCCGGGGCACGCCAACACGAACGGCGCATCGGCGGTTTGCTGCTTTAGCTCGGCGCAGGCGCTGCGCAATCGGTCGAAAGCCTCCGCGCTGGCATCCCTTAACCGCCCGCCGGCATCTGTGAGTTTTAGGCCGCGCCCTTCTTTGCTGAACAGGGCTAGGCCCAAATCTTCTTCGAGCACGCGAATCTGGCGGCTGACCGCGCCATGGGTCACGCTCAGTTCCTGCGCGGCTTTGCTGATACTTTGCAGCCGTGCGGCGGCTTCAAAGGCGCGGAGCGCGTTCAGCGGAGGGAGGTCTCTAGCCATCTTAACCTGTGAGTTTTTCTAACAGATGGTGGCGATCTTATCGCTTTATTCCCGCGAAAGTCGCGCCTACAGTGAACGCCATCGAAATCCAGCTTCCAGCAGGAGCCCACCATGACCCAGACTTCCTACCGCACCGGCCCCGACGCCACCGGCCTGTTCGGTTCGTTCGGCGGCCAGTACGTTGCCGAAACCCTGATGCCGCTGATTCACGACCTGGCGGCCGAGTACGAAAAAGCCAAAGAAGACCCAGCCTTCCTCAAGGAATTGGCCTACTTCCAGCGCGATTACGTGGGCCGTCCGAGTCCGCTGTATTTCGCTGAACGCCTGACTGAGTTCTGCGGCGGCGCGAAGATTTACCTCAAGCGCGAAGAGCTGAACCACACCGGCGCGCACAAAATTAACAACTGCATCGGCCAGATTCTGCTGGCGCGGCGCATGGGCAAAAAACGCATCATCGCCGAGACCGGCGCTGGCATGCACGGCGTGGCGACTGCCACCGTGGCCGCGCGTTTTGGCCTGGATTGCGTGATCTACATGGGCACCACCGACATCGATCGCCAGCAGGCCAACGTGTTCCGCATGAAGCTGTTGGGCGCCGAGGTGATTCCGGTCACTGCCGGCACCGGCACCCTCAAAGATGCGATGAACGAAGCGCTGCGCGACTGGGTGACCAATGTCGACTCCACCTTCTACCTGATCGGCACCGTGGCCGGCCCGCACCCGTACCCGGCGATGGTTCGCGACTTCCAGGCCGTGATCGGCAAGGAAACCCGCACCCAGTTGCAAGACCAGGAAGGCCGCCTGCCGGATTCCCTGGTGGCGTGCATCGGCGGTGGTTCCAACGCCATGGGCCTGTTCCACCCGTTCCTCGACGACAAAGACGTGCAGATCATCGGCGTTGAAGCCGCCGGCCACGGCATCGAAACCGGCAAACACGCGGCCAGCCTGAACGGCGGCGTACCGGGCGTACTGCACGGCAACCGCACCTTCTTGCTGCAGGACGACGACGGGCAGATCATCGACGCCCACTCGATTTCGGCAGGCCTGGACTACCCCGGCATCGGCCCGGAACACGCCTGGTTGCACGATATCGGCCGCGTCGAATACACCTCGATCACCGATAACGAAGCCCTGGCGGCGTTCCATAAATGCTGCCGTCTGGAAGGCATCATTCCGGCGCTGGAAAGCGCCCACGCCCTGGCTGAAGTGTTCAAACGCGCACCCAAGCTGCCTAAAGATCACCTGATGGTGGTGAACCTGTCCGGTCGTGGCGACAAGGATATGCAAACCGTCATGCACCACTTCGACGAACAGGAAGAACACATATGAGCCGCCTGCAAAGCCGTTTCGCCGAACTGAAACAACAGAACCGTGCCGCCCTGGTGACCTTTATCACCGCCGGCGACCCGGGCTACGCCACCTCGCTGGAAATTCTCAAAGGCCTTCCGGCTGCCGGCGCCGATGTGATCGAGCTGGGCATGCCCTTCACCGACCCGATGGCCGATGGCCCGGCGATTCAACTCGCCAACATCCGCGCCCTGGCCGCCAAGCAGGATTTGAAAAAAACCCTGCAGATGGTTCGTGAATTCCGCGCAGGCAACAGCGACACGCCGCTGGTGTTGATGGGTTACTTCAACCCGATTCACAAGTACGGCGTGCCGGCGTTTATTGCCGATGCAAAAGAGGCGGGCGTAGACGGCCTGATCGTGGTCGACCTGCCGCCGGAACATAACGTTGACCTGGCCGACCCGGCGCAAGCCGCTGGCCTGGACTTTATCCGCCTGACCACCCCGACCACCGACGACAAGCGCCTGCCGACCGTACTGAACGGCAGCTCGGGCTTTGTGTACTACGTGTCGGTAGCGGGCGTGACCGGTTCGGGTTCGGCCACGCTGGAACACGTGGAACAGGCCGTTGCCCGTCTGCGTCGCCACACCGATCTGCCGATCAGCATCGGCTTTGGTATCCGCACCGCCGAACACGCCGCGACCATCGCGCGCCTGGCCGATGGTGTGGTGGTAGGCTCGGCGTTGATCGACCATATCGCCAATGCCGGCAGCTCGCAGGAAGCCGTCAAAGGCGTGCTGGGCCTGTGCGCCGAGCTGGCTGAAGGGGTGCGTGGCGCGCGTAAATAACCGCCGCTTCGCCCAATAAAAAACCGCCATATCCTTTCGGGCATGGCGGTTTTTTTATGGCTGCATACATCTCCCTGTAGGAGCCAGCTTGCTGGCGAACCCTGCAAACGCAAAAGCTTCGCCAGCAAGCTGGCTCCTACGGGGCGGTGTTGGTCAGACGCGGAAGTGACTCACCAGCTCCTGCAACTTGCCACCCAACCGCGCCAGCTCAACGCTGGACGCTGCGGTTTCATCGCTGGCCGCCGCGGTCTGTTCCGACACATCGCGCACGTTGAGAATGCTGCGGCTGATCTCTTCGGCCACGGCGCTTTGCTCTTCGGCGGCGGCGGCAATCTGTTGGTTCATCGCCTGGATATTGCTCACCGTGGCGGTGATGCTTTCCAGCGCCGTACCCGCCTTGCGGGTGAGCACGACGCTGCTGTCGGTGAGGCTGCGGCTGTTGCTCATCACCGTGGCCACTTGCTGCGAGCCGCTTTGCAGGCCTGCTACCAAACCGGCGATTTCTTCGGTGGATTGCTGGGTGCGCTGGGCCAGGCTGCGTACTTCATCGGCCACCACGGCAAAGCCACGGCCAGCTTCACCCGCACGGGCCGCTTCGATGGCGGCGTTAAGGGCCAGCAGGTTGGTCTGGTCGGCCACGGCTTTAATCACGTCCATCACGCTGCCGATCTTGTCGCTTTCCTGTTGCAGCACAACCATGGCGTCGGTGGAGCGCGCCACTTCGTCGGCCAGGCGTTCGATCTGGGCGATGGCTTCGCCGACGACCTTATCGCCGGCACGCGCTTCCTGGTCGGCAAGGCTGGCGGCGCGGGAGGCGTCTTCGGCGTTGCGCGCGACCTCGGCTACGGTGGCGGACATTTCGTGCATGGCGGTCGCCACCTGATCGGTCTCGATTTTCTGGCTGTTAACGCCGGCGCTGGTCTGCTCGGTAACGGCCGACAGTTCTTCGGCGGCGGCGGCAATCTGGGTGACGCCATCGCGGATGCCGCCAATCAAGTCACGCAAGGTCGCGCCCATGCGCTGGATGCCTTGTTGCAGCACGCCGAGTTCGTCGCGGCGGGTGACGACCAGGTTCTGCGTCAGGTCGCCGTCGGCAATGCGTTGCACCACGGCCAGGGTTTGCGCGAGGGGGCGGGTGATCTGGCGGGTGATAACCACCGCTGCCAGCACACCGAGAATCAGCGCCAGCAAGGTAGCGGTCAGCTGCACCTGGCGGGCCTGGGCGCTTTCTTCGTCGCGGCGCTCGGTCTGAATTTTGTAGAGACCTTCGTTGAGCTTGACGATCAGCGCGCCCTGGTCGGTCATTTCCTTGCGGGCCTGGGCGATGTTGTCAGTGGCGGCTTTGTAGCTGTCGAGCGCCTTGCGGTAGTCCGTCAGGTTGGTTTCCAGCGCCTGGAGTTTGCTGGCCTGGCTGGAGTCGAGCGTATTGCTGAGGTTTTTCAACTCGGCAACGGCGGCGTCCAATTGGGCAATCGCGCTTTTTTCGGTCTGCGGATTCGGGTTGGTGGTGTAACCCCGGACTTCGAAACGGGCCAACAGCAGTTGCTCGGTGGCGTGGCTGAGCACCGCAAAACTGTTGAAGCGATTGGCATCGTCTTCAGGCAACTGGGTGACGGTGGTCTTGAGCTCGGTGAGCAGTTGCTGGGCGTTTTCGGCCGTCTTGATCAGCCCCTGGCGGGCGGTGTCATTGGTTCGGTAGCCGGCACGCATGGCGTTCAGCGAGGTTTGATAGGCGCTGATCTGCGCCGTCTGCTCGTTCAGCAGCTTGAGGTTTTCCGGGCTTTTGAAGGTGTTCAGCACACCTTGTTGCTGCTTGGAAAAGTCGTCCAGCGTGGTTTGCACATTCTGGGCAATGGTCTCGTCGCCGTTGGCCAACATGTATTGCAAGCGCGCGACGCGCAGCTTGGTCAGCGAGGCGTCGAGCTGGCCGATGTCGCCTAACCACATGCTGCGGTTGATGAGGCTGCCCAGGCTGGTCCAACCCGCGACGGCGAGCACCAGGGTAAGGACCAGTACCAGGCCGAAACCCAGCCCGAGTTTGCGATTAACGCTGATATTGCCGAACCATTCGTTCATGAACACTCCAGTGTGGGCCGCCCCGTTCTCAGGGTAGTCCAGCGGTATGACTTAGGGTTAAGTGGGAAGGAAACCTGGAGGTTTTGTTGTTCTTGAGCCAGTTCTCGCGTTGCATCGACGCCGCGTAGGCGGACCGAGCCACGTTTTTATAACGACCAGCTGGCGCAAAACCTTTAACGCCAGCCACACTCATGCGCAAAACCCGCGCTTTACGCGGCAACCATTGCTTGTGGGTCAACAATGAAAACCACCCTCGACGAATTGCTCGCCCTCACCACGGTGGTCGACAGCGGCTCCATTACGGCCGCTGCCGAGCAGCTGGGGCAGACGGCGTCTGGCGTTAGCCGCGCGCTAAGCCGGCTGGAAGAAAAGCTGGAAGTCACGCTGCTGCACCGCACCACACGACGTCTGGAATTAACGGAGGAGGGCCACGCTTTTGTGCTGCAGGCGCGGCGCATTGTGGCCAGCGTGGAAGATGCCGAAGAGCAGATGGCGTTGCGGCGCCAGCGGCCGGCGGGGCGCCTGCGGGTGAACGCGGCCTCGCCCTTTATGTTGCATGTGATCGTGCCGCTGGTGGCGGGCTTTCGCGCGCTGTACCCGGATATCGAACTGGAGCTGCACAGCAGCGACCAGATCATCGACCTGATTGAGCAGCGTACCGACGTGGCTATCCGCATCGGCCCGCTGCGCGACTCCACGCTGCATGCGCGGCCGCTGGGCAGCAATCGCCTGCGGGTATTGGCCAGTCCGGCCTATATCGCCCAGTTCGGCGTGCCGCAGACGGTGGAGGAATTGAACGGGCGCAGCCTGCTGGGCTTTACCCAACCGGAAACGCTCAACCAGTGGCCGCTACGCCATGAATGCGGCCAGTACTGGCAGGTGACGCCGACCATCAAGGCGTCCAGCGGCGAAACGCTGCGCCAGTTGGCGTTGGAAGGGGCAGGATTGGTGTGCTTAGCGGACTTTATGACGCGCCAGGACCGCGATGACGGGCGACTGGTGCAGGTGCTGGAGGCGCACACGGTGGATGTGCGGCAGCCGATTCACGCGGTGTATTACCGCAACACGGCGTTGGCTTCGCGGATTACGTGTTTTCTGGATTATGTGAGCGGTAGGTTGGGTTGAGCCAAAGGCGAAGCCCAACGATACGCACGTGTAAGCATCCCATCGCAGCCCAACAGAACGTTTTTGGCATCACGCGTTATGTTGGGCAATGCGTGGAGGCGGGCGGGTTTGTATCGTTGGGCTTCGCTTCGCTCAACCCAACCTACGCCTTACTCCGCCGCCAACTGATGCGCGCCCTGCTTGGAACGCTTATACGCCAACGCCGCAGGCGACACCGGGGACACTCGGCCGGTCTCTACCCAGGTCTTCAACCGACCGGCATCGGCGATATGGGTGTATTTGCCGAAGGCATCCAGCACCACGAACGCCACCGGGCGGCCGTTCATCATGGTGCGCATCACCAGGCAGTGGCCGGCTTCGTTGGTAAAGCCGGTCTTGGTCAGCTGGATGCTCCAGTTGGCTTTGTAGATCAGGTGGTTGGTGTTGCGAAAGCCCAGGCTGTAGTTGGGTTTCTTGAAGCTGGCGGTGGTTTCCTGGGTGGTGCTGAGCTGGCCGAGAAGCGGGTATTGCTGGCTGGCTTTGAGCAGTTTCACCAGGTCGTTGGCGCTGGAGACGTTCAGCTCAGACAGGCCGGTCGGCTCCACGTAGCGGGTGTGGGCCATGCCCAGCGCCTTGGCCTTGTTGTTCATGGCGGCCACGAACGCCGGCACGCCGCCTGGGTAGTGATGGGCCAGGCTCGCGGCCATGCGGTTTTCCGAGGACATCAGCGCCAGCAACAGCATCTCGTGGCGAGTGGCCAGGCTGCCGACCTTCACGCGCGAGAACACGCCGCGCATTTCTTTTACGTCTTGAATCTGCACCGGCAGCACTTCATCCATCGGCAGCTTGGCGTCCAGGGTGACCATGGCGGTCATCAGCTTGGTCACCGACGCGATGGGCACGACTTTGTCGGGGTTGCTGGAATAGATCACTTCGTTGGTTTTGAGGTCGACCAGCAGGGCGCTGCCGGAGGCCAATTCCTGCACCTTGAGCGGCTGGGTTTTGACCGTGACCTTTTCTGCCGCGCCCGAGGCGGCACTGATGGCGAACAAAGTGCAAAACAGCAAACGGGCGAGGGCAGGGCGAATATTCACAAGGACGGTCCACATGGCAGAAGGGTAGGGAGCCAGAGCAGTCCTTGCCGGCCCGCGCAGTATAGGAAAGGGCGCGGCGGTATGGAATCCACTGTGATGCAGTTCATCGCAGCAACATGGGGACCTGTGGGAGAGGCTTCAGCCTCGATTCCTGGAAAAGGCAATCGAGGCTGAAGCCTCTCCCACAAAAACTCTCTATTTAAAGCTTCAACTCCGCATGCAACCACTCCACAAACGGTTGCAGCAGCCGCGCCCGGCGTTTGCGTTCAGACAACACCGCGTAATAACCAAACCGCGACTGCGCCTGCCCCTCGATCACCTTGCACAGCACGCCCTGTTCCAGCAGCTCATCCACCAGGTGGCTCCAGCCAATCGCCACGCCTTGCCCGGCAATCGCGGCCTGAATCAGCAGGGTGTAGTTGTCGAAACTCAGTGCCGCCGGGCCTACCGGTTGGGTGATGCCCAGGGCCTGAAATAACCCATTCCAGTCGAACCAGCGGCTGCTCGCGTCAGGCTTTAAGTGCAGCAGCGGCAGGCCGGCGAGTTGGTCATTGCTTAACGGCAACGTGCGCCCTTCGAGCAAGCGCGGGCTGCAGATGGGGAACACTTCTTCGCTGAACAGGCGACTGGCTTCAGTGTGTTTGAAGCGGCCGTCGCCAAAGGTGATGGCGATATCGATGTCGCTGCGCAGGCTGGTCATGCTGCGGTCGCTGGTGATCAGGCTGACGTCCAGGTGCGGGTTGGCGGCGCGAAAACGCGGCAGCCGGGGCATCAGCCAATAGGCGGCGAAGGCAAAGTCGGTGGAAACCTGCAGCACCTCGTGCTGGTTCTGCGCGGTGATGGCGGCGATGCCGGCGTCGATGGCTTCCAGCCCTTGCTGCACATGCACCAGCAGCACCTGCCCGGCGTCGGTGAGGGTGATGCCGCGGTGGATGCGGTCGAACAGGCGCACCGCCAGCTCCTTTTCCAGCCGCTTGATCTGCTGGCTCACCGCCGGCTGCGTGGTGCCCAGTTCGGCGGCGGCGCTGGTGAAGCTCAGCGAGCGCGCCGCGGCTTCGAATACCCGGAGCAAATCCAAGGGCAGGCTCACCGTGTACGCTCACATAAGTGCTGCTTATCCGAAACATGCGCGGCCATGCGCTTTACCCCTGAATACATGAGGAAGAAGATCGGTACATGAACTATCGCATAACTGATCCGCATAGGATAAGCCCGCCAACATGAATCGCCCGAACATCCTCTTCATCATGGCCGACCAGATGGCCGCGCCGCTTCTGCCCCTGCACGACCCCGCATCCCCCATCAAAATGCCGCACCTGAGCCGCCTGGCCCGCGAAGGTGTGGTGTTCGACTCGGCCTACTGCAACAGCCCGCTCTGTGCGCCTTCGCGCTTCACCCTGGTGAGCGGCCAGCTGCCGTCAAAGATCGGTGCCTATGACAACGCCGCCGACTTCTCCGCCGACGTGCCGACCTACGCCCACTACCTGCGGCGCCTGGGCTACAAAACCGCGCTTTCGGGCAAGATGCATTTCTGCGGGCCGGACCAGTTGCATGGCTATGAACAGCGCCTGACCAGCGACATCTACCCCGCCGATTACGGCTGGGCGGTGAATTGGGATGAGCCGGATGTGCGGCCGAGCTGGTACCACAACATGTCGTCGGTGCTGCAGGCCGGGCTGTGCGTGCGCACCAACCAGCTGGATTTCGATGAAGAGGTGGTGTTCAAGGCGCAGCAGTACCTGTTCGACCATGTGCGCGAGGCGCCGCAGCAGCCGTTCTGCCTGACCGTCTCCATGACCCACCCCCACGACCCCTACACCATCCCGAAAAAATTCTGGGACCTGTACGAGGGCGACGAAATCCCGCTGCCGCGCCACCCGCGTGCGCAGAGTGAGCAAGACCCGCATTCGCAGCGGCTGATGAAAGTGATCGACCTGTGGGACAAGCCGCTGGCCGAAAACAAGATTCGCGATGCCCGCCGCGCGTACTTCGGCGCGTGCAGCTATATCGACAGCAATATCGGCAAGCTGCTGGAAACCCTCGAAGAAACCGGCCAGGCCGATAACACCATCATCGTGTTCTCCGGCGACCACGGCGACATGCTTGGCGAGCGCGGCCTCTGGTACAAAATGCACTGGTTCGAAATGGCCGCCCGGGTGCCGATGGTGATTCACGCCCCGGCGCACTTTGCCGCCGCGCGGATCAAAGCGTCGATCTCCACAGCCGATCTGTTGCCCACTTTTGTAGAGCTGGCCGGCGGCAAATTGCATGACGAGCTGCCACTCGATGGCCGCTCGCTGCTGCCGCATCTGCGTGGCGAGCGCGGGCACGATGAAGTGTTTGGCGAGTACATGGCCGAGGGCACCAACAGCCCGCTGATGATGATTCGTCGCGGCCCTTACAAATTCATGTATTCGGAACAGGACCCGTGCCTGCTCTTCAACACCGAGCAAGACCCGTTTGAACTGGAAGAACTCAGCCGGTCGGCGGCCCATCAAGACCTGTTTGCGGCCTTTCTCAAGGAGGCGCGCAGCAAGTGGAATATTCCCGCTATTCACGATCAGGTGTTGGCCAGTCAGCGGCGTCGGCGTTTCGTTGCCGGCGCGCTAAGCCTGGGCACCCTCAAGAGCTGGGATCACCAGCCGTTTACCGATGCCAGCCAGCAATATATGCGCAACCACATCGACCTCGACGACCTGGAGCGCAAGGCACGTTTTCCGCAACCACCTGCCCACACTAATAACTAATTCCAAGGGGACGTTATGAAACGGTTATCCACCAAGTTATCCACAGGTTTGCTCACAGCGGCTGGCGTTCTGGCGCTCGGCATCGGCAACGCTCAGGCGGCGGACAGTTGCGACACCGTGCGCATGGCCGATCCGGGCTGGAGCGATATCGCCGCTACCAACGCCGTCACCGGCTTTTTGCTTGACGGCATGGGCTACAAAGCCAAGGTGGACACGCTGGCAGTGCCGATTATTTTCGGCGGCATGAAAGACGGTTTGGTGGACGTGTTCATGGGCAATTGGATGCCCGCGCAGCAGGCGCACTACGACAAATTTGTAAAAACCGGCGCCGTCGAGCAATTGCATAAAAACCTCGAAGGCACAGAGTTCACGCTGGCTGTACCCGATTACGTGTACGCCGCTGGGGTGCATGACTACGCCGACCTGGCCAAATTTGCCGACAAGTTCGACAAGAAGATTTACGGAATTGGTGCCGGTGCACCGGCCAACCAGTCGCTGCAGGAAATCATCACTAAAAACGAGTTCGACCTGGGTCAATGGAAGCTGGTGGAGTCCAGTGAACAGGCCATGTTGTCGGAGGTGGCCAGGGCGGTAAAACGCGAGCGGTTTATCACCTTCCTGGGCTGGACCCCGCACCCGATGAACGTGCAATTCAAGATGAAATACCTCACCGGTGGCGAGAAGTATTTTGGCGCCAGCGGCAGTGTTTATACGTTGACGCGAAAAGGTTATGCACAGGCGTGCCCCAACGTGGCAAAGCTGCTCACCAACCTGACATTTACCCAGGAAATGGAGAACAGCATCATGGCCCAGGTGGACAGCAAGAAGGCCACCAATGCCGAAGCGGCCAAGGCCTGGATTGCGGCGCACCCGGAGGTGTTGGATGGGTGGCTTGAAGGGGTGAAAACCAAGGATGGGGCGGATGCGTTGGCGGTGGTGAAAGCCAAGCTGTAAAGCGACCCTCTCCCCCAGCCCCTCTCCCGTAAACGGGCGAGGGGAGCTAATCGGCGTGATGGAACAAACAGTGGCCGGGAACACAATCGGCTCCCTCTGCCCGCTTTGCGGGAGAGGGCTGGGGAGAGGGTTTATGCTTTTGAGCTGATACCCTATTCACTGCCTTCTTTCCCTGAGACTTTCATGCGCTGGCCCAATCGCCTGATGCTTCTTCCCTTTCTCGCCTGGCTGCCCATGCAGACAGGCCGCTCCCTGCGCCGCGACTTTCTGGTGGGCCTGAGCGGCGCCGTGCTGGCCCTGCCGCAATCCATCGCCTACGCCCTGATCGCCGGCCTGCCGGCCGAATACGGTCTGTACGCCGCGGTGGTACCCGTGCTGATCGCCAGCTTGTGGGGTTCGTCCTGGCACCTGATCTGCGGGCCGACGGCGGCCATCTCGGTCGTGCTGTTTACCAGCCTCAGCCCGTTGGCCGTGCCGGGCAGCGCCGACTACGTGGAGCTGGTGCTGCTGCTTACATTCCTCGCCGGCCTGTTCCAGTGGATTCTGGGCATGCTGCGCTTTGGCTCGCTGGTGAACTTTGTTTCCCACTCGGTGGTGCTTGGCTTTAGTGCCGGCGCCGCCCTGGTCATTGCCCTCGGCCAGTTGCCGTATTTTTTCGGCATCAACCTGCCGAGCCAGGCCACCGGCTTCGACAGCCTGGTGCACTTGATTGAAGCGTTGCCCACGCTCAATCCGGCCTGCGTGGTGATCGCGGCGATTACCCTCGCGGCGAGCCTGGTGGTGCGCCGGTTGTGGCCACGGGCTCCGGCGCTGTTGGTGGGCATTGTGGCCGGTGGCTTGGTGGTGTGGGCGCTGCCAACCCTGTTTGCCAGCGTGCCGCGCGTGCCGGCGTTCAGCGGTTCGCTGCCGCCGTTCAGCCCGCTGAGCCTGGACCCGGCCACCGTGCTGCGCCTGCTCCCAACGGCCGTGGCGTGCGGCATGCTCGGCCTGGTAACCAGCCTGTCCATCGCCCGCACCTTGGCCAGCCGCTCGCAACAAATGCTCAATGCCAACCAGGAGGTCCGCGCCCAGGGCTTTTCCAATATGGTCGGGGCGTGGTTTTCCGGCTATCTGTCGGCCGGCTCGTTCGCCCGCTCCGCGCTCAACCTGCAAGGCGGCGCCAATTCGCCGTTGGCCGGTGTTTGTTCGGCGTTGCTGGTGGCGACCTTTGCCCTGTTTGGCGCCGGGCTGATTGCCCGCATTCCGCTGCCGAGCATGGCCGCGAGCATTCTGCTGATCTGCTGGGGCCTGATCGATTTCGCCGGCATTCGCTCGCTGTTTCGCGTTAGCCGTTCGGAGTTCGTGGTGATGCTACTGACCCTGGCCGCCACCCTGCTGCTGGAGCTGCAAACGGCGATTTATGCCGGCGTGTTGGCTTCGTTGTTTTTCTACCTCAAACGCACCTCGCAGCCACGGGTGCAGCAGTGGTTTGAAGGCGATGAAGAAATTCTGCGTGTGGAGGGCTCGATCTTCTTTGGCGCCTGCCATTACCTGCAACTGCGCCTGCAACGCAGCAAGGGCCAGCGCGTGGTGATCGAGGGGCAGCACATGAATTTTATCGACTATGCCGGCGTCACCATGCTGCACCAGGAAGCCCACCGTTTACGCGGCCTGGGCCGGGTGCTATGCCTGCGCAACGCCAAGGGGCAAATCGTGGAGGAGTTGCTCAAACTGGAAGGCGCGGACCAGTGCCCCATCGAGTTTCAGCCGCCGCTGTAAGCGTTGCGTCAGCTGTGTAAAAGTCCTGATACAGAGGAATTTTCAGCGCGCCGTCACGCCTAATCCTGCAACCAGCGCCAATACTCGCTGGCCCGCCGCCCAGTCACGTTGCCGAGGCGGCGCGGAGCAGGAGCTACACCATGAAGACGTCCCGCCTGATCGCCAGCCTGAGCATTGCCGCCCTGTTGGCCAGCAGCCTGGCCACTGCCGCGCCACAAGGTGGCCCGGGCCAGGAGCAAGATCCGCGCAATGGCCAGCCCGGCCAAGGGCACCAGCAGGGCAATTCCCAGCCGGGCAACCAGGGCCATCAGCAAAATGGCCAACCGGCGCATAACCAGCCGCAGCGTCAGCCGCAACAGGCCAACAATCGCCACGGTCAACCGCCGCAGGATTTCGCCCCGGTGCGTCAGCAGTTCTATGACCACCGCGAACAGATCGGCCGTGGCCCGGACCTGCCGCCCGGTGTGCGCATCGAACACGGCCGGCCGCTGCCCCACGGCTACGGCAAACGCCTGGACGCCCGCGCACTGCATGGCTTGCCGCAGTACAACGGCTATGAATGGCGGCGGGTTGGGAGTGATGTGGTGTTGATCGCCATTACCACCGGGATCGTTTACACCATCTTGCAGGGAGTCCTGAACTAAAAAGCATCGAGGCTAAAGCCTCTCCCACAAGGACGGTGATCCCCCTGTGGGAGAGGCTTCAGCCTCGATTCCTGGAAACGGCTATTACAAGTCGAAGTGGGTAGCCGGCTGGTCGTTGAACACGCTGAGGTTCATGGTCAGCGGCTGGCCGATCCACAGACCGTGGTCGCGGTGGTCGATCAGGTCATTGCCGGTAATGGGATGGACGAAAATCGACAGCTCCTGACGGTGTAGCACCAGCCAGGGAATCAGCTCGGCGAATACCGCCGGCCGCAACGCCAACTGGCAGCTCCAGGCCGGGTGCGGGCCTACGATTTTCTCGTGGACCCGGCCCATCTTCAGCTCGAACAAGGTGGCGGCTTCTTCGCAGAGAGTGCGGGCGAGCTGCACGGTGCTGGCGTCGAAGTAGACATGCGCATGCCAGCCGCGAATACGTTCTTCGATGGGGCTGCTGTCTGCTTCGGTCGCCATGGAGTGCTCCGCTTACGCCAGTTGGCGGCGCAGTTCCGCCAGCACCGAGGCGCTGTCCGGACGCACGCCGCGCCAGAGGAAAAACGCTTCGGCCGCCTGCTCCACCAACATGCCCAGGCCATCAAGGGTGCGCGCTGCACCGTGTTCGCTAGCCCAGTGGTTGAAGGCTGTCAGGCCCTTGCCGTACATCATGTCGTAGGTCACGGTGTGGCCCGGTTTGATCAGGCTCGGCGAGATGGGCGGCAGCTCGCCGGCGAGGCTGGCCGAGGTGCCATTGATGATCAGGTCGACCGGTGCCTCCATCCAATCGAAGCCGCACGCCGCGACCGGCCCCAGGTCGGCAAACAGTTTGGCCAGGTTCTCGGCTTTTTCCACGGTGCGGTTGGCGATCACCAGCGAGTGCGGCTGTTCGGCCAGCAATGGCGCGATCACTCCGCGCGCGGCGCCACCGGCACCCAATAGAAGAATGCGTTTGCCTTCGAGGTTCAGGCCGGCGTTGACCGTGAGGTCGCGCACCAGGCCCGCGCCGTCGGTGTTGTCGCCCAGCAGGCCGCCGTCGGCTTGCTTGCTCAGGGTGTTCACCGCCCGGCGCGTTGGGCGCGTGGGGTCAGACTGTCGGCCAATTGATAGGCTTGCTCCTTGAACGGCACGGTGACGTTGCCGCCACGGCCGTTGGCGAAGAAGTCGCGGGCAAAGGCGGTGAAGCCGTCCAGCGGCGCCAGCAGGGGTTCATAGCTCAGCTGCTGGCCGGTCTGCTCGGCAAACAGGCGGTGAATCAGCGGCGACTTGCTGTGGCCGACGGGATTGCCGAATACGCCATAACGGTCCATTAACGTGCCGCCTCGCCCAACCAGTCGCGGTCTTGCAGGTAGTAGTCGGTCAGCCGCGCTTCTTCGCCGCCGGCCTTGGGTTTCCAGTCGTAGCCCCACTGCACATGCGGTGGCAGCGACATCAGAATGGATTCAGTACGCCCGCCCGATTGCAGACCGAACAGGGTGCCGCGGTCGTACACCAGGTTGAATTCCACATAACGGCCACGACGAAACGCCTGGAACGAACGCTGCTCGGCGGTGAAGCGATGCCTTTGCGCTTCTGCACGATGGGCAGGTAAGCGTCGATATAGGCGTCGCCGATGGCGCGGATAAAGGCGAAGCAGGTGTCAAAATCCCACTCGTTCAAGTCATCGAAAAACAGGCCGCCGATGCCGCGCGGTTCGTTGCGGTGTTTGATATGGAAGTAGGTGTCGCACCAGGCTTGTAGCGCGGGTACACGTCGGCGCCAAACGGCGCGCAGGCCTGCTCGGCCACGCGGTGCCAGTGCTGGCAGTCTTCTTGGTTACCGTAGTAGGGCGTGAGGTCGAAGCCGCCACCGAACCACCACACGGCCTCTTCGCCTTCTTTCTCGGCGATAAAAAAGCGCACGTTGGCGTGGGACGTAGGGATATGCGGGTTTTCCGGGTGCATGACCAGGGACACGCCCATGGCCTCAAAGCCACGGCCGGCCAGTTCCGGGCGGTGGGCGCTGGCCGAGGGCGGCAGGCCGGTGCCGAAGACGTGGGAGAAGTTGACCCCGCCTTTTTCCAGCACCGCGCCGTTTTCGATCACGCGGGTGCGACCGCCACCGCCGGCCGGACGCTCCCAGGCGTCTTCGACAAAGCGCGCGCCGCCGTCTTCCGTTTCCAGGGCGGCGCAGATACGGTCTTGCAGATCGAGCAGGTAGGCCTTCACGGCCGCGGAACGTTCACTCACACCATCACCTTCTTCACGCAAAATTAAAAACGTGTTCGCCGCCCAGAAGCCGCTGGGGTGGGGCTCGTGGCCCGAATAGGGGCGCAAGCATACCACCGCTCTCCAGCCCTTCGCTGTTGACGCCCATCAGGGACAAGCGTTGCATAGCGGTTTTCGCAGCAATCTTCGTAGGGATTTTCCATGCCAAAACGCATTCAGTTTGCCCAACACGGTGGTCCTGAAGTTCTGGACTATGTGGACTTCCAACCGACCGAGCTTGGCCCCAACGACGTACGGGTGGCCAACCACGCTATCGGCCTCAACTTTATCGACACCTATTACCGCAGCGGCCTGTATTCCCCGGCGTCCTTGCCTTCGGGTTTGGGTGCGGAAGGCGCTGGCGTGGTGGAGGCGGTGGGTAGCGCGGTCAGCCACCTAAAAGTCGGCGACCGGGTGGCTTACGGCACCGGCCCATTGGGCGCATACAGCGAAGTACATACCTTGCCGGCCGCGCACCTGGTGAAGCTGCCCGACAGCGTCAGCTTCGAGCTCGCCGCCAGCGTGATGCTCAAGGGCCTGACGGTGCAGTACCTGTTGCGTCAGACCTATCCGCTCAAGGGTGGCGAAACCATCCTGTTCCATGCTGCCGCCGGTGGCGTCGGCAGCATTGCCTGCCAATGGGCCAAGGCGCTCGGGGTCAAACTGATTGGCACCGTCGGCTCGGCAGCCAAGGCCGAACGCGCCAAGGCATTGGGCGCTTGGGCGACCATCGATTACAGCCATGAAGATGTGGTCGCGCGGGTGCTGGAACTCACCGACGGCAAGAAATGCCCGGTGGTGTACGACTCCATCGGCAAGGACACCTGGGAAACGTCGCTCAACTGCACCGCGCCGCGCGGTTTGCTGGTGAGTTTTGGTAACTCGTCCGGGCCGGTCAGTGGGGTGAATCTGGGCGTGCTGGCCGGTAAGGGTTCGCTGTATGTCACCCGGCCGACGCTGGGCAGCTATGCCGACACCCCGGCCAACTTGCAGGCCATGGCCGATGAGTTATTCGCCATGCTGGCGAGCGGGCAGATTCAAGTGGATATCAACCAGCGCTTTGCCCTGAAAGATGCCGCCGCTGCGCATACCGCCCTGTCTGGGCGGCAAACCAGCGGCTCCACGGTGCTGTTGCCTTAAGGCTTTAGCTGGCGCGCAGTACCTTGCCGGTAGCCAGGTCGCGAATCACGCTGGGGTTTTCCGGCCACCCAGGGCCCCGGTCAGCACGGCATCGAGTTGATCGGGGAAGTACTGCTGAATGCGTAGGCTGTTGCGTGCCGGCGGTTTGCCGGAGGGGTTGGCCGAGGTGGATACCAGCGGGCCGACCTGGGCGCAGAGGTCGCGCACCAGCGGGTGGTCGGTCACGCGCAAGGCGACGGTTTCGTGCTCACCGGTAATCCAGCCGGGCAGCAGATTCTGGTGCGGCACCAGCCAGGTGTTCGGCCCGGGCCAAGTGCTGGCCAGGCGATCGAGCCACAGCTCGGGGAAGTCTTCGAATAGAAAGTCGAACTGGTGGATGCTGTCGGCCACCAGAATCAGCCCCTTTTCCACTGGGCGCTGTTTGAGCGCCAGCAGACGTTCGACTGCCTGCGCATCCCACGGGTCGCAACCCAGGCCCCAAACGGCCTCGGTGGGGTAGGCGATCACGCCACCATTGCGCACAACGCGCGCTACCTGCTGGATACGCCAACTGCTGGTCATTGCCACCTCGGGGTTCATTTTCACTGCGGGCCATTTCACTGTAGGAAGTGTACCGAAGCGCCGCTTAACGGCCCACCCAGACACCACTTTCGTTGGCCACCCGGCCTTCCACTTCCAGCTCGCTGAGCGCCGCCAGCACCTTCGGCAAGGCCCAGCCACTGGCCACGGCCAGGGCCTCGCTGGTCTGCGGCGCGGCAAACAGCAGCTTCATCAGCGGGTGTTTGACCGCAACCGGTTTGGCGCGACGTTGGGGTTCAGGCGCCACGTTTTGCCAGCCGCGAAGGCCTTCCAGAATATGTTCGACGCACTCCACCAATGCCGCGCCATCGCGAATCAGCTGGTGGCAGCCGCGTGCGCCGGGATGGTGGATGGAGCCGGGAATGGCATACACCTCGCGCCCTTGTTCCAGCGCCAGGCGCGCGGTGATCAGCGAACCGCTGGAAGGGCTGGCTTCCACCACCAACACGCCCAGCGACAGGCCGCTGATGATGCGGTTACGCAGCGGAAAGCTGGCGGGAATGGGCGGGCTGTCGAGCGGCAGCTCCGAGATCATGGCGCCGCCTTGAGCGACGATATCGGCGGCCAGATGGCGGTGGCGGGGCGGGTAGATCTGGTTCAGCCCAGTACCCAGCACTGCCACGGTTTTACCGCCTACGGCCAAGGCACCTTGATGCGCCGCGCCGTCGATACCCAAGGCCATGCCGCTGGTGATCACGAAGCCGCCAGCGGCCAGGCTGCGGGCAAAGGCGTGGGCGGTATCCATGCCCGGCTTGGATGCGCGGCGGCTGCCGACAATGGCCAATTGCGGTTGCTGCAGCAGGTCCGGGTTGCCGGCCACATATAACAGCGGCGGCGCATCCGGCAGTTCGGCGAGCAGGGCGGGGTAGTCGGGGTGGTCCCAGGCCAGCAGGTGCTGGTTGCACTGTTCCAGCCAGGTGAGCGTGGCAGTTACCCGCTGGCGAATGGCTTCGTCGCGGCGCGCGTCTGCGCACACGGCGGGCAGCTTCAAAGCGCGCCAGGCAGCGGCAGAGGC
Organism: Pseudomonas sp. CC11G; assembly: GCF_056174845.1. Lineage (NCBI taxonomy): Bacteria > Pseudomonadati > Pseudomonadota > Gammaproteobacteria > Pseudomonadales > Pseudomonadaceae > Pseudomonas > Pseudomonas sp. CC11G. The sequence continues at coordinate 217,186 of NZ_JBWBZC010000004.1, forward strand.
GCTTAGTGCCGACGAGGCGTTGCCGAAGGCGTCAATCAGGGTGCGGAAACGCTTGGTGCCGAGGTCGGGCAGGCAGTGCAAACGCACACGGGCTTCAAGTTCGGCGGGGGATGTGTTGGTCATGATCATTCCTTGATCGGTGTGTTTTCAGAGAAATTTCTTACAAGACCCCAGAAACAAAAACCCCCGCATTTGCGGGGGTTTTGTCGATTACGGATTCCGTATCTTGTCCATCACTTCGAGCTGCCTTGTGGCGCTAAGCACCAGGCCGTAGCTCAACTTGTCGTAGGTGTGGAACACCATCAGCAAGCCGGCGCGCTCATCCGGAATTTTTACCTGTTCGCCGGTAACGCGGTCACGAACAGTTTCGCCGGTTTTGTAAACCGCGAGCACGTTGCCCTCTACCAGACCGTCGCGTTTGCCTTTGCTCAAGGTAACCACGTCGAACTGACCGATCTGCGAAACGCCACGCGGCACGTCGAGAATCAGGCCACGGATTTCGGTGGTCGGTGCGCTCGGCATAAGGTGGAGTTCACGTGACGCTCTTCGGTGGGGAAGAGACGGTCACCGTTACGCACTTCCTGAGTGGTGCGCGTCAGGGTAAGGGTGGCAACGCCATCTTCCTCGGCAACCACTTGGCCGCCGCCGATATCGTCGGCGTTGATGCCGAGGAATTCTTTGGTGTCCGGGTCCGTGTAGGTGCGGCCCTGGCGGAAGATGCCGTAAACCGGGTGCTGTTCATCGAAGGTGCCGCGAGCGTAGATGCGGTCGCCAGCGCCACTCACTACGCGCTCGGCGGAACCGGCTACCACGTAGTTGGCTTTGGTAAATTCTGCATCGCTATCAACAATCCGATTTTTCAGCAGGAAGCTGTCGATGGCTTCCAGCGGAATGGTCGGAATGGCCTGAGCCATCGGCGTGCTGCGTACTTGCGGCGACAGTTTGATGGTGCCTCGCGACTCGCCACGGTTGAGGGTCAGGCGTGGCTGGCCGTCAACGTAAGTCAGCGAAAGCTGGTCGCCGGGGTAAATCAGATGAGGGTTTTCAACCTGCGGGTTGGCGTGCCAGATCTCTGGCCACTTCCACGGCTCACTGAGGAACTTTCCGGAAATATCCCAGAGGGTATCGCCCTTGACCACGGTGTAGCGGTCCGGATGACCTTCCTTGAGCTGCACTTCGGCCTGAGCCAAGCCAGTGGCGGCTAGGAGTAGCAGGGCGAGTAGTGATTTCCTCATGCGGTGAATCCCTTTATTATGTGTCTTCACGTAGAACGCCCAAGGGCTGCTCCGAAAGCCTCGGAAGCCGCGGCCTGAAGCCGTTTTTCAATGCTGCTCAGCATATTAGCAGCGGATTTTGACTTTATTCCACAAGTGCATCACACAACGCATATGGCAATCCTAAACATCCTCGAGTTTCCCGACCCGCGCCTGCGTACCATCGCCAAGCCCGTAGACGTGGTTGACGACGCGTTGCGTCAGTTGATCGACGACATGTTTGAAACCATGTACGACGCGCCGGGCATTGGTTTGGCCGCCACCCAGATCAACGTGCACAAGCGCGTGGTGGTGATGGACCTCAGCGAAGAAAAGAACGAGCCGCGGGTTTTCATCAATCCCGAGATCGAAATGCTGACCGATGAAATGGATCAGTATCAGGAAGGCTGCCTGTCTGTGCCGGGCTTTTACGAGAACGTCGACCGCCCGCAGAAGGTGAAAATCAAGGCGCTGGACCGCGATGGTCAGCCCTATGAATTGATCGCCGAAGGCCTGCTCGCCATCTGCATTCAGCACGAGTGCGACCATCTCAACGGCAAGCTGTTTGTGGACTACCTGTCTACGCTCAAGCGCGACCGCATCAAGAAGAAGCTGGAAAAAGCGCACCGCCAGCAGGTTTAAACGCCGATCAAAGGCTTGCTCCGGCAAGCCTTTTTCTTTTCAGTATTCAGCCTTTCGAGTAACCCCCACATGAGCCAAGCACTGCGCCTCGTTTTCGCCGGCACACCGGAGTTTGCCGCCGAACACCTCAAAGCCCTGCTCGCCAGCCAGCACGAGATTGTGGCGGTTTACACTCAACCGGATCGCCCGGCCGGCCGTGGGCAAAAGCTGATGCCAAGCCCGGTGAAACAGCTGGCGCTGGAGAACAATATTCCCGTGCTGCAGCCGCCGACCCTGCGCGACCCGGCGGCCCAGGCCGAACTCGCTGGCTTGAATGCCGACCTGATGGTCGTTGTTGCCTACGGCCTTATCCTGCCGCAAGTTGTGCTCGATACCCCGCGCCTGGGCTGCATCAATAGCCATGCTTCGTTGCTGCCACGCTGGCGCGGTGCGGCGCCTATTCAGCGCGCCGTGCAGGCCGGCGATGCCGAAAGCGGCGTGACCGTAATGCAGATGGAAGCCGGCCTGGATACCGGCCCGATGCTGCTGAAAGTCAGCACCGCCATTACCTCTGAAGACACCGGCGGCAGCCTGCACGACCGCCTCGCCGAACTCGGCCCGCCTGCCGTGTTGAAGGCCATCGAAGGCCTGGCCGCCGGCACGCTGAAGGGCGAAGTACAAAACAACGATCTGGCGACCTACGCCCACAAACTCAATAAAGATGAAGCGCGCATCGACTGGAGCCGCCCGGCCGTGGAACTGGAGCGCCTGATTCGCGCGTTCAATCCCTGGCCCATCTGCCACAGCACGTTGAATGGCGAAGCGTTGAAAGTGCTGGCGGCACAGCCGGCCGAGGGCCACGGCGCGCCGGGAGAAATCCTCAGCGCGACCCGTGATGGTCTGGTGGTCGCGTGTGGTGAAGGCGCCCTGCGTCTAACCCGTCTGCAATTGCCTGGCGGCAAGGCGCTGAATTTTGCCGATCTGTTCAACAGCCGCCGTGAGCAATTCGCCGTGGGTACCGTGCTGGGGGCCAGCGCATGAACCCGCGTCTGGCTGCGGCCCATGCCCTCGCTGCCGTGCTGTCGGGCAAAGCCTCGCTGAACAGCTCGTTGCCCAAGCAACTGGATAAAGTTGAAGCACGCGACAAAGGCCTGACCCAAGACCTGGCGTTCGGCACCGCCCGTTGGCAGCCGCGCCTGAGCGCGCTGGCTGAACGCCTGCTGCAAAAGCCCTTCAAGGCCGCAGACCGCGATGTCGAAGCGCTCATGCTGGTGGGCCTTTACCAACTGCTCTACACCCGCATTCCTGCCCACGCCGCCATCGGCGAAACCGTGGGCGCCGCCGAGAAACTGAAAAAGCCTTGGGCCAAGGGGTTGCTCAATGCCGTGCTGCGCCGCGCCCAGCGCGAAGCTGAAACGCTGCTGGTGGAAGTTGACCACGACCCCATGGCCCGCACGGCGCACCCGCGCTGGCTGCAAAAAGCCCTGAAGGCTTTTTGGCCGGAGCAGTGGGAAGCCATCTGCGCCGCCAACAACGCCCATCCGCCCTTGATTTTGCGGGTGAACCGGCGCCTCGGTAGCCGCGATGAGTACCTGGCCGAACTGCAACGCGTAGGTTTCGAAGCCAGTGCCTGCACCTTTAGCCGCGACGGCATCGTGCTGGCCGAAGCGTGTGACGTCACCACGTTGCCGGGTTTTGCCGAAGGCCGCGTAAGCGTGCAAGACGAAGCCGCGCAACTGGCCGCCGACTTGCTCGACCTGGCGCCCGGCCAACGGGTGCTGGACGCCTGCTGTGCCCCCGGCGGAAAAACCTGTCACCTGCTGGAAGCGGAACCGGCCTTGAGCGGCGTGGTGGCCATCGACCTCGAAGCCAAGCGCCTGGTGCGGGTGAAAGAAAACCTCGCACGCCTGGGCCTTTGCGCCGAGCTGATCGCCGCCGATGCGCGCGCGACTGACGTCTGGTGGGACGGCAAACCCTTTCAGCGCATTCTGCTGGACGCGCCCTGCTCGGCTACCGGCGTTATCCGTCGTCATCCGGATATCAAACTGACCCGCCAGGCCGACGACATTCCTGCCCTCGCCACCCTGCAAGGCGAATTGCTCGACGCGCTATGGCCAACCCTCGAAGTCGGCGGCGTGTTGCTTTATGCCACCTGCTCGACATTGCCTACGGAAAACACCGAAGTGGTTGAGGCCTTTTTGGCCCGTACGCCCGGCGCCCGTGAGCTGGATATCGCCGGCCAACAAGGCCAGCAACCGCCCGGCCTTAAACAACCCCATGGCCGGCAACTGCTGGCGCAAGAGGGCGGCCACGACGGCTTTTATTACGCCAAACTGATCAAGATCGCCGCCGCGCCGCGCGCCTAATGCCTGCTTGTGCAGGCGCGGCGCAGGTCTGCTATTTTCGGGGCCGCTCACGACAGGTTTAGGGATACACACGGATGAAGATCATTATTCTCGGCGCCGGTCAGGTGGGTGGCACCCTGGCGGAACACCTGGCCAGCGAGCACAACGACATCACCGTGATCGACACCGACGGCGACCGCCTGCGCGACCTCGGCGATCGGCTGGATATCCGCACCATCCAGGGCAAGGGCTCTTTCCCCACGGTGCTACGCCAGGCCGGCGCCGATGATGCCGACATGCTGGTGGCCGTGACCAACAGCGATGAAGTGAATATGGTCGCCTGCCAAGTGGCCTACACCCTGTTCCACACCCCGACCAAAATTGCCCGCGTGCGCGAGGCGGCCTACCTGACGCGCTCCGGCTTGTTCGATAACGACGCCATTCCGGTGGACGTGTTGATCAGCCCGGAACAGGTGGTAACCAACTACATCAAGCGCCTAATCGAACACCCGGCGCCTTGCAGGTGATCGACTTCGCCGAAGGCAAAGCGCAGCTGGTAGCGGTGAAGGCGTATTACGGCGGCCCGCTGGTGGGCCAGCAATTGCGCCAGTTGCGCGAGCACATGCCCAACGTCGACACCCGCGTAGCCGCGATTTTCCGCCGCGACCGACCGATTCTGCCCCGTGGCGATACCGTGATCGAAGCCGATGACGAGGTGTTTTTTATCGCCGCCAAGGCGCACATCCGTGCGGTGATGAGCGAGATGCGCCGCCTGGAAGACAGCAACAAACGCATCGTGATTGCCGGCGGCGGTCATATTGGCGAACGACTGGCCGAGGCCATCGAAAGCCGTTACCAGGTAAAAATCATCGAGATGAATCCGGCGCGTTGCCGGTATCTGTCCGAGACCCTGGACAGCACCATCGTGCTGCAGGGCAGCGCCTCGGACCGCGACTTGCTGGTGGAAGAGAACATCAGCGATGCCGATATTTTCCTGTCGCTGACCAACGACGACGAAGCCAACATCATGTCGTCCTTGCTGGCCAAACGCCTGGGCGCGCGCAAGGTGATGACGCTGATTAACAACCCGGCCTACGTGGACCTGGTGCAAGGCGGCGAGATTGATATCGCCATCAGCCCGCAGCTCGCCACCATCGGCACCTTGCTCGCCCACGTGCGCCGCGGCGATATCGTCAGCGTGCATTCCCTGCGCCGGGGTGCGGCAGAAGCCATCGAGGCGATTGCCCATGGCGATGCGAAATCCAGCAAGGTGATCGGTCGCGCCATCGAAGACATCGCGTTGCCGCCGGGCACCACCATCGGCGCTCTGGTGCGCGATGAGGAAGTGCTGATTGCCCACGACGACACGGTGATTGAATCCGGCGACCACGTGATTCTGTTTCTGGTGGACAAGAAGTACATCCGCGACGTCGAGCGCCTGTTCCAGGTCGGCCTGACCTTCTTCTAAAGGAACACTGCGATGCTCGACTCTCTGGAAAAAATGCTCGGCAAAGGCATCGATAACGCCTTGCTGCGGTTTGGTCTTGGCAAGGGTTATCTGGACCTGAATGACAACGCCAAAGCGGCCGAGCACCTACAACGTTGTGTTGAATTCGACCCGAAGTATTCGGCGGCATGGAAGCTGTTAGGCAAAGCGCAGTTGGGCCTGGGTGACACAGCTGCCGCGCGCGAGGCGTGGGAACACGGCATCAGCGCCGCACAGGCGCACGGCGACAAGCAGGCAGAGAAGGAAATGCAGGTGTTTGTGCGAAAACTGGATAAAGCGCGCTGATCAGTCTTCGCGGATAAACCGCAAACCTACGCCGTCAGCCATTACCCGCATCACTTCCATTTTCAGCACCGGCGCTTCGATCGGCAGGTCTTGCACCTGGCCGGTGACGATGGCGCCGAGGGGTAGGGCGGTAAGGTCGTCGTGTTTGACGTACACGCCGCCGTCGGACAAATCGCGGGTCAGGGCGATCACTTCGCCGAAACTGTCATGGCAAATCTTGATGCGGCACTTCATCGACGTGCGTGGCGATAGTCGCTGGTTGGACATAGGGCCCGGCCTTCCTGGTCAACGGTCCCTGTTAATAACGCAATTCCCGGCGTTCGCCTAGAGGCCAGCGACATTCAGCGGCCTCAATTGGCTATTCAATCAGCGGCTTAGTACCTGAAGTCAGTACCAGCGCTTCTCGCCTTCGGGGCGTTTTTTGAAGCGCTTCATGGTCCACATATATTGGCTCGGGTAAGCACGCACATAACGCTCGACGACCTGGCTCATGGCGGCGACGGCCTCCTGAGTGTCCGTGCTGTACATACCTTCGGGCGCGGCTTCGAGAATCACCTTGTAGCCTGAGCCATCTTCCAGGCGTAGGGCATGCAGAAACACGCCGACCGCTTTGCCGCCGGCGAGCATGCCGGGCACGAACTTGCTGGTGAGTGCCTGAATGGCCAGAAACGGTACGAACAACCCCGCCGACAAGCTCGGCTCCGGGTCTGCCGGAATACCGACCGAACCGCCTTTGCGCACTTCCTTGATCACGCTGAGAATGCCTTCCTTGGTGGACGGCGCCACACGGTTGCCGAGCTGCACGCGCTGTTTGCGCAGCAGGTCGTCGACGGCTTTGAGTTTCGGCGGGCGGTAAAAAATGATGGGTTTGCACTGGTTGCAGTAGAAGTGGTTGAGCACTTCCCAGTTGCCCAGGTGGCTAGTGATGCCGACCACGCCCTTGCCGGAAGCCAGGGCAGCCTGGAGCACTTCAAGGCCTTCTACTTCGCGCACCAACTTAAGGGATTTACCGGCCGGCCAGACCCAGGCGCAGGCGCTTTCGGTGAGGGTTCTGCCGATGTCCATCAGGCTCTTTTTCAGCAGACGGTCGTGGGCGACAGGGTCCAACTCGGGGAAGCATTTGCTGAGGTTGATGGCCGCGACGTTGCGCGAGCCGTTGGGAAAGCGCCACATCAGCCACCCGATAGCCCCGCCCAAGCTTTGCACCGCACGCCAAGGCAACAAGGCGAACAGGCGCAGAAAGCCGACGATCAACGCACCTTTGAACTTCTCCACCGGACACTCTCCGAATTCGAACAGGGGCGCATTGTAACCACCTTGAGGCGGTTCGGTTATCGCGGGGTTGGGTGGGTTACCCGCTGAGCTCGGCGTAGCGGCTGCAATCCTGCGTATGGTCCATCACCATGCCGGTAGCCTGCATAAAGGCGTAGCAAATGGTCGGACCCACAAACGTAAAGCCGGCTTTTTTCAGCGCCTTGCTCATGGCTTCGGCTTCGGGCGTCACCGCCGGCACATGGCTGCGCCCGGGGAAGTGATTGACCTTGGGCACGCCGCCGACAAACGACCAGAGAAAGCCGACCGGGTCCGCCAGCTGCAACCAGGCCTGAGCATTTTTGCGGGCGGCCTTGAGCTTCAGGCGGTTGCGGATGATGCCGGGGTCTTGCATCAGCCCTTCGATTTCTTCATCGCTCAGTTCCGCCAGCCGCTTGGCATCGAAGCCGAACAGCACCTGGCGGTAGCGTTCGCGCTTCTTTAATACGGTGATCCACGACAGCCCGGCCTGGAAGCCTTCGAGCAGCAGCATTTCAAAGAGGTGACCGGCATCTGTCTGCGGTACGCCCCATTCTTGGTCGTGGTAGGTGATGTACAGCGGGTCTTCGTTGCACCAGAAGCAGCGTGGCATAGGGCTCCTAGGGGAGGGTGAGGGTGGTTTGCGGGGTGAATCGGGTATACTCCCGCCCTTTCTGTCGCAGCCTCAGTACAGGTGAAATTAGTGAGCCAGCCTACGCCTGCCGTGCGCACCTTCCAAGACTTGATCCTCGCCCTCCAACAGTATTGGGCCGAGCAAGGTTGTGTGGTGCTTCAGCCTTACGATATGGAAGTCGGCGCCGGCACCTTCCACACCGCCACGTTTTTGCGCGCCGTCGGCCCGGAAACCTGGAACGCCGCCTATGTGCAACCTAGCCGCCGTCCCGGTGATGGCCGCTACGGCGAAAACCCTAACCGTCTGCAGCACTACTACCAATTCCAGGTGGTGTTGAAGCCCAACCCGGACAACTTCCAGGAGTTGTACCTGGGTTCGCTGAAGCGCATCGGCCTCGACCCGTTGGTGCACGACATTCGTTTCGTTGAAGACAACTGGGAATCGCCGACCCTCGGCGCCTGGGGTCTGGGCTGGGAAATCTGGCTCAACGGCATGGAAGTCACCCAGTTCACCTACTTCCAGCAAGTGGGCGGCATTGAGTGCTACCCGGTGACCGGCGAGATCACTTACGGTCTGGAACGCCTGGCCATGTACCTGCAAGGCGTGGATTCGGTTTACGACCTGGTATGGACCGACGGCCCGTTCGGAAAAGTGACCTACGGCGACGTGTTCCACCAGAACGAGGTGGAGCAGTCGACCTACAACTTCGAACACGCCAACGTCGAGAAACTGTTCGAGCTGTTCGACTTCTATGAAAGCGAAGCCAACCGCCTGATCGAGCTGCAACTGCCGTTGCCGACTTACGAGATGGTGCTCAAGGCCTCCCACACCTTCAACCTGCTGGATGCTCGCCGCGCGATTTCGGTGACTGCCCGTCAGCAATACATTCTCCGTGTGCGGGCCCTGGCCCGTTCGGTAGCGCAGAGCTACCTGCAGGCACGTGCGCGTCTGGGCTTCCCGATGGCGGCGCCGGATCTGCGCGATGAAGTATTGGCCAAGCTGGAGGCAGCAGAATGAGTGCACACGATTTTCTGGTAGAGCTGGGCACTGAAGAGCTGCCACCCAAAGCCCTGAAAACCCTCGGTGACGCCTTTCTGGCCGGCATCGAAAAAGGCCTGAAAGCGGCCGGCCTGAGCTACACCGGCAGCCGCGTTTACGCAGCGCCGCGTCGCCTGGCGGTGATCATTGATCAACTGGCCGTGCAGCAGCCGGACCGCAGCGTGAACATGGACGGCCCGCCCGTGCAGGCGGCCTTCGACGCCGACGGCAGTCCGACGCAAGCGGCCCTCGGTTTCGCAAAAAAATGCGGTGTGGATATCTCCGCCATCGACCGCAGTGGTCCGAAGTTGAAGTTCAGCCAGAGCATTCCCGGCCAACCCGCCGTGGGCCTTCTCGCTGGCATCGTGACCGCGTCGCTGAACGACCTGCCGATTCCCAAGCGCATGCGCTGGGGTGCCCGCAAAGAAGAATTCGTGCGCCCAACCCAGTGGTTGGTGATGCTGTTTGGTGATGACGTGGTCGACTGCGAAATTCTCGCGCAGAAAGCCGGCCGTGAATCCCGTGGTCACCGTTTCCACCACCCGGACAACGTGCGTATCAGCGCGCCGGCCAACTACCTCGAAGACCTGCGCAGCGCCTATGTGCTCGCCGACTTCGCCGAGCGCCGCACGCTGATCAGCAAACGCGTCGACACCCTTGCCGCCGAGCAGAAGGGCAGCGCCATTGTGCCGCCGGCCTTGCTCGATGAAGTGACCGCGTTGGTCGAGTGGCCAGTGCCGCTGGTGTGCTCGTTCGAGGAACGTTTCCTCGCCGTGCCGCAGGAAGCCCTGATCACCACCATGCAGGACAACCAGAAATACTTCTGCCTGCTGGATGCCAACGGCAAGTTGCTGCCGCGTTTTATCACCGTGGCCAACGTCGAAAGCAAAGACCCGGCGCAGATCATTTCCGGCAACGAGAAAGTGGTTCGCCCGCGCCTGACCGACGCCGAGTTCTTCTTCAAGCAGGACAAGAAGCAGAAGCTCGATAGCTTCAACACGCGCCTGGCTAACGTGGTATTCCAGGCCCAGCTGGGCTCGGTATTCGACAAGGCTGAACGTGTGTCGCTGCTGGCGGCCTTCATCGCGGCACGTATCGGCGGTGACGCCCATCGCGCGGCCCGCGCCGGCCTGCTGAGCAAGTGCGACCTGGCGACCGAAATGGTCGGCGAGTTCCCGGAGATGCAAGGCATCGCCGGTTACTACTACGCCCTTAATGACGGCGAACCGGAAGACGTTGCACTGGCGTTGAACGAGCAGTACATGCCTCGTGGCGCCGGCGCTGAGTTGCCGACCACGCTGACCGGTGCGGCTGTCGCCATCGCCGATAAGCTGGACACCCTCGTAGGCATCTTCGGTATCGGCATGCTGCCAACCGGCAGCAAAGATCCCTATGCGCTGCGTCGTGCTGCCCTGGGCATTTTGCGCATCCTGATCGACAAGAAGCTGGACCTGGATCTCGCCGCCACCATCACCTTCGCCATCGAGCAATTCGGCGCCAAGGTTAAAGGTGATGGTCTGGCGTCCCTGGTGCAGGACTTTATCTTCGACCGCCTGCGTGCGCGCTATGAAGACGAAGGCGTGGAAGTGGCCGTGTACCAGGCTGTGCGTGCGGTGAACCCGGTTTCGCCACTGGACTTCGACCAGCGCGTACAAGCCGTACAGGCCTTCCGCAAACTGCCGGAAGCCGAAGCATTGGCAGCGGCCAACAAGCGCGTGTCCAACCTGCTGAGCAAGGCCGAGGGCAACGTGGCCGCCGGCATCGAAGCGCACTACTTCGATTCGCCGAGCGAGTTCTCGCTCAATGCCGCGATCCAGCAGGCCGACCACGCCGTACAGCCATTGGCGCAAGCCCGTCTGTACAGCGAAGCCTTGGCGCAACTGGCTGCCCTGCGCGACCCGGTGGATGCCTTCTTCGCTGCGGTAATGGTGAATGCAGAAGACCCGTCGGTACGCGCCAACCGGTATGCCCTGTTGGCCAAGCTGCGCAGCCTGTTCCTGGGCGTCGCTGATATCTCGCTGCTGGGGTAAGTCGTGAAGTTGCTGATACTCGACCGCGATGGGGTGATCAATTACGACTCCGACGCCTACATCAAACGCTGGAGGAGTGGATTCCACTCCCCGGCGCCGTCGAGGCCATTGCGCAATTGAGCAAGGCTGGCTGGACGGTGGCTGTTGCCACCAACCAGTCGGGCCTGGCGCGCGGTTATTACTCGGCCGCAGTGCTTGCGTCGATGCATGCGCGCTTGCGCGAGCTGGTGGCCGAGCAGGGCGGTGAACTGGGGCTGGTGGTGCACTGTCCACATGGGCCGAATGACGGATGCGATTGCCGCAAACCCAAACCCGGCATGCTGAAAACCATCGCTGCGCATTACGACACAAATCTTGCAGGCGTATGGTTTGTTGGCGACAGTCGAGGTGACCTGGAAGCCGCGTTGGCCGTCGATTGTCAGCCTGTGTTGGTGAAGACCGGCAAAGGTGAAAAGACCCTGGGCACCGAGTTGCCGCAAGGGACATTGATATTTGCCGATTTGGCGGCGGTTGCCGCGCAGTTACTCCACACCCAATAGGCGGGGATTGCCCGCGACGGATAACGCTAAATGTCGATCGTGCTGGCCATCAGAATCTTCCTCTTCTATATCCTCCTCGGCGTCAGCGCCTTGCTCTGGTGCAGCCTGAGTTTCTTCATCGCACCGTTCCAATCCTTCGAAGCCCGTTATCGCTTTATCAACGTCAACTGGTGCCGCTTTGCGGTCAAGCTGACCGAAGTGATGCTCGGCATCCGCTACGAAGTAAAAGGCGCCGAAAACGTGCCTGCCCGGCCTTGCGTGATCCTCTCCAAACACCAGAGCACCTGGGAAACTTTCTTTCTGTCCTGCTACTTCGCGCCGCTCAGCCAGGTGCTGAAACGCGAGCTGTTGTATGTGCCGTTCTTCGGCTGGGCGATGGCCATGCTCAAGCCCATCGCCATCGACCGCAACAACCCCAAAGCCGCGCTAAAAGAACTGGCCAAGCAGGGCCATGAACGCTTGCAGCAAAAGATCTGGGTGCTGATTTTTCCCGAAGGCACCCGCGTACCGGCCGGGCAAATTGGCAAGTTCTCCCGCGGCGGTACCGCGTTGGCGGTAAACGCCAACCTGCCGGTGCTACCGATTGCCCATAACGCCGGTGAGTTCTGGCCCAAGCAAGGCTGGGGTAAAACCCCCGGCACGATCCAGGTCGTTATCGGCCCGGTGATGCACGCCGAAGGCACCGGCCCGCGCGCCATTGCTGAGCTAAACGAGCGCGCTTTCAACTGGGTCGAAAAAACTCAGCGCGAGATTGGCGCCCTGTATGGCGACAACCCCATCAGCGAAACACCCGTTCAGCTCTAGCAACCAATTGATTTAAAAAGAAAAGCCCCGGCCACCGTGCCGGGGCTTTTGCGTTTGGCCAAGTACTTCACAGATTCCCCAATAGCCCGCTCGCTGTAACGCGACGTTCACCAAGCATCCCTATTGTCGGTTTGCTTGTTTATCTCGTCGGTCCAGTTTTGCTGGCAGTAGTCGCGAGAACACCTCCTTTTTTTGCCCATCTGCATAAGGACTCCTCAGATGACTACTGCCCTACCGTTGGCCCTTTCCCTCGCCGTTTCTGCCGCGCTGCTTTCTTTCTCCACTGTCAGCTCTGCCCATGATCACGATGAGAAAGTCAGCAAGAGCCTGTACAACCGCGAAGCCCGGGGCGACATCACCGAATACGCCGGCGCACGCCGTGTGGGCCGTGACCTGACCGACTCGATCAAGGCGTCGCTGTCCGACCGCAAAGCCAAGAACGTGATTCTGCTGATCGGCGACGGCATGGGCGACTCGGAAATCACCCTGGCTCGTAACTACGCCGAAGGTGCGGGTGGCTACTTCAAAGGCATCGACGCCTTGCCAATTACCGGCCAATACACGCACTACGCGCTGCACAAAGACACCGGCAAGCCGGACTATGTGACCGACTCGGCCGCCTCGGCTACCGCCTGGTCCACCGGCGTCAAAACCTACAACGGTGCACTGGGTGTGGATATCCACGAGAAGCCCCACCAGACCATTCTGGAGCTGGCCAAACTGCGTGGCATGGCCACCGGCAACGTCTCCACCGCCGAACTGCAAGATGCAACGCCGGCGGCACTGTTCTCCCACGTGACCGGCCGCAAATGCTACGGCCCGGTTGCCACCACTGCTCAATGCCCAAGCAACGCCTTGGAGAAGGGCGGTGCTGGCTCGATCACCGAGCAATTGCTCAATGTGCGTCCGGACGTAACTCTGGGCGGCGGCGCCGCCACTTTTGCCGAAGTCGCCAAGGCCGGTAAATGGTCGGGCAAAACCCTGCGCGATCAAGCCGCTGCCCGTGGCTTCGTGCTGGTGGAAGATGCCGCAGCCCTGAAGAAAATTCGCGTCGCCAACCAGAAACAGCCGGTGATTGGTCTGTTCTCGCCAGGCAATATGCCAACCCGTTGGACCGGCCCGACTGCCACCTATCACGGCAACCTGAACCAGGCGCCGGTTACCTGCCAACCAAACGCTGCCCGCACTGCCGCTACCCCGACCCTGGCTGAAATGACCGTTAAAGCGATCGACCTGCTCAAGGACAACCGCAACGGTTTCTTCCTGCAGATTGAAGGCGCGTCCATCGACAAGCAGGACCATGCCGCCAACCCATGCGGCCAGATTGGCGAAACCGTTGACCTGGATGAAGCCGTACAAATGGCCCTGGCTTTCGCTAAAGCTGATGGCAATACACTGGTTATCGTGACCGCGGACCACGCCCACTCCAGCCAGATCGTGGCGCTCGAAACTTCGGCACCTGGTTTGACGCAAGCGCTGAACACCAAAGACGGCGCCGTGATGGCGGTGAGCTACGGCAACTCGGAAGGGTCGTCGCAGGAACACACCGGTACTCAACTGCGTGTAGCGGCTTATGGGCCGCATGCGGCTAACGTTACCGGTCTGACTGACCAGACTGACCTGTACTTCACCATGCGTAATGCGCTGGGCTTGAAGTAAGGTGATTTAAACGGCCAGGGAGGGCCGTTTTAAGCTGTTTAAACAAAAACCCCAGCTCAGCGCTGGGGTTTTTGTTTGTCGGGTTAAAACAGGGGCTTAGAAATCCAGGTTCGAAACCGCCAAGGCGTTGGCTTCGATGAAGTCGCGGCGCGGTTCCACTTCGTCACCCATCAGGGTGTTGAAGATCTGGTCGGCGCTGATCGCATCTTCGATGGTCACTTTCAGCATGCGGCGTGCGTCCGGGTCCATGGTGGTTTCCCACAGTTGGTCCGGGTTCATTTCACCCAGCCCTTTATAGCGCTGGATGCTGTGACGCTTGGTGCTCTCGGCAAGAAGCCAGGTAAGGGCTTCTTTGAACGTGGTAACCGGTTTCTTGCGTTCGCCACGTTTCACGTAGGCGCCTTCTTCCAGCAAGCTGTTCAACTGCTCGCCGAGAGAGGTAACGGTTTTGTAGTCGTTACTGGCGAAGAAGTCGCGGTTGAAGGTGACAAAGTTGGAAACGCCGTGGGAAATCAACTCGACTTCCGGCAGCCACAGGTGACGTTCCTGGTCTTCACGCAGGTTGGTTTTGTACACCAGACCGGATTTCTCCATGGTGCGCAGACGCTCGTTGAGCTTCTCCAACCAGGCTTGCATGCCGGCTTGATCGCTAAGGTTGTCCAGGCTTACCGCCGGCAGGTACACGAAGTGCTCGGTGAGCTCTTGCGGGTAAATGCGCGAGAGACGCTTGAGGGTCTTCATCACCATGCGGTAGTTGTTGACCAGACGCTCCAGCGGCTCGCCGCCAATGCCAGGATCGTTTTCGTTGACGTGCAAGGTGGCGTCTTCGAGGGCCGATTGGGTCATGTATTCCTCCATGGCCTCGTCGTCCTTGATGTACTGCTCTTGCTTGCCTTTCTTCACTTTGTACAACGGCGGCTGAGCGATATAGATGTAGCCACGCTCTACCAGCTCAGGCAGCTGACGGAAGAAGAAGGTCAACAGCAGCGTACGGATGTGCGAGCCGTCGACGTCGGCGTCCGTCATGATGATGATGTTGTGATAGCGCAGTTTGTCGATGTTGTATTCGTCACGACCAATACCGCAGCCAAGGGCGGTGATCAGCGTGCCGACTTCCTGCGAGGAAATCATACGGTCGAAACGTGCGCGTTCCACGTTCAGGATCTTGCCCTTGAGCGGCAGAATCGCTTGGGTCTTGCGGTTACGTCCCTGCTTGGCGGAGCCGCCAGCAGAGTCCCCTTCCACTAAGTACAGTTCGGAGAGGGCAGGGTCTTTCTCTTGGCAGTCGGCCAGTTTTCCCGGTAGCCCGGCGATATCCAGGGCACCTTTACGACGGGTCATTTCCCGCGCTTTACGGGCGGCTTCACGAGCGCGCGCGGCGTCGATCATCTTGCCGACCACGGCCTTGGCTTCGTTGGGGTTTTCCAACAGGAAGTCGGAGAAGTACTTGCCCATTTCCTGTTCGACCGCGGTTTTCACCTCGGAGGAAACCAGCTTGTCTTTAGTCTGCGAGCTGAATTTCGGGTCCGGAACCTTTACCGAAATAATGGCAGTCAGGCCTTCACGAGCATCGTCACCGGTGGTGGCGATCTTGTGTTTCTTGGCCAGACCTTCCTGCTCGATATAGGCGTTCAGGTTACGGGTCAACGCCGAGCGGAAGCCCGCCAGGTGAGTACCGCCGTCGCGCTGCGGAATGTTGTTGGTGAAGCAGAGCAGGTTCTCGTTGAAGCTGTCGTTCCACTGCAGAGCGACTTCAACGCCCACGCCATCGTCTCGCTGAACGTTGAAGTGGAACACCTGGTTGACCGCAGTCTTGTTGGTGTTCAGGTATTCAACGAACGCACGCAGGCCACCTTCGTATTTGAACAACTCTTCCTTGCCGCTGCGCTCGTCCTTGAGAACGATGCCGACACCTGAGTTCAGGAAGGACAGTTCACGCAGACGCTTGGCCAGAATGTCCCAGCTGAAGTGGATGTTCTTGAACGTGTCGGAGGACGGTTTGAAGTGGATTTCGGTACCGGTTTTATCGGTATCGCCCACGGTACGCATCGGTGCCTGAGGCACCCCGTGCACGTAGGTTTGCTCCCAGACTTTGCCGCTACGGCGAACGGTGAGCAGCAACAACTCGGAGAGGGCGTTCACTACGGAAACACCCACGCCGTGCAGACCGCCGGACACCTTATAAGAGTTGTCGTCGAACTTACCGCCGGCGTGCAGTACGGTCATGATGACCTCGGCTGCAGAAACGCCTTCTTCTTTGTGCACATCCACCGGAATACCACGGCCGTTGTCGCGCACGGTGATGGATTCGTCTGGGTGGATGATGATGCTGATGTCGTCGCAGTGCCCAGCCAGGGCTTCGTCGATGGAGTTGTCGACCACCTCAAAAACCATGTGGTGCAGACCGCTACCATCATCGGTATCACCGATATACATACCGGGCCGCTTGCGTACGGCGTCCAGGCCTTTCAGCACTTTGATGCTGGACGAATCGTACGTTTGATTTTCGCTCATGCCTTCACTCCCGATGGTCGTGGGTCTGGGTGATACAGCCATGTTCCACGTGGAACATCGCTACCGGCGTATCCGTGCGCCAGCTTCCCCGCAACAATTCATGGTCTACACAGGTGATAAACACCTGGCAGTTCAAATCTTCTAATAAACGGCACAACGCGTTTCGATGCTGCTCGTCCAACTCAGACGGCAAGTCATCCACCAGATAGATGCACTGGCCGCGTCGTGCCTGACTAACCAAATGCCCTTGGGCAATTCGCAGGGCGCATACCACTAACTTCTGCTGGCCCCGCGAAAGAATTTCGGCGGCGTTATGCGCGCCCAACCGCAAGCGCAAATCAGCGCGTTGCGGACCGGCTTGGGTATGACCGAGTTGCTGGTCGCGCTGGAGCGTGGTACTCAACACGCTCTGCAATTCCCGATCTTTATCCCAACCGCGGTAGTAACTGAGGGTCAGTCCCTCAAGCTCCACCAACTCCCGAAGTACTTCCTCAAAAGCCGGCTTAAGCGCCTGGATATAACTACGGCGATATCCATCGATTTCATCGCTGGCAAGGCACAGTTCGCGGTCCCAGGCCGCTTGCGAAACGGCGTCAAGTGTACCATGCCGCAGCCATGAGTTTCGCTGCCGCAGGGCCTTCTGGAGGCGTTGCCAGGCAGGCATAAAACGAGGTTCCACGTGGAACACTCCCCAATCCAGAAACTGCCGGCGAATCTTCGGTGCGCCTTCCAGCAAGCGAAAACTATCCGGGTTTATCAGTTGCAGCGGCAACGCTTCAGCAAGTTGTGCCGCGCTGCGTGCGTTCTGGCCATCAATACGAATCTGAAATTCACCTTGGCGATCCCGGGAAACACCGAGATTACTTTGTCCACCTTCAGCCAATTCGACCTGACCAAAAACCGTGCACGCTTCCTGCTCGTACTGAATGAACGGGCAAGAGTCGAGCGCTACGAAAGGAGCGGGCGAGGCCGAGCAGGTGAATGGCTTCGAGCAGGCTGGTTTTGCCGCTGCCGTTGGCGCCAGAAAGGATATTGATGCGGGGGGAGGGGGAGAGGGTCACCGGGTGCAGATTGCGCACCGCGGTGACCGTGACGCGACTAAGGGACATCTAGACTCGATTCAGGGTCAGAGGCGCATCGGCATGACGACGTAAGCCGAATCGTCGTTGTCCGACTCTTGTACCAGCGCGCTGCTGTTGGAGTCCGACAGAATCAGGCGAACCTGTTCGGTGGTCATCACGCCCAGCACGTCGAGCAAGTAGCTAACGTTGAAACCGATTTCCAGAGAACCGCCGTTGTAGTCGACAGCCACTTCTTCTTCAGCTTCTTCCTGTTCAGGGTTGTTTGCCTGAATTTTCAGCAAGCTATTGGCCAGCTGCAAACGAATGCCGCGGTACTTTTCGTTGGAAAGAATCGCGGTACGGCTGAACGCTTCGCGAAGTGCCTGACGATCACCCAGTACCAGTTTGTCGCCGCCTTTTGGCAGTACCCGCTCGTAATCCGGGAATTTGCCGTCGACCAGTTTCGAGGTAAAGGTGAACTCGCCAGTGGTGGCGCGAATGTGGTGTTGGCCCAACACGATATCCACGGTGCCGTCTTGCTCGGTGAGTAGACGAGCCAACTCCAGGATGCCTTTACGCGGCACGATTACCTGGTGGCGATCGGCTTGTTCGATACCGGCTTCCATCGAGCACATGGCCAGACGGTGACCGTCGGTGGCAACAGCGCGTAGTACGCCGGTCTGCACTTCGATCAGCATGCCGTTCAGGTAGTAACGAACGTCTTGCTGCGCCATGGCGAAACTGGTGCGCTCAATCAGGCGACGCAGTTTGCTTTGCACCAGGGTGAAGGTGAACGAACCCGGGCCTTCTTCGACAGTCGGGAAGTCGTTGGCAGGCAACGTGGAGAGGGTGAAGCGGCTACGGCCGGCTTTGACCACCAGCTTGGTTTCATCAACGCGGATATCGATCAACGCGTCGTTCGGCAAGCTCTTGCAGATATCCATCAGCTTGCGCGCCGGTACGGTGATTTCGCCGGATTCGGCCGGCTCTTCCAACGTCACACGACCGACCAGCTCGACCTCAAGGTCGGTACCGGTCAGCGACAACTGCTGGCCATCGACCACCAGCAGCACGTTAGACAGCACCGGCAGCGTCTGCCGGCGTTCAACCACGCCAGCGACCAGTTGCAACGGTTTCAACAGGGCTTCGCGTTGAATAGTGAAATGCATGGTCTAGTCCCTTTGCCTCGTGGGCTGCGTAATGGGTCAGGTGGTCAGCGTGCGCAGCAGGTTCTTGTAATCCTCGCGGATATCCGCGTCGGCTTCCCTAAGTTCAGCAATCTTACGGCAAGCGTGCAACACCGTGGTGTGATCACGACCGCCGAACGCATCGCCAATTTCCGGCAGGCTATGGTTGGTCAATTCTTTGGATAACGCCATAGCGACCTGCCGTGGCCGAGCAACCGAACGAGAGCGGCGCTTGGACAGCAGGTCGGAAATCTTGATCTTGTAGTACTCGGCTACGGTGCGCTGAATGTTGTCGACGCTCACCAGTTTGTCCTGGAGTGCCAACAGGTCTTTCAGCGATTCGCGAATCAGCTCGATGGTGATGTCGCGGCCCATAAAGTGAGCGTGGGCGATGACGCGTTTCAACGCGCCTTCCAGCTCACGCACGTTGGAACGAATACGTTGTGCAATAAAGAAGGCGGCGTCGTGGGGCAGGTCGACTTTGGCCTGGTCGGCCTTCTTCATCAGAATCGCCACACGGGTTTCGAGCTCAGGCGGCTCAACAGCCACCGTAAGACCCCAGCCAAAGCGCGACTTCAGACGCTCTTCCAGCCCTTCGATTTCTTTGGGATAACGGTCGCTGGTAAGAATCACCTGCTGACCGCCCTCAAGCAAAGCGTTGAAGGTGTGGAAGAACTCTTCTTGCGAGCGCTCTTTCTTGGCAAAGAACTGAATGTCATCGATCAACAGCGCATCCACCGACCGGTAAAAGCGCTTGAAATCGTTGATGGCATTCAGTTGCAGCGCCTTGACCATGTCGGCCACGAAACGCTCGGAATGCAGGTACACGACCTTGGCATTCGGGTTCTTCTTTAATAGATGGTTACCCACCGCGTGCATCAAGTGGGTTTTACCCAAACCTACGCCGCCATACAAAAACAACGGGTTGTAGCCATGCTTAGGGTTATCCGCCACCTGCCAGGCTGCTGCGCGCGCGAGCTGGTTGGATTTACCTTCGACGAAATTCTCGAAGGTAAAAGTGCGGTTCAGGTAACTAGTGTGCTTGAGTGCGCCTTCGATTTGCACCGTGCGCTCGGTACGCACGGGTGCCGTTTGCGAACTGGCTCCGGCCATAGGGTCGAAGCTAGCGCGTGATGGCTCGCTGTTAACCGACATCACTATGGGTTCTTCGCGTACCTGCGGACTGACGGGGGCAGCAACCGGCTGCTGAGGGGCCGGCATCGGCGAACGGGCAACGGCGGCGCGTTTGCTTCCTATCAATAGGGAGATCGCTGGAGCCATGCCTTCGCTGCGTTCGTTCAGCAGCTCAAGCAGACGGCCCATGTACTTTTCGTTGACCCAATCGAGCACAAAGCGATTTGGCGCGAACACACGCAGTTCATCGCTGGAGGCTTCAACCTGCAGCGGACGAATCCAGGTATTGAATTGCTGGGCCGGCAGCTCATCGCGTAGAAGCTCTACACACTGCTGCCAAAGTTCCACAGACACAGAAATCCCCTAATACAAATAGGCCGCAAGGCCCAAAACAGCCAGCATTGTACCCACACCCAAGGGTAGTTATCCACATGCAGGCGAAAGTTTTCGCCACGTAAAATCAACGTGTTATTCGGTTTTCCATCGAAAAGACACAGCGGATTTAAACCCTGTGGATAACCGCGCCTAAGCCAGCGGGATAACCCTGGGGAGAAGTGCGTGGAAAACTGGCCTGTGCATAAAACGGCGTTTCATCCCCAGCTTATACGCAGCCTTGGTACAGGCTACCCACTTGTTCTGGACAGGGTTATCATTCGCCACAGCCCTTGGTATCAAAGACGTGCAGCACCTTATCCACAGAAAAGGTGCTGGCTAAGAGTAGTTAATATTTCAAAAAAGATTTAAATCTCTCTTCTTAATATTCTTTATTTACCCAAACCTCTCAATCAGACCCTCCCTACAGAAATGTTGGTTGGAAATTGACCTGACCGCCTGGTTTCTCTAGAATTGCCGGTCTCTTAAAACGGGGGCCATTCCGGCCCGTTGTCGACCACCCAGGTAACGCACCATGAAACGCACTTTCCAACCAAGCACTATCAAGCGCGCTCGCACCCACGGCTTCCGTGCCCGTATGGCTACCAAGAACGGCCGCGCTGTTCTGTCCCGTCGCCGTGCCAAAGGCCGTAAGCGTCTGGCCGTTTGATAATTCGGCATCGGTGGTGAGTCAAGACTTCGGTCGGGAAAAGCGCCTGCTGACCCCTCGACAATTCAAGATAGTCTTTGACTCCCCCAGCGGTAAGGTTCCGGGTAAGAACGTCCTGCTCCTCGCGCGCAACAACGATCTCGATCATCCCCGCCTGGGTTTGGTTATCGGCAAGAAGAGCGTCAAGCTCTCTGTTGAGCGCAATCGCCTCAAGCGAGTCATCCGCGATTCATTCCGCCTCAACCAGGACAATCTGGTCGGCTGGGATATTGTGGTTGTCGCGCGTAAAGGCCTAGGTGATCTGGAGAATCCCGAATTGGCTCAACAGTTCGGCAAACTCTGGAAACGCTTGGCACGTAGCAAGCCGAGCCCGGAAGTTCTTCCGCAAGCGGGGGTTGTCGACAGTCCCCATGCGTAAACTGGCACTCGCTTCGATTCAGGTTTATCGCTACGCCATCAGTCCTTTGATGGCCAGTCACTGTCGTTTCTACCCCAGCTGTTCCTGCTACGCGTATGAAGCCATTGAACACCATGGTTTCATACGCGGCGGCTTGCTGACGCTCCGTCGGCTAGGTCGTTGTCACCCATGGAATCCCGGTGGTTACGATCCGGTTCCAGGCGCCCCCATTTCCCGACCCCTTCGATGGCCGAGTAATCATGGATATTAAACGCTCGATCCTGATCGCCGCGCTCGCAATCGTGTCCTACGTCATGGTTCTCAAGTGGAACGAAGACTATGGCCAAACGGCTCTGCCGACTGCGAATACCGCCGCTGCGACCAGCAACACCGCTGCGCTGCCCGACGTCCCTGCTGCCAATACTGGCGCCAGTGACGTACCAAGCGCGCCGTCCGCCCAACCGGAAGCAACTGCTGCTGCGCCTCAAGCCAGCAAGGACCTGATCCGCGTTAAGACCGACGTACTGGAGCTGGCCATCGATCCAAGCGGTGGCGACATCGTTCAGCTGACCCTGCCGCAATACCCACGTCGCCAGGACCGCCCGGACGTTCCGTTCCAGCTGTTCGACAACGGTAACGAGCGCACCTACCTGGCCCAGAGCGGCCTGATCGGCAGCAATGCACCGGATTCGGCCGGCGGCCGTGCGGTGTGGCAGAGCGCCCAGAAGAGCTACCAATTGGCTGACGGCCAGAACACCCTGGTGGTTGATCTGACTTACGCCAAAGACGGCATCAACTACATCAAGCGTTACAGCCTCAAACGTGGCTTGAACCTTGAGTGCTCGGCCAAAGAGCAGGAACTGAAAAAACCAGGTTGCGTCGATCCGTCTTCCTACCAGGTTGATGTGCGTTACCTGATCGACAACCAGAGCAGCACCGCCTGGGCCGGCAACATGTACGCCCAGCTCAAGCGCGACAACAGCGATGACCCGTCGAAGACCGCCGCCACCAGCACCGCTACGTACCTCGGTGCAGCGATGGCGACACATGATTCGGCCTACAAAAAAGTGTCGATGAAAGACATCGACAAAGCCCCGGTCAAAGAAACCGTCAAAGGCGGCTGGGTTGCTTGGTTGCAGCACTACTTCGTGACTGCCTGGATTCCAAACCAGGACAACGACAACAGTGTGCAAACCCGCAAAGACACCCAAGGCAACTACATCGTCGGCTTTACCACCCCAAGCGTCAGCGTTGCGCCGGGTAGCAAAGGCGAAGTATCGGCCATTCTCTACGCCGGTCCGAAAATCCAGAAGCACCTGGGCACCCTCGCCCCAGGCCTGGAACTGACCGTCGACTACGGCATTCTGTGGTTTATCGCTCAGCCGATCTTCTGGCTGCTGCAACATATCCACAGCATCCTCGGTAACTGGGGCTGGTCGATCATCGTGCTGACCATGCTGATCAAAGGCCTGTTCTTCCCGCTGTCGGCTGCCAGCTACAAGTCGATGGCGCGCATGCGTGCCGTGGCGCCGAAACTGGCTGCCCTGAAAGAACAACATGGCGATGACCGGCAGAAAATGTCGCAAGCCATGATGGAGCTGTACAAGAAAGAGAAGATCAACCCGTTGGGGGGCTGCCTGCCGATTCTGGTGCAGATGCCGGTTTTCCTCGCCTTGTACTGGGTGCTGCTGGAAAGCGTCGAGATGCGTCAGGCACCTTGGATGTTCTGGATCACCGACCTGTCCATCAAAGACCCGTTCTTCATTCTGCCGTTGATCATGGGCGCCACCATGTTCATCCAGCAGCAGCTGAACCCCGCGCCGCCGGATCCGATGCAAGCCAAGGTGATGAAAATGATGCCGATCATCTTCACCTTCTTCTTCCTGTGGTTCCCGGCCGGTCTGGTGCTGTATTGGGTAGTGAACAACTGCTTGTCCATCACTCAGCAGTGGTTTATCACCCGCAAGATCGAAGCCGCTACCAAGGCCGCCAACGCCTAAGCCTGGCTTGCTAAGCTGAACAAGCGCCCTGCCCGAGCAATACGTGGCGGGGCGTTTTGCTATTTGCCCCCTGCTATGTCCGAAGAGAAGCGCCATGAGCAACGTCCGAGAAACCATTGCAGCCGTCGCCACCGCCCAGGGGCGCGCCGGTGTCGGCATCGTCCGCGTTTCCGGCCCCAAGGCCCAGGCGATTGCCGAAGCCATCAGCCAGCGCCAACTGAAACCGCGGTACGCCCATTACGGGCCGTTCCACGGCGAACAGGATCGGGTGCTCGATGAAGGCCTGGCGTTGTACTTTCCCGGCCCGAATTCCTTTACCGGAGAAGACGTATTGGAGCTGCAGGGACACGGCGGCCCGGTGGTGCTCGATTTGCTGTTGCGGCGCTGCCTGCAGCTGGGCGCCCGTCTCGCCCGCCCAGGTGAATTCAGCGAACGCGCCTTTCTCAATGACAAGCTCGACCTGGCCCAAGCCGAAGCGATCGCCGACCTGATCGAAGCCAGCTCGGAACAAGCGGCGCGCAACGCCCTGCGTTCTTTGCAAGGCGAGTTTTCGCGGCGTGTGCATGGCCTTACCGAACGGCTGATTTCCCTGCGCATCTATGTGGAAGCGGCCATCGACTTCCCGGAAGAAGAAATCGACTTCCTCGCTGACGGCCATGTGTTGGCGATGCTCAACGACGTGCGCAGCGACCTGACAGCCGTGCAGCGCGAAGCCAACCAGGGCGCATTGCTGCGTGACGGCATGACGGTGGTGATCGCCGGGCGCCCCAACGCCGGAAAATCGAGCCTGCTTAACGCCTTGGCAGGGCGAGAAGCGGCCATCGTGACGGAGATCGCCGGCACCACCCGCGACGTATTGCGCGAACATATCCACATCGACGGTATGCCGCTCCATGTGGTGGACACGGCGGGTCTACGCGACACCGATGACCAAGTGGAGAAGATCGGCGTGGAGCGCGCGCTGAAGGCCATTGGCGAGGCTGACCGCGTGCTGTTGGTGGTCGACGCTACGTCAGCTGAAGCGGTCGACCCTTTTGCGCTCTGGCCAGAGTTCCTCAGCCAACGCCCGGATATGGCCAAAGTCACCCTTATTCGCAACAAGGCCGACCTCACCGGTGAGCCGGTGGCGCTGGAAGTGAGTGAGGACGGCCACGTCACCATCAGCTTGTCCGCCCGTTCCTCAGCCGGCCTCGAACTGCTGCGCGACCACCTTAAAGCCTGCATGGGCTTCGAGCAGACCGCAGAAAGCAGCTTTAGCGCTCGCAGACGGCACCTGGAAGCGTTACAGCAGGCCAGCCAGTCTCTTGAGCATGGTTATGCACAGCTTACCCTGGCCGGCGCCGGCGAGTTACTGGCCGAAGATCTGCGCATTGCCCAGCAGGCATTGGGCGAAATCACCGGCGCATTCAGCTCGGATGATCTGCTAGGCCGCATCTTTTCGAGCTTCTGCATCGGCAAATAGTCTTCGCCGCTTCATTTAAACCCGGTCAGACCGGGTTTTTTTTATGTCTTAAAATCATCAACAGGCTCGAAATAAACCCTGTGGATAACCGCCCCTAAGCCCAGTCGATAACCAGGGGGCAAAGCTGGGGATGAAATGGCCTGTGCACAAGTAGGCGTTCCATCCACAGGTTTAAGGCGGTTATCCAGAAGGCTCCGGACTAGATGACCACAGCCTTATACAATTCCATCCACCGCGTCAGTGCTGGCTTGCAGCGTTCTATCCACAGAAAACAGGCTCATAAGTAATAAACATAAAAACAAAGCTTTAAAAAAATTCTCTTCTCTCTTTCTTTATTAACCGACCTACTTGGCCAACCTGAACCATTGGCTATTTTTTGTTCAAAAGGCTTCTTTCAAACCGGCTAAATCCCTATACTTGCCGCCTTTCCGCTTTTCCAAGTACGCCGGGCCGTCAAAAGCCGCCGGGTCAGTTAAAAGCCTCCCCCAATTCTCAACAGGCACGAGGTGCGTGGTGGATTTCCCTTCCCGTTTTGATGTCATCGTTATCGGCGGCGGCCATGCAGGCACTGAAGCAGCGCTCGCTGCTGCACGCATGGGCGTGAAAACCCTGCTGCTGAGCCACAACGTCGACACCCTCGGGCATATGAGCTGCAACCCTGCCATTGGCGGCATCGGTAAAAGCCATCTGGTGAAAGAAATCGACGCGCTCGGCGGTGCCATGGCTGAAGCCACCGACAAAGGTGGTATCCAGTTCCGTGTGCTCAACAGCCGCAAAGGCCCGGCGGTACGCGCCACTCGCGCTCAAGCCGATCGCATGCTGTACAAAGCAGCGATTCGCGAAACATTGGAAAACCAGCCGAACCTGTGGATATTTCAGCAATCCTGTGACGACCTGATCGTTGAACAGGACCAGGTGCGCGGCGTAGTCACCCAGATGGGCCTGCGTTTCTTCGCAGAATCCGTGGTCTTGACCACCGGGACGTTCCTCGGTGGACTTATCCACATTGGTCTGCAGAACCATTCCGGCGGCCGCGCCGGTGATCCACCTTCGATTGCTCTCGCCCACCGTCTGCGTGAACACCCGCTGCGCGTCGGTCGCCTGAAAACCGGTACGCCGCCGCGTATCGATGGTCGCTCGGTCGATTTCTCGGTAATGACCGAGCAACCTGGTGATACCCCGATTCCCGTCATGTCGTTCCTCGGCAACAAGGAACAGCATCCCCGTCAGGTCAGTTGCTGGATTACCCACACTAACGCCCGGACCCACGAAATCATCGCCGCCAACCTCAACCGGTCGCCGATGTATTCCGGGGTTATCGAAGGCATTGGCCCACGCTACTGCCCGTCGATTGAAGACAAGATTCACCGCTTTGCCGACAAAGACAGCCACCAGGTGTTTATCGAGCCTGAAGGCCTGAATACCCACGAGCTGTACCCCAACGGCATTTCCACCTCGTTGCCGTTCGACGTGCAACTGGAATTGGTGCGCTCCATTCGCGGGATGGAAAACGCCCATATCGTTCGCCCGGGCTACGCCATCGAGTACGACTACTTCGACCCGCGCGATCTGAAATACAGCCTGGAAACCAAAGTGATTGCCGGCCTGTTCTTTGCCGGGCAAATCAATGGCACAACCGGCTACGAGGAAGCGGGAGCGCAAGGCCTGCTGGCCGGTGCCAACGCCGCATTGCGTGCGCAGGGCAAAGACAGCTGGTGCCCGCGTCGCGACGAGGCCTACATCGGCGTGCTGGTCGATGACCTGATCACCCTCGGCACCCAAGAGCCGTACCGCATGTTTACCTCGCGTGCCGAGTACCGCCTGATCCTGCGTGAAGACAACGCCGACCTACGCCTGACCGAAAAAGGCCGCGAGCTGGGCCTGGTCGATGACCGCCGCTGGGCCGCGTTCTGCGCCAAGCGCGAAGGCATCGAGCAGGAAGAGCAGCGTCTGAAAAGCACCTGGGTGCGTCCGAACACGCCGCAGGGCGATGCCATTGCCGAGCGTTTTGGCACGCCGCTGACCCACGAGTACAACCTGCTCAACCTGCTGACCCGCCCGGAAATCGACTACGCCGGTCTGATCGAGGTTACCGGCCCGGGCCATGACGACCCGCAGGTGTCCGAGCAAGTTGAAATCAAGACCAAGTACGCCGGCTACATCGATCGCCAGCAAGACGAAATTGTCCGCCTGCGTGCCAGCGAAAACACCAAGCTGCCGGCCGATATCGACTACGCCGCCATCGCCGGTTTATCCAAAGAGATTCAAAGCAAGCTTGGCCAGGCCCGCCCGGAAACCCTGGGGCAGGCTTCGCGTATTCCAGGTGTGACGCCGGCGGCCATTTCCCTGCTGATGATCAACCTGAAAAAACGCAGTGCCGGTCGTGAGCTGGAGCAAAGCGCCTGATGTCCATGGTTACCGCGCAACACGCCGAAGAATTGTCCCGTGGTGCCGCCGAGCTAGGCGTCGAACTCAGCGAACAGCAACACAGCCAACTGCTGGCCTACCTGGCCTTGTTGATCAAGTGGAACAAGGCTTACAACCTGACCGCCGTGCGCGACCCCGACGAAATGGTCTCGCGCCATCTGCTCGACAGCTTGAGCGTGGTGCCCTTTGTCGCCGAAGGCGGCAGTACTTGGCTGGACGTTGGCAGTGGCGGCGGGATGCCGGGCGTTCCCTTGGCGATCCTGTTCCCCGAGCGCCAATTCACCCTGCTGGACTCCAACGGTAAGAAAACCCGTTTTCTGACTCAGGTGAAACTCGAACTCAAGCTGACCAACCTCGAAGTTATCCACAGCCGAGTCGAGGGCTTCACGCCGCCGACGCCGTTCACCGGTATCTGCTCACGCGCCTTCAGCTCGCTGCAGGACTTTTCCGAGTGGACCCGCCACCTGGGCGACACCGATACCCGTTGGTTGGCCATGAAAGGCGTGCACCCCGACGACGAGCTTCAAGCCCTGCCAGCCGACTTTAAATTGGCTGCAACGCACGTCCTCAAGGTTCCCGGTTGCCAAGGTCAACGGCATCTGTTGATACTGCGCCGCATCATATGATCGGGACTGACGCTGACCATGGCTAAAGTATTCGCCATCGCCAACCAGAAAGGCGGTGTGGCCAAGACCACTACCTGCATCAACCTGGCGGCTTCACTGGTTGCGACCAAGCGTCGTGTGCTGCTGATCGACCTCGATCCACAGGGCAACGCCACCACTGGCAGCGGTGTGGATAAGTTGGCCCTGGAGCATTCGATCTACGACGTGTTGATCGGCGAATGCGATCTGGGTCAGGCCATGCAGTTTTCCGAGCATGGCGGTTACCAACTGCTGCCGGCTAACCGCGATCTGACTGCTGCCGAAGTGGCGCTGCTGGATATGCCGGCCAAGGAAAACCGTCTGCGCGAAGCGCTGGCGCCGATCCGCGAAAATTACGACTACATCCTCATCGATTGCCCACCGTCTCTGTCAATGCTGACAGTCAACGCGCTGGTCGCAGCCGATGGGGTGATCATTCCGATGCAGTGCGAGTACTACGCACTGGAAGGGCTTACCGACTTGGTGAACTCGATTCAGCGCATCGGCAAGCTGCTGAACCCGTCGTTGAAAATCGAAGGCCTGCTGCGCACCATGTATGACCCGCGCATCAGCCTGACCAACGATGTGTCTGCCCAACTCAAAGAACACTTCGGTGATCAGCTTTACGACACCGTGATTCCCCGCAACGTACGTCTGGCCGAGGCGCCAAGCTTTGGCATGCCGGCCCTGGCGTACGACAAGCAATCCCGTGGCGCCCTCGCCTACTTGGCACTGGCCGGTGAACTGTCCCGGCGTCAGCGCAATGCCACCCGAACCGCAAAAGCATAAGGATTATCCATGGCCAGCAAAAAACGAGGTCTCGGACGCGGACTGGACGCCCTGCTGGGCGGCACCAGTGTCAACGGTTTGCAGGAAGAAGCCGCGCAGGTCGATACCCGTGAGCTGCAATATGTGCCACTGGACCTGATTCAGCGCGGCAAGTACCAGCCGCGCCGCGATATGGACAGCACCGCTCTGGAAGAACTGGCTCAGTCCATTCGCGCCCAGGGCGTGATGCAACCGATTGTGGTGCGGCCGATCGGCACCGGTCGTTTCGAGATCATCGCCGGTGAGCGCCGTTGGCGCGCGAGCCAGCTGGCTGGTCTGGACAAGATTCCCGCCATGGTTCGCGAAGTGCCGGACGAAGCCGCCATCGCCATGGCGCTGATCGAAAACATCCAGCGCGAAGACCTCAATCCGATTGAAGAAGCCGTGGCCTTGCAGCGTCTGCAGCAAGAGTTCCAGCTCACTCAGCAGCAAGTGGCCGAAGCGGTGGGTAAATCGCGGGTGACCATCACCAACCTGCTGCGGTTGATCGCCCTGCCCGAAGAAATCAAAACCCTGTTGTCCCACGGCGATCTGGAAATGGGCCATGCCCGTGCTTTGCTCGGTTTGCCGGCAGAACAACAGGTTGAAGGGGCGCGACATGTTGTCGCACGAGCTCTGACTGTGCGCCAAACCGAGGCACTGGTTCGCCAGTGGTTGAGCACCAAAGAGAAGCCGGTAGTGGCCGCCAAAGTCGATCCGGACATCAGTCGGCTCGAACAGCGCCTGGCTGAGCGCCTGGGCTCTCCAGTGCAGATCAAGCATGGGCAGAAGGGCAAAGGGCAGCTGGTTATCCGCTATAACTCACTGGATGAGCTGCAAGGGGTTTTGGCCCACATCCGATGAAGCCTTTCCCGACATATTCAGTTATGTAGCGTGTGATCGGAAATCACTACCGAGCAGTTGAATAGGGGGGATCGCCCCCTATACTCTGCGCGCATTTTGTCGGCACAAACTATGCCAAGTCGTTGATTTACGGCGACTGACACCAGAGGCCGAAAGCCGGAGAAACCTGTGATGGATGCACGCACGCCCAACCGCCTGCCCTTCCATCGTTTACCGGTGTTTCCCGTGCTGTTCGTTCAACTCGTCGTATTGCTGTTGGCTGCCGTCGTTTTGTGGCAATGGCGCGGTACGGTAAGTGGGTACTCTGGCGCGCTCGGCGGTTTGATCGCCTGGTTACCGAACATGTATTTCGCCCAAAAGGCTTTCCGGTTTACCGGAGCTCGGGCGGCCCAAGCGATAGTCCGGTCTTTTTATGCCGGTGAAGCGGGCAAGCTGATTCTTACGGCAGTGCTTTTTGCGCTGACGTTCGCAGGGGTGAAACCATTGGATGCGCTGGCAGTATTCGGCGTGTTCTTCCTGACCCAGTTGGTCAATTGGTTCGCACCGCTGCTCACTAGAACAAGATTTTTGAGACCTTAGGGCGTTTGAGGCAAACATGGCAGAACAAACCGCTTCGGGCTATATCCAGCACCACTTGCAGAACCTGACTTTCGGGAAAACGCATACCGGTGATTGGGGCTTTGCCCACACTGCACAAGAAGCCAAAGAAATGGGTTTCTGGGCATTCCACGTCGACACCCTGGGCTGGTCCGTTGCCCTGGGTCTGATCTTCATCCTGCTGTTCCGCATGGCGGCCAAGAAAGCCACCTCCGGCCAACCTGGCGGTCTGCAGAACTTCGTTGAAGTGATGATCGAGTTCGTCGACACCAGCGTTAAGGACAGCTTCCACGGCCGCAACAAGCTTATCGCGCCCCTGGCTCTGACCATTTTCGTCTGGGTGTTCCTGATGAACGCCGTCGACTTGGTGCCGGTGGACTGGATTCCACAGCTGGCCATCCTGATCACGGGCGACCACCACATTCCGTTCCGCGCCGTTTCCACCACAGACCCGAATGCCACCCTCGGCATGGCCCTGTCGGTGTTCGCGCTGATCATTTTCTACAGCATCAAAGTGAAGGGCATCGGTGGTTTCATCGGTGAACTGACTCTGCATCCATTCGGCAGCAAGAACATCGCGGTTCAGATCCTTCTGATTCCGGTCAACTTCCTGCTGGAGTTCGTCACCCTGGTCGCCAAGCCTATTTCGTTGGCACTGCGGTTGTTCGGCAACATGTACGCCGGTGAGCTGGTGTTCATTCTGATCGCTGTGATGTTCGGCAGTGGTCTACTGTGGCTGAGCGGCTTGGGCGTGGTGTTGCAGTGGGCGTGGGCGGTATTCCACATCCTGATCATCACCCTGCAAGCGTTCATCTTCATGATGCTCACCATCGTTTATCTGTCGATGGCGCACGAAGACAACCACTGATAGCGCGCAAGCGCTGTGAGTGAGCGGCCCCTGCCTGGGGCCGCAGCCCGCAAGGGCAGGCAAGTTCGCTTTACTGCTTTACCTTAAAAACCTTAAACCAATACGACATAAAAGTCGGGAGGAAAGATGGAAACTGTAGTTGGTCTGACCGCGATCGCCGTAGCACTGCTGATTGGCCTGGGTGCCCTGGGTACCGCCATTGGTTTCGGCCTGCTGGGCGGCAAATTCCTGGAAGGCGCTGCGCGTCAGCCGGAAATGGTTCCAATGCTGCAAGTTAAAATGTTCATCGTGGCTGGTCTGCTCGACGCCGTGACCATGATCGGCGTTGGTATCGCACTGTTCTTCACCTTCGCGAACCCCTTCGTTGGTCAACTCGCAGGCTAATCACTCGTTTACGAGTGATTGGTTTGCCGGACAACGAACGAGCGAGGTGTTGGCGTGAACATTAATGCAACCCTGATTGGCCAGTCCGTTGCCTTCTTCATCTTTGTGCTCTTTTGCATGAAGTTCGTGTGGCCTCCGGTCATCGCGGCTTTGCAAGAGCGTCAAAAGAAGATTGCTGATGGTCTGGACGCTGCTAGCCGTGCAGCTCGCGACTTGGAGCTTGCCCACGAGAAAGTGGGTCAGCAACTGCGCGAAGCCAAAACGCAAGCAGCTGAAATCATTGAGCAAGCCAAAAAGCGCGCTACCCAGATCGTCGACGAAGCTCGCGATCAGGCCCGTGTTGAAGGTGAGCGCCTGAAGTCTCAGGCTCAGGCCGAGATCGAACAGGAATTGAACAGCGTCAAAGACGCCCTGCGCGCCCAATTGGGTGGCTTGGCTGTCAGCGGTGCTGAGAAGATTCTGGGCGCCACTATCGACCAAAACGCGCATGCGGAGCTGGTTTCCAAACTGGCAGCCGAAATTTAAGCGAGGGCGCGATCATGGCAGAACTGACCACGTTGGCCCGACCTTACGCCAAGGCAGCTTTTGAGTACGCTCAGGCCCACCAGCAACTGGCCAATTGGTCAGCCATGCTCGGCCTGGCTGCGGCGGTGTCGCAAGACGCCACCGTACTTAGCGTGCTTACGGCCCCGCGTTTGACGAGTACAGACAAGGCCACCACCTTCATTGAGGTGTGTGGTGACAAGTTCGATGCCAAGGTACAGAACTTCATCCAGGTATTAGCCGAGCACAACCGTATCGAGCTACTGCCGCAAATCGCCGAATTGTTCGAGCTGTTGAAAGCCGAGCAGGAAAAATCGGTTGATGTGGATGTAACCAGTGCCTTTGCATTGAACGACGAACAGCAAGACAAACTCGCCAAGGTTCTCAGTGCACGGCTCGGCCGGGAAGTGCGCCTGCACGCTGCGGAGGATGCCAGCCTTATTGGTGGCGTCGTAATCCGCGCCGGCGACCTGGTAATCGATGGCTCAGTCCGCGGCAAAATCGCGAAACTAGCCGAAGCATTGAAACTTTGAGTTTGAAGGGGCAGCAGAGCAATGCAGCAACTCAATCCTTCCGAAATTAGTGAAATCATCAAGGGTCGCATCGACAAGCTCGATGTGGCCTCCCAAGCCCGCAACGAAGGCACCATCGTCAGCGTGTCTGACGGTATTGTGCGGATCTACGGTCTCGCCGACGCTATGTATGGCGAAATGATCGAGTTCCCGGGCGGCGTCTATGGCATGGCCATGAACCTTGAGCGCGACTCTGTCGGCGCCGTGGTTCTGGGTGCATACCAGTCGCTGGCTGAAGGCATGAGCGCCAAGTGCACCGGCCGCATCCTCGAAGTTCCGGTTGGTCCGGAACTGCTGGGTCGCGTAGTCGATGCCCTGGGTAATCCTGTCGACGGTAAAGGCCCGCTGAACAACGTCGCTACCGACGCGGTTGAAAAGGTTGCACCAGGCGTGATCTGGCGTAAATCGGTCGACCAGCCAGTGCAAACTGGCTACAAGGCCGTCGATGCCATGATCCCGGTTGGTCGCGGTCAGCGTGAGCTGATCATCGGTGACCGTCAGATCGGTAAAACCGCTCTGGCCATCGACGCCATCATCAACCAGAAAAACAGCGGCATTTACTGCGTCTACGTGGCAATCGGTCAGAAGCAATCGACCATCGCCAACGTGGTTCGCAAGCTGGAAGAAAACGGCGCGTTGGCTAACACCATCATCGTCGCTGCCAGTGCCTCCGAATCCGCTGCGCTGCAATTCATTGCACCGTACGCCGGTTGCACCATGGGCGAATACTTCCGTGACCGCGGTGAAGATGCGCTGATCGTTTATGACGATCTGTCCAAGCAGGCTGTGGCGTATCGCCAGATCTCCCTGCTGCTGCGTCGTCCACCAGGCCGCGAAGCCTACCCAGGTGACGTGTTCTATCTCCACAGCCGTCTGCTGGAGCGCGCATCCCGCGTTTCCGAAGAGTACGTAGAGAAGTTCACCAACGGCGCTGTGACTGGCAAAACCGGTTCCTTGACCGCTCTGCCGATCATCGAAACTCAAGCTGGCGACGTTTCCGCGTTCGTTCCGACCAACGTGATTTCCATCACCGACGGTCAGATCTTCCTGGAATCGGCCATGTTCAACTCCGGTATCCGTCCGGCAGTGAACGCCGGTGTTTCGGTATCGCGTGTTGGTGGTGCCGCTCAGACCAAGATCATCAAGAAGCTCTCCGGTGGTATCCGTACCGCTCTGGCTCAGTACCGTGAATTGGCCGCTTTCGCCCAGTTCGCTTCTGACCTGGACGAAGCCACCCGTAAGCAGCTTGAGCATGGTCAGCGCGTTACCGAGCTGATGAAGCAGAAGCAATATGCGCCGATGTCCACCGCCGACATGGCGTTGTCCCTGTATGCCGCCGAGCGTGGCTACCTGGTCGACGTCGAGATCGCCAAGATCGGTAGCTTCGAACAAGCGCTGATTGCTTACTTCAACCGCGATCTGGCCGAACTGATGGCCAAGATCAACGTGAAGGGTGACTTCAACGACGAAATCGACGCTGGCATGAAAGCCGGTATCGAGAAGTTCAAAGCCACCCAAACCTGGTAAGCCGCGATGGGGGCCTCGGCCCCCATCCTGCTAGCCGATAGGTGTACCTATATAGGTGTTGCATGGCAGGCGCAAAAGAGATTCGCAGCAAGATTGCGAGCATCAAAAGCACGCAAAAGATCACCAGCGCCATGGAAAAGGTCGCTGTCAGCAAGATGCGCAGAGCACAAATGCGCATGGCTGCCAGCCGTCCTTACGCGGAGCGTATCCGCCAGGTGATTGGTCATCTGGCCAACGCTAACCCGGAATACCGTCACCCGTTCATGATCGACCGCGAAGTTAAGCGTGTTGGTTATGTGGTGGTGAGCAGTGACCGTGGTCTGTGCGGTGGCTTGAATACCAACCTGTTCAAGGCCCTGGTCAAGGACATGGCGGCAAACCGCGAACAAGGCGTAGAGATTGATATCTGCGTAGTAGGCAGCAAGGGTGCGGCGTTTTTCCGCAACTTCGGCGGTAACGTCGTCGCTGCAATCAGCCACCTGGGCGAAGAGCCGTCGATCAATGATCTGATCGGCAGCGTCAAGGTGATGCTGGATGCCTACCTGGATGGCCGTATTGATCGCCTGTCCGTGGTTTCCAACAAGTTCATCAACACGATGACGCAGAAGCCGACAGTGGAACAGTTGATTCCGTTGGAAGCCGATCCGGATCAAGATCTCAAGCATCACTGGGACTATCTCTACGAACCCGACGCCAAAGAGCTGCTTGACGGCCTGATGGTGCGCTACGTGGAGTCGCAGGTGTACCAGGCGGTGGTCGAGAACAACGCTGCTGAACAAGCAGCCCGGATGATCGCGATGAAGAATGCGACTGACAACGCCGGTGATCTGATCAGCGATCTACAGCTGATCTACAACAAGGCACGTCAGGCGGCGATCACCCAAGAGATCTCGGAAATCGTTGGCGGCGCTGCCGCGGTTTGATACCGGTTCAAATATTCAGAGGATCCAGCTATGAGTAGCGGACGTATCGTACAAATCATCGGCGCCGTGATCGACGTGGAATTCCCACGTGATCAGGTTCCGAGCATCTACGACGCCTTGAAAGTTCAAGGCGCCGAAACCACCCTCGAAGTTCAGCAGCAGCTGGGCGACGGCGTGGTTCGTACCATTGCGATGGGCTCGACCGAAGGCTTGAAGCGCGGTCTGGACGTCAGCAACACCGGCGCAGCCATCTCCGTACCAGTCGGTAAAGCGACCCTGGGCCGGATCATGGACGTACTGGGCAACCCAATCGACGAAGCCGGTCCGATCGGCGAAGAAGAGCGTTGGGGCATTCACCGCCCAGCACCGTCCTTCGCGGAACAAGCTGGCGGCAACGACCTCCTGGAAACTGGCATCAAGGTTATCGACCTGGTTTGCCCGTTTGCCAAAGGCGGCAAGGTTGGTCTGTTCGGTGGTGCCGGTGTTGGTAAAACCGTAAACATGATGGAGCTGATCCGTAACATCGCGATCGAACACAGCGGTTATTCCGTGTTCGCCGGTGTGGGTGAGCGTACTCGTGAAGGTAACGACTTCTACCACGAGATGAAGGACTCCAACGTTCTCGACAAAGTAGCCTTGGTCTACGGTCAGATGAACGAGCCACCGGGCAACCGTCTGCGCGTAGCGCTGACCGGTCTGACCATGGCTGAGAAATTCCGTGACGAAGGTAACGACGTTCTGCTGTTCGTCGACAACATCTACCGTTACACCCTCGCCGGTACCGAAGTATCCGCACTGCTGGGCCGTATGCCTTCCGCGGTAGGTTACCAACCGACCCTGGCCGAAGAGATGGGCGTTCTGCAAGAACGTATTACTTCGACCAAGCAAGGTTCGATCACTTCGATCCAAGCGGTATACGTACCTGCGGACGACCTGACCGACCCGTCGCCAGCGACCACCTTTGCTCACTTGGACGCCACCGTCGTTCTGTCCCGTGACATCGCCTCCCTGGGTATCTACCCAGCGGTAGATCCACTGGACTCGACTTCGCGTCAGCTCGATCCGAACGTGATCGGCCAGGACCACTACGACACCGCTCGCGGCGTTCAGTACGTTCTGCAGCGCTACAAAGAGCTGAAAGACATCATCGCGATCCTGGGTATGGACGAGCTGTCGGAAACCGACAAGCAACTCGTATCCCGCGCTCGTAAGATTCAGCGCTTCCTGTCGCAGCCGTTCTTCGTGGCTGAAGTCTTCACCGGTGCTTCGGGTAAATACGTTTCCCTGAAAGACACCATTGCTGGCTTCAAAGGCATCCTCAACGGTGACTACGACCACCTGCCAGAACAAGCGTTCTACATGGTTGGCGGCATCGAAGAAGCTGTCGAAAAAGCCAAGAAACTGTAATCCCAGCGCCCGGCAACGGGCGCTAATCAGGGTAGGGCAAGCAAATGGCTATGACAGTCCATTGCGATATCGTCAGCGCAGAAGGCGAAATCTTCTCCGGTTTGGTGGAGATGGTGATTGCGAGCGGCAGCTTGGGTGATCTTGGTATCGCCATGGGTCACGCGCCGTTGATCACAAACCTGAAGCCGGGCCCGATTCGTCTGATCAAGCAAGGCGGCGACACCGAGGTGTTCTACATCTCCGGTGGTTTCCTGGAAGTGCAACCGAACATGGTTAAGGTTTTGGCCGACACCGTGCAACGTGCAGACGACCTGGATGAAGCTTCTGCTCAAGAGGCCGTTAAGGCCGCTGAGAAAGCTCTGCAAGAGAAAGGCTCGGAGTTCGACTACAGTGCCGCCGCTGCCCGTCTGGCCGAGGCTGCAGCCCAGCTGCGCACCGTTCAGCAAATTCGCAAGAAGTTCGGCGGCTAAGCCCGCAGCTCTTCATCGCGATGAAGTAAAAGGGTAGCCTTGGCTACCCTTTTTCTTTTTCTGAAATAGGCTTTTCCGCCCGCATAGGGCCAGCGTTCCACCTCGTAGTTGCTCCAGAAGTTCTTGTGCATTCCTCGTTGAACACCGTGTTCACCGAACCCCCAAAATTCACCCTGCTCAGGACCCCGCCCCATGTCACTCGATATCGTTATCCTCGCCGCCGGCCAAGGCACCCGCATGCGCTCCGCATTGCCCAAGGTGCTGCACCCCATCGCCGGCAAATCCATGCTGGGACACGTTATCGACACGGCGCGCAAATTGGCGCCCAGCAGCATGCAGGTGGTGATCGGCCATGGCGCCGATAAGGTCCGGGAACAGCTCGCCGCAGACGACCTGAGCTTCGCGCTGCAGGCCGAACAGCTCGGCACCGGCCACGCCGTGGCGCAGGCGCTTCCCAAACTCTCGGCAGACATCGTGCTGATCCTCTACGGCGATGTGCCGCTGATTGAAGAGCACACCCTGCAACGCCTGCTTGCCTTGGTGAACGAGCAGCAGCTCGGCCTGCTGACCGTCGAGCTGGCCGACCCCACCGGCTATGGCCGCATCCTGCGCAATGAACAGGGCAGCGTGCAGGCCATCGTCGAGCAGAAAGACGCCACCGACGCCCAACGCGCCATTCGCGAAGGCAATACCGGCATTCTCGCCGTACCGGGCAAACGCCTCGCCGATTGGCTAGGTCGCCTGTCCAACAGCAACGCCCAGGGCGAGTATTACCTCACCGACGTGATTGCCATGGCGGTGGCCGATGGCCTGGTAGTTGCCACCGAACAGGCCGGCGATGAAATGGAAGTGCTCGGCGCCAACGACCGAATCCAGTTGGCCCAACTCGAACGCCACTACCAATACCGCGCTGCCCGCCGCCTGATGGCACATGGCGTGACCCTGATCGACCCTGCACGCTTCGATGTGCGCGGTGACGTCACCGTGGGCCGCGACGTGCTTATCGACGTCAACGTCATCCTCGAAGGCCAGGTGGTGCTGGAAGATAACGTGCAGATCGGCCCGAACTGCGTCATCAAAAACACCACGCTGCGCAAAGGCGCCATCGTCAAAGCCAACAGCCACCTCGAAGGTGCCGAAGTGGGTGAAGGCGCTGACTGCGGTCCGTTCGCCCGTTTGCGCCCTGGGTCGGTACTGGGTGCCAAAGCCCATGTGGGTAACTTCGTTGAACTGAAAAACGCCGTTCTGGGTGAAGGCGCCAAGGCCGGCCACCTCAGCTACCTGGGCGACGCCGAAATTGGCGCGCGCACGAACATCGGTGCCGGCACCATCACCTGCAACTACGACGGCGCCAACAAGCACCGCACCGTGCTGGGCGCCGACGTATTTATTGGTTCCAACAGTGCCCTGGTGGCGCCGGTCACCCTGGGAGATGGGGCTACCACCGGTGCCGGCTCGGTGATCACTGCTGACGTTCCCGCCGAAACCCTGGGCGTGGGCCGCGCCAAGCAGCGCAACATCGAAGGCTGGAAGCGCCCGGTCAAAAAATAACGCCTGACCGATCTCCAGCAAATTTCCCCTTGACGCAAAACCTTCGGTTTGTTTTGATTCGCGCACTTATCTTTCGAATCGAAACTTACGAATGTCGAAGCGCAACACACCGCAACGTCGCCACACCATCCTTGCCTTGCTCGCCGAGCACGGCGAGGTGAGTGTCGATGAGCTGTCCAAAGCCTTCGCTACCTCCGAAGTCACCATCCGCAAAGACCTCGCGGCACTGGAAACCAACGGCCTGCTCTTACGCCGTTACGGTGGCGCTGTAACGATGCCTCAAGAGCTTATTGCCGACAGCGCGCAACCGGTTTCCCAGTACAAACAAGCCATCGCCCGCGCCGGCGTCGCCTGCATAAAGGAACACGCGCGCATCATCATCGACAGTGGCACCACTACCGCCGCGATGATTCCGCAGCTCGGTCACAAGCCTGGCCTGGTGGTCATGACCAACTCCCTGAATGTGGCCAGCGCCCTGAGCGAACTGGAACACGAGCCCGTGCTGCTGATGACCGGCGGCACCTGGGACCCCCACTCCGAATCCTTCCAGGGCCAGGTCGCCGAACAGGTGCTGCGCTCCTATGATTTCGACCAACTGTTCATCGGCGCCGACGGCATCGACCTGGCGCGCGGCACCACCACCTTCAACGAACTGCTGGGCCTTAGTCGCGTCATGGCTGACGTGGCCCGCGAAGTGATCGTGATGGTCGAGTCCGACAAAATTGGCCGCAAGATTCCCAACCTGGAACTGCCCTGGAGCAGCGTCCAAACCCTGATCACCGATGACCGCCTCGACCCCGAGGCGCGAGCATCCATCACCGCGCGTGGGGTCAACCTCATCTGCGCGGCGTTACCTGCTTAAGGAGAAAGTTATGTGTGGCATCGTCGGCGCCGTCGCTGAGCGCAACATCACCGCCATCCTCGTCGAAGGTCTGAAACGTCTGGAATACCGCGGCTACGACAGCGCAGGCCTGGCGGTTTTCAGCAATGAGGGCGTACTCGAGCGCCGCCGCCGCGTCGGCAAAGTGAGCGAACTGGAACAGGCCCTGGCCGGTGAACCGCTGGCCGGCCGCCTCGGTATTGCCCACACCCGTTGGGCCACCCATGGCGCGCCGAGCGAGCGCAACGCCCACCCGCATTTTTCCGGCAGCGACCTGGCGGTGGTGCACAACGGCATCATCGAAAACCACGAAGTCCTGCGCAAACAGCTGCAAGGCCTGGGTTACGTATTCAGCTCGGACACCGACACCGAAGTCATCGTCCACCTGCTCGACCACAAGCTGAAAGAACTCGGTGATCTGACCATCGCCCTCAAGGCCACGGTCAAAGAACTGCACGGTGCCTACGGCCTGGCCGTGATCAGCGCCAAGCAACCCGACCGCCTAATCGCCGCCCGTAGCGGCAGCCCGCTGGTGATCGGCCTGGGTCTGGGCGAGAACTTCCTCGCCTCTGACCAGTTGGCCCTGCGCCAGGTCACTGACCGCTTTATGTACTTGGAAGAAGGCGATATCGCCGAAATTCGCCGCGACAGCGTGCAAATCTGGACCGTCGACGGTCAGCCGGTAGTGCGCGAAAGCGTGCAATACCACGAAGGCGCCGAAGCCGCCGACAAGGGCGAATACCGCCACTTTATGCTCAAGGAAATCCACGAGCAGCCCAAGGTCGTGCAACGTACCCTCGAAGGCCGTTTGGGCACCGACCACGTGCTGGTTCAAGCCTTCGGCCCGCAAGCGGCCGAGCTGTTCGCCAAGGTGCAGAACGTACAGATCGTGGCGTGCGGCACCAGCTTTCACGCCGGTATGGTCGCCCGTTACTGGCTCGAAGAACTGGCCGGCATTCCCTGCCAAGTCGAAGTCGCCAGCGAATTCCGCTACCGCAAGGTGGTAGTGCAGCCAGGCACCCTGTTCGTGAGCATCTCGCAATCCGGCGAAACCGCCGACACCCTGGCAGCCCTGCGCAACGGCAAGGCTAAAGGTCCGAGCAACGGCGGCTACTTGGCCAGCCTGGCGATCTGCAACGTGGGCATTAGCTCTCTGGTGCGTGAGTCCGATCTGACCCTGCTCACTCAAGCCGGCCCGGAAATCGGCGTCGCCTCTACCAAAGCCTTTACCACCCAGTTGGTGGCGCTGATGTTGCTCACCCTGTCGCTGGGCCAAGTGCGCGGAACCCTCGCTGCGGGTGTAGAAGCCGAACTGGTGGAAGAATTGCGCCGCCTGCCGACCCGCCTGGGCGAAGCCCTCGCCATGGACGGTACCGTGGAGAAAATCGCCGAACTGTTCGCCGAAAAACACCACGCCCTGTTCCTTGGCCGTGGCGCGCAATACCCGGTGGCCATGGAAGGCGCGCTCAAGCTCAAGGAAATTTCGTATATCCACGCCGAAGCCTACCCGGCCGGTGAGCTGAAGCACGGCCCGTTGGCGCTGGTCGACGCCGATATGCCGGTGGTCACCGTGGCGCCGAACAACGAGCTGCTGGAAAAGCTCAAATCCAACCTGCAGGAAGTGCGCGCCCGTGGTGGCGAGCTGATTGTCTTCGCGGACGTGCAGGCCAACATGAGCAACGGCGAGGGCACCCACGTCATCAACATGCCGCATATCTCCGACGCCCTGGCGCCGATTCTCTACACCCTGCCGTTGCAGTTGCTGTCCTACTACGTGGCCGTTTTGCGCGGTACCGACGTAGATCAGCCACGTAACCTGGCCAAGAGCGTCACCGTGGAATAACTCCACCCGCTACCACACAGTGAGATTTTTCATTGAAAGTGGTTGAAAGTATTTTTATGTTTTTCGCTTAAAAACGAATAAATACTTTCTTTAATCGGGTTTAAGCCCAGTGACAAGAAAACCATGTGCTAGTATTTTTTCAAATTGGTCCTGAAATTGAAGAAATACTGCCATGCCGAAAAAAACCGCACCCCTCCTGCCATCTGCGGAGCGGCTGCTGCGCCAGTTGGGCGAACGAATTGAACTCGCCCGCAAGCGTCGCAAGATAACCGCGACACAGATGGCGGCGCGCGCCGGTATGAGCGCCCCCACGTTGCGAGCCCTGGAGAGCGGTAGCCCCGCAGTGACCATCGGCGCCTACGTGTCTGTGTTAGTAGCGTTGGGGCTGGAGAAGGACCTCGAACTGCTTGCACGCACCGACGAGTTAGGCCGAGATCTGCAAGATGCGGAGTTGAAAGGGCGTTCTTCAGTCGAGCGCATCAAGCCAACGCTGACTCCGTCGCGCACGGCGCCAGGGGACAATCTGGTGCTCGCTGCTGCGCAAGAGAAAATCCCGACGTCAGCTGCCGCTGCCAGCCGAAGCCAGACCAGTTCTGAACTGGCGAAGGCGATTTTAGGGGACGACGATGCCTGAACGGATCTTCGTGTACGCCGACTGGAATGAAATAGAACCGGTGTTGCTTGGCACCCTTCACGCCCGCAGATTGGCAGTTTCCGAGCGAATGGAGTTCGAGTACGCGCGAGCTGTTCTGCACACCCGTCATACGCACATTGCAATTGACCCTCGAATTCAGCCCTACGAGGGGCGGCAATACCCTGCAGGCAATATTTTTGGTTGTTTCGCTGACTCCTCGCCTGATCGTTGGGGGCGCCTGCTCATGGACCGTCGCTTGGAACGAGATAAGCGCGCAGGAATAGCTGCGCAGGACGTGCGGCTATTCGAGTCGGATTACCTCATCGGTGTGCATGACGCTTACCGGGTAGGGGGCTTGCGCTTCAAGGTGGCCGAAGACGGAGAGTTCCTGGATAGCCATGCGCAGCAGGCGGCTCCGCCTATGGCCCGTATGCGTGAGCTGGAAGAGGCTTCGCGTCGTTTCGAAGCGGGCGAGGATCAAGGGGCTCAGGGACAGGACTGGATTCGGATGCTCATTGCTCCAGGCGGCTCGCTGGGTGGCGCAAGGCCCAAGGCAAG
The DNA here is from genome assembly GCF_056174845.1 of Pseudomonas sp. CC11G. Taxonomy (NCBI): domain Bacteria; kingdom Pseudomonadati; phylum Pseudomonadota; class Gammaproteobacteria; order Pseudomonadales; family Pseudomonadaceae; genus Pseudomonas; species Pseudomonas sp. CC11G. Next base: position 259,487 of record NZ_JBWBZC010000004.1, read on the forward strand.
CGTCGTCGATGATGATAATTCCCTGTGGATAGGGAAGTTCCCGAGCAACAGGGACACCCATGATGTGGGCGCCTGGGAGATGGTCGTCAACACCTTGGCCCAAGGCTGCGGGCTGAATGTGGCAGAAGGAAAAGCGCAACGGTATGCGAGTGAACATCACTGTTTCATGGTCAAGCGCTTCGACAGAACAGCCAAGGGCGGTCGGCGGCATTTTGCTTCAGCGATGACCCTGACCGAACACCAGGACGGTGACGGGCATGAAACGGGGGCGAGCTATCTGGAGATCGCCGAGGTATTGATCAGGCAGGGGGCTGCTGCCGACAAGGACCTTGGCGAGCTGTGGGGAAGAATTGTCTTCAACATGCTGGTTTCAAATACGGATGACCATCTGCGAAACCATGGTTTTCTGTTAGACCCCGAGCGCGGTTGGCGCCTGTCGCCTGCCTATGACATGAACCCTGTACCGGGTGAGACGGGCTTGAGGCTCAATGTTTCAGAGGCAGATAACGCCATCGATCTTGGTTTGGCACTCGATGTAGCCGGCTACTTCCGGGTGGCTCCGGACCAGGCCAGGCAAACCATAGAGCGCTTCCAGCACGTCATCAGGAAATGGCCCAGGGTCGCCCGCCATCTGGGGATTCCCGCCAATGAGCAAATGCGGATGGCGCCCGCATTCAGGCTGGCTGGTTAGTTCGCGCAAGAAGCCCGCGACGTTCCACGTCAGCAGCCGTGGATAACTTATCCACAGCCTGTTCACTCCTCCATCCCGCCTGTCACGAAATGAAAAGCCCCTGTCGTGCGATGAGAAGCACCCGTACGGGCCCCGGTTCTACAGTCCAATCCACGCTATTGGTGGCTCATAACAAGACTGGAGAACAGGCATGGCCAAAGCCGTCCGATTTTACGAGGCAGGGGGTCCGGAGGTTCTGCGTTACGAGGATGTCGAGGTCGGCGAACCCGGCCCCGGTCACGTGCGCATCCGCCATGTAGCCGTCGGCTTGAACTATGCCGACACCTACTTTCGCAATGGCACTTATGCCATCCCGCTGCCCAACGGCATCGGCGTGGAAGCCGCCGGCGTGGTGGTGGCCCTTGGTGAAGGCGTCACCAACGTCAGCGTCGGTGACCGCGTCACCTACACCGGCTTTATCAACACCCTCGGCGCCTACAGCACCGAGCGCCTGATTCCTGCGGCGCCGTTGATCAAACTGCCGGAAACCATTGCCTTCGAAACGGCAGCGGCAATGACCATGCGCGGCCTCACCTCGGCCTACCTGATGCGCCGCATTCACGCCTTCAAACCGGGCGACAGCATCTTGCTGCACGCGGCAGCGGGTGGCGTCGGCCTGATCGTTTCGCAGTGGGCCAAGCTGCTCGGCCTCAACGTGATCGGCACCGTTTCCACCGATGCCAAAGCTGAAGTGGCGCGTGCCCACGGCTGCGACCACACCATTAACTATGGCGTGGAAGACGTGGCCAAGCGGGTGCGCGAGCTGACCGATGGCCGTGGTGTGGATGTGGTGTTCGACAGCGTGGGAAAAACCACGTTTGCCGGCTCCCTCGACTCGCTAAAACGTCGCGGCCTGCTGGTGTGCGTGGGCACCGCTTCCGGACCGATTCCACCGTTCGACCCGGCGCTGCTGGCCGTCAAAGGCTCGCTATTCGTGACTCGCCCGGCATTGGCCGACTACATCGCCGACCCGGCGGAAAAAGCCGAACTGGCCGGTGAGCTGTTCGACCACGTCGGTAGCGGCCGCATCAAGATCGAGATCAACCAGCACTACGCGCTGCAAGACGCCGTGCAGGCGCATCGCGATCTGGAGTCGCGCAAAACCACTGGCTCATCGATTTTCGTCATTTGAGGAGCGTGCCATGCGAGTCGAACAACTGACCTGCGCTCTTGGTGCCGAACTGAGTGGCGTCAACCTCGGCGAGGCCGCCCGCGACGACGGCCTGTTTGCCGAAATCAAAGCGCTGTTGCTGCAACACAAGGTGCTGTTTCTGCGCGATCAGGATTTCAGCCGCGCCGAACACGTGGCCTTTGCCCGGCGCTTTGGCGAGCTGGAAGACCACCCGGTGGCCGGCAGCGACCCGGAGTATCCGGGCCTGGTGCGCATCTACAAATCGCCGGACGCGCCGAACGACCGCTACGAAAATGCCTGGCACACCGACGCTACCTGGCGCGAGATGCCGCCGATGGGGTGTGTGCTGCGCTGCGTGGAATGCCCGCCGGTGGGCGGCGACACCATGTGGGCGAACATGGGCCTGGCCTACGAAAACCTGCCGGCCGAGATCAAAAGCAAAATCGAAGGCCTGCGTGCTCGCCACAGTATCGAGGCCAGTTTCGGTGCGGCCATGCCGCTCGAAAAACGCCTGGCACTCAAGGCCATGTACCCCGACGCCGAGCATCCGGTGGTGCGTACCCATCCGGAAACCGGCGAGAAGGTGCTGTTCGTCAACGCCTTCACCACCCACTTCAGCAACTACCACACCGCCGCCAACGTGCGGTTTGGCCAAGACGCCAACCCCGGTGCGGGCGAGCTGCTGCGCTATCTGATCAGCCAGGCGTACATCCCCGAACACCAGGTGCGCTGGCGCTGGAAGCCCAACAGCGTGGCGATCTGGGACAACCGCTCTACCCAGCACTACGCCGTCATGGATTACCCGGCCTGCCATCGCAAGATGGAGCGCACCGGCATCATCGGCGACAAACCGTTCTAGACCCCTTTCGGCCTGCTCCGTTTTCTACCGTGCCGGAGCGGGCCTTTTTAACAAGAATAAAAGAGAGGCCCCATGCAATTCTTCGACGACTCGCTGCACCCGGAAAACATGGAAAAGGTGGTAATCACCGTTGCCCCCTACGGCCCGGAATGGATGCCTGCCGACTTCCCGGAAGACATTCCGGTGACCATGGACGAGCAAGTGCAAAAGGCCGTGGACTGCTATGAAGCGGGCGCCACCGTGCTGCACTTGCACGTACGTGAACTGGACGGCACCGGCTCCAAGCGCCTGTCCAAATTCAACGAGCTGATCGCCGGCGTACGCGCCGCGGTGCCAGACATGATTATTCAGGTCGGCGGCTCGATCTCGTTTGCTCCCGAGGGCGATGGCGAAGCGGCCAAATGGCTGTCCGACGACACCCGCCATATGCTCGCCGAGCTGACACCCAAGCCCGACCAGGTGACGGTGGCAATCAACACCACCCAGATGAACATCATGGAGCTGCTCCACCCGGAATACCTGGCGGGCACCTCGCTGGACAACCCGGGCATCCACGCCGCCTACAGCGAAATGACCGTGCCGGCCGGCCCGGGCTGGGTGGCTGAGCACCTCAAGCGTCTGTGCGCCAACGGCATTCAGCCGCACTTCCAGCTCACCGGCATGCACGCCCTGGAAACCCTGGAACGCATGGTGCGCAAAGGCCTCTACAAAGGCCCGCTGAACCTGACCTGGATCGGCATCGGCGGCGGTTTCGACGGCCCGAATCCGTTCAACTTCTTCAACTTTATCCACCGCGCTCCGGATGGCTGCACCCTGACGGCCGAGTCGTTGCTGAAGAACGTGCTGCCGTTCAACGCGATGGCGTTGGCCATGGGTCTGCACCCACGCGTGGGCATTGAAGACACCATCATCGACCAGCACGGCAAGCGCTTCAGCTCGGTGCAGCAGATTCAGCAAACCGTGCGCGTGGCCCACGAGCTGGGTCGTGAAATCGCCAGCGGCAAAGAGGCGCGCGATATCTACCGCATTGGCGTGCAGTACGACAGCGTTGAGCAAACCTTGCAGGCCAACGGCATGGCGCCCAACCGCCGCGCCGGGCAGCTCGGCGTGCCGCAGCGCAGCTAAGGTAATGGGTACCCCGCGCCCCGGCGCGGGGGTGCCTGACCGCACCACTAAAACAATAACAAGCAGTTGCAGTGCAACGAGGAGGCGTCATGGCCTTTCATCACAGCGTGGGCGACGAGGTCGACACCTCGGTCGGCATTCCCCGCAGCTATGCCTGGGTCGTTTTTGCCCTGACCTTCGGCCTGCTCATTTCCGACTACATGTCACGCCAGGTCCTCAACGCCGTGTTCCCGCTGCTGAAAAGCGAGTGGAGCCTGTCCGATAGCCAGCTGGGCATGCTCAGCGGTGTGGTCGCCTTGATGGTCGGCTTGCTGACCTTTCCGTTGTCGCTGCTCGCCGACCGTATCGGGCGGGTGCGCAGCCTGGCCTTCATGGCGCTGCTGTGGAGCATCGCCACCCTGATCTGCGGCCTGGCCGAGCGCTACGAGCAAATGTTTGTGGCGCGGTTTCTGGTGGGCGTTGGCGAGGCGGCTTACGGCAGTGTCGGCATTGCCGTGGTGTTGTCGGTATTTCCCAAACATATGCGCGCCACCCTCACCGCTGCGTTTATGGCCGGCGGCATGTTCGGCTCGGTGCTGGGCATGGCCTTGGGCGGCGCCATTGCCGCGCACTTTGGCTGGCGCACGGCGTTTATCGGCATGGCCCTGTTCGGCCTGCTGTTGGCTGCCTGCTATCCGCTGATCGTCAGCGAGGCACGGGTGTCGCACACGCGTTTTACCAGCGCCGCTCAACAAGCCGCACAAAAGGCGACGCGGCCCCTGCGTACCTTGTATGCCAGCCGCTCCGTGGTGGCGGCGTATATCGGCAGCGGCCTGCAATTGTTTGTCGCCGGCACGGTGATTGTGTGGATGCCCAGCTACCTCAACCGCTACTACGCAATGGGCACCGACAAGGCCGGCGCATTGGCCGGCCTGATTGTGCTGTGCAGCGGCGCCGGGATGATTCTGTGCGGCATGCTCAGCGACCGCCTGTGCCGCGATGCGCCGGCACGCAAAATCGCCCTGGCCGTTGCTTATTGCCTGGGCAGTTGCCTGCTGTTGTCGCTGGCGTTTGCGTTGCCGCCGGGGCCGGCGCAGTTGCTGCTGATCGGCCTGGGCATGTTGATTGCCGCCGGCACCACCGGTCCTGCAGGGGCCATGGTCGCCAACCTCACCCATTACTCGGTGCACGGCACGGCGTTTGCCACCCTGACCCTGGCCAATAACCTGTTGGGTCTGGCGCCAGGTCCCTTTATTACCGGGCGGCTGTCGGATGTATTCGGGCTGCAAACGGCTTTCCAACTGGTACCGCTGGTGAGCATCGGCGCCGCAGCGGTGTTCTTCTATGCCCGTTGCCATTACCTGAACGACATCGCCCGGCTGCGCGGTGAGCCCAGCGCGCAAGAGCCTGTTGCGCCGCAGCTGGAGGCGCAGTCATGAGCCGTGCCCTGCGTATCGACGTGGCGTTCGACTTTATCTGCCCCTGGTGCCTGATCGGCAAACGGCAACTAGAACAGGCCGTGGCCCAGTTGCGGCAAGCGTTGCCCGACCAAGGCGTGAGCATCGACTGGCAGGGCGTCCAGCTGTTGCCCCATCTGCCTGCCATCGGCGAATCGTTTCACGACTTCTACCTACGCCGCCTGGGCAGCGAAGCCGCCGTGCGCGGTCGGCAGATGCAGGTGCAGCAGGCCGCCGAGGCTGTTGGCCTGCACTTCAATTTCGAGCGCATCCCGCGGATGCCCAATACAGCCGACGCTCACCGCCTGCTGTGTCAGGCCAAGGTGCTGGGCAGCCCGCAACAGCGCGACCAGTTGTTGGAGCGCTTATTCGCCGCGCATTTCCAGCACGGCGAAGACCTGGGCAACACCAACACCCTGCTGGCCATTGCCGAAGCCTGCGGCTACCCGCGTGAACCCATGGCGCGGGCGCTGTACAGCGACGGCAGGCCGTTTCAAGCGCCGCAAGGTAGCGCCAACAGCGTGCCGACGTTTGTCTTCGACCAGCAGTTGCAGCTCGAAGGCGCGCAGCCGGCCGAGCGGTTGCTGCAGGGCATGCACGCGGCGCTGAGCGTGCCGGTGCAAAGCAGCTCGCTGGTATGAGCCGCAGTGTTGTCGTGCCGGCCGCTCAGGTGCCGGCGGCCGGCCAGCGCGCGCTGCTGGAGCTTGCCGGCCACAGCATTGCGCTGTTCAACCTCGACGGGCACTTCCATGCCATTGCCGACAGTTGCCCCCATCAGGGCTCTTCGCTGTGCGCGGGCCACCTGCAAGGTCGGGTCATTCAATGCCGCGCCCACGGCCTGCGGTTCGACCTGGCCAGCGGCTACTTGCTCAACTCCACCGCGCTCAAGGTGACCACCTACCCGGTGCGCACCGAGGGCGAGCAGTTATTTATCGTTATCGAGGACTCCGCGCCATGAGCGCCATCGCTCTCACTCATTTCAACGACCGCGCCCGCGTATTGGCGCCGGGTATCACCGTCAGCCTGGTGGTCGCCGCCGCTGCCACCTTTCTGTCCGAACATTACGGCGCGCCGGTCATGCTGTTCGCCTTGCTGCTCGGGCTGGCCCTGAACTTTCTGGCCGGCGAAGGCAGCTGCAAGGCCGGCATCGAATTCACCGCCCGCACGGTGCTGCGCATTGGCGTCGCGCTGCTCGGCATGCGCATCACCCTGGAACAAATTGCCGCCCTGGGCTGGAAGCCGGTCGCGCTGGTCGTGGTGTTGGTGCTGGTCACCATCGGCTGTTCGGTGCTGGCTGCCAGGGCCATGGGTTTTCAGCGCCTGTTCGGCATGCTGACCGGCGGCGCTACGGCCATCTGCGGCGCGTCGGCGGCGCTGGCCCTGGCCGCTGCGTTGCCCAACCACCCGAAAAAAGAGCGCGCCACGCTGTTTACCGTGATTGGTGTGTCGGCGTTGTCGACTCTGGCGATGATCCTCTACCCCATGATCGCCAACGCGTTGGGCTTGTCGCCGCAACAGGCGGGGATCTTTCTCGGCGCCACCATTCACGACGTGGCGCAGGTGGTTGGCGCCGGCTACAGCATGTCGCCGGAAACCGGCGATATCGCCACGGTGGTCAAGCTGATGCGCGTGGCCATGTTGTTGCCGGTGATTCTTTGCGCGGCTCTGATCACCCGTGCCCAGGGCGTGGAGCCGGGCACCCAGCGGCCGCCGTTGCTGCCCTGGTTTGCCGTCGGTTTTCTGATTCTGGCGTGCATCAACAGCACCGGCTGGGTGCCGGCGCTGGTGCAGACCGGCGTCAACGAGGCTTCGCGCTGGTGCCTGGTGGTGTCCATCGCGGCGTTGGGCATGAAGACCCAACTCAAGGAGCTGGCCACGGTTGGCATCAAGCCGATTCTGCTGATGGTCGGTGAGACCGTTTTTCTGGTCGTTCTGGTGCTGCTGGTGATGCGCTGGGGCCTCTGACCGGCTACTTCTCGCGGCGCATGCCGTGCTCGCTGCGCCAGGCCGCTGGCGGAATGCCGAACTGGCTGATAAACCAGCGGGTAAACGAGCTGGGCATTGAATAGCCGAGCATGTCGGCGATACGCCCCAGCGAATAGCCGGGGTTTTCCAGGTAGCGGATCACCAGGTCACGGCGCACGCCATTGATCAAGTCGCTGAACGTCGCCTCGTTCTCTTCGAGGCGCCGCTGCAAGGTGCGCACGTTCATGCCCATGGCCATCGCGATTTGCTCGATGGTGGCCCGCCCCATGGGCAGCAACAGGTAGATGGCCTTGCGCACCTCGAACATCAGCGGCGAGTCCTGCTCCACCTGCAACGAGTCGAGAAAACGCTGGGCGTATCGCGCCATACCGGGGTCGGCCTGGGGGTTGGGCACGTCAAAGTCCGCCGCGTGGCAGACGATGCCGTTGAACTCGCTGTTGAATTCCACCTTGGGACCCAATACCCGACGATGCACTTGCACATCGTCGGGCGCGGCGTGGGTGAAGTTGACGCTGATCGGCCGCCAGTGGGTGCCGAGCAACGCGGCGCACAACCGGTACATCACGCCAATCGCCAGCTCATTGCCCTGCCGGCAACTGAGGCCCGCAGCGGTCACCACTTCCTCGCGGATGATCACCATGCTGCCGGCTTCTTCGATATAGATCGCCAACGAGTCATTAAGCAGGTGGCGGTATTGCACCACCACCTGCAACGCCTCGCGCAGGGTGCGTTGGTGGGTGAGTAGCAGGCTGACCGCGCCGAAGTCAGCAAGCTGGCGCGACTCGGCCATGCGCAGGCCGAAGTTGAGGCAGCCGCTGGCAGTGGCGGCGTTTTCCAGCACGCGCACGGCGGCATCGATGGGGATGCGTTGTTCCGGGTCCTGCAGCTGACTCTTGCTCAGGCCCACGTCATTCAGCAGCGCCTGGGGCTTGAGGCCCAGGTGCTGGGCGACCTCCAGGAAGTTGGTCAAAACCGCTGCGCGAACCAGTGTTGTCATTGTTCTAGTTCCTTCACAGGCACGGCCGTTTCAACGACCGCCGCGCATGATGCCCGATGCCCGCCCGAGCGGTCACGGGGATGTCACGAAATGAGAAATGGCACCCGTAACCCAGACTCTAGCAGCGTTCGATGACCACGACAGGCCCCCGTGGCCATGGCGTTGGCGCGGGGCTGTCATGAATAGCGAAATGGCTGACGCTTAATGTGAAGCGTCGCCAGGGCCCCGGCCTCTACTGTCTGCTCAACCCCGGCGTCTGTGCGCGCCGAACCCGGATTGGCAGTCAGGAGCTCCCTGTGGCGAACACCTCCGAAGTCACCGTGCTTTTTATTCCCGGCCTGCGCGACCACGTGGCGGAGCATTGGCAAACCCTGCTCGCCGCGCGCCTGCCCAATAGCCGCACGGTGCCGCCGCTGGAACGGGATGGCTTGAGCCTGGCCGCCCGAGTCGAGGCCATTCAGTGCGCACTGGATGCAATCGATGGCCCGGTGGTGTTGGTGGCGCACAGCGCCGGTGTGCTGATGACCGTGCACTGGGCGGCGCGTTATTCGCGGCCGATCCTCGGCGCCTTGCTGGTCACCCCGCCGGACCTTAGCTGCGCCTGGCCGGCCCAGTACCCAAGCCCGCAGGTGCTCGAGCAAAACGGTTGGTCGCCGTTACCGGCCGGGCCGCTGCCGTTTCCCAGCATCGTCGCTGCCAGCAGCAACGATCACCTGGCCAGCGTGGATGCCGTGCGGCTGATGGCCCGCGACTGGGGCGCCGAGCTGGTCGAGTTGGGCGCGGTAGGCCACCTCAACCCGGCTTCAGGCTACGGCGAATGGCCGCAGGCCGAAGCGCTGCTCAAGCGATTGCTGGGCTAAGGCCCGATACGGACGCACGCAATCCTTCCAACCCCACAAGGAACCCCTTTTACCCGCCCGCGCGGCCACCCCGCGTGTGCGACCTGCAGCAACCCATAACAACAAAAAGCGGAGTCACGCGATGTACAACACTAACAAACAGCACCGCCCGCCCTTGCGTCGAAGCCTGTTGGCCACCGCCATGGTGCTGGCCACCGTGCCGGCCGCCCAGGCCTTTGAAGTGGACGCCGGTAACCCGGACCTGTCCCTGCGCTTCGACAACACCGTGAAGTACAACTACGGCGTGCGCACCGAAAGCGCCGATACCCGCATGCTCGGCACGCCGAACAACAACGACGGCGACTACAACTTCCGCAAAGCCGGCACCAACATCACCAATCGCCTCGACCTGCTGACTGAACTGGATGTGGTCTACCAGAACCGTATGGGGATGCGCGTCAGCGGCGCCAGCTGGTACGACAAGGCGTATGACAACACCGGCTCCAACGCCAACCCGTTCGTCAACGGCAATGGCGACTACTCCTCCATCGCCGGCTGGGGTGGCCGACCTGCTGCTCCGGCGGTATTCGGCAGCTCGCACCTGAGCAACTATGCGCAGCGCTATTACAGCGGGCCGTCCGGCGAGATTCTGGATGCGTTCGTGTTCTACAGCACCGAAGTGGGCGAGCAATCGCTGCTGAGCATGAAGGCCGGCCAGCACAACGTGTTCTGGGGCGAAACCATCCTCAACCCGGTGCACTCGATCAGCTACGGCCAATCGGGCCTGGACCTGGCCAAACTGGCCGCCTCGCCGGGCACCGAAGCCAAAGAACTGTTCGTGCCGCGCAACCAGCTGTCCACCAGCTTCACCCTTAACTCCGAGTGGTCGTTCGGCGCTCAGTACTTCCTCGATTGGGATGCGGCGCGGCTGCCGGAAGCGGGCACCTACTACGGCTCTTCCGACCTGATTGGCGAAGGTGCGCAGTCGTTCATTCTGGGTCATACCGGCGGCATCGGTCTGGCTGGCCCGAACGGCACGTTGAGCAATATTCGCCGTGGCGACGACCTGACCCCGGACAACAGTGGCGACTGGGGCGTGATGGCCAAGTGGGCCCCCGAGTGGCTGGATGGCACCCTGGGTTTCTACTACCGCAAAACGTCCGACATCCTCCCGCAAGCCGTGCTCGATGCACGCAAATTGACCCTAGTCGGCAACGTGGCGGGCCTGCGTAACTCCATCGAAACCACGTCTTATCGCCTGGCCTACGGCGAGGACATCGATATCTATGGCCTCAGCCTCTCCAAGGACTTCGGCGGCGTTAGCGTCGGCAGCGACCTGAACGTTCGTCACGGCATGCCGCTGGCCAGTATTCCGGCGATTTACAGCCCGCTCCTGGTGAGCGGTGGCGGCCCGCTGACTCCGCGCTTTGCCAGTACTGGTGTGGTCGATGCCCCGCTGCACGAAGGCGACAGCATGAGCGCCACCGGCGACACGTTGCACTTCGTGTTGAACGGGCTGATGGCGCTGCCCAAGACTGCGTTCTTCGACGCCGCGAGCCTGTTGGGCGAGGTGTATTACAGCAACCTGCTGAGCCTCGATAGCAAGAACGAGGCGCTCTACAAAGGCAAGAGCACTTACCACGGCATCGACAAGGCTACCCGCGATAACTGGGGCATCGCCGTCAACTTCACCCCCACCTGGTATCAGGTGATGCCCGGTGTGGACCTGAGCGCGCCGATGTCCATCAACGTCGGTATCGACGGCGTTTCGCCGGTCGCCGCCGGCGGTGCCGAAGACACCGGCAACTACGCCTTCGGCGTCAGTGCGGCGGTTTACAACCAGTACTACGTCGACCTCAAGTACGTGGACTCCTTCGGCGACACCGAAAAATGCAAAAACGGCGCCACCGACGGTGCGCTGCCCAACGCCCTGGACGCGACCCAGCGTTACACCTGCTACGCCGGTGGCTACTCGTCGTTCTCCGGTGGCGGTGCCAGCGGCGAAGACCGCGGCGCGGTTTACCTGACGTTTAAAACCACCTTCTGATCCACGAATTACCCGCCTCAGCGCAGGAGAACAACAAGATGAAATTCGTGCACACCGTACTGTCTGTATCACTCGCCCTGGCCATGGCCGGCCAGGCCCATGCCGCCGTTTCCGCAACTGAAGCGGCGCAACTGGGCACCAGCCTCACCGCCATTGGCGCACAAGTGGCCGGCAACGCCGACGGCAGCATCCCGGCCTACACCGGCGGCCTGAATCAGGCGCCGGCGGGCTTCAAAAGCGGCGACAGCGTGCGCCCTGATCCTTTCGCCAGCGAAAAACCGCTGGTGGTGATCGATGGCAAAAACGTCGACCAATACAAAGACCAGCTCACCGCCACCACCGTGGAACTGGCCAAGCGCTTTCCCAGTTTTCGCGTTGAGCTCTACCCCACCCACCGTACCGCTGCCGTGCCGCAGGCCGTGCAAGACAACAGCGTGAAAAACGCCACCGGTGCCAAATCGCTGGAAGGCGGGCTGGCCATCGATAACGTGCTGCCGGGCGTACCGTTCCCGATTCCGCAGTCGGGCGCCGAAGCCATGTGGAATTTTCTGCTGCGCTACCAGGGCGTAACCATCAACTCCAAGTACGACTCGTGGAACGTCGACTCCGCCGGCGTGGCCAGCCTGGCCACCACCGGGCAGGCGTTTATCAGCTACCCGATCTACGAGGACATGGCCAAGCCGATTACCGCCAGCGCCACCTACTACCAGATGAAGCTGTACTACACGGCGCCGGCCCGCCGTGCCGGTGAGGCGATCATGCTTAACGATGCCGCCAACCCGTTGCAGCAACCGCGCCGCGCCTGGCAATACCTGCCCGGCGTGCGTCGGGTGAAGCTGGCGCCCAACCTCGCCTACGACACGCCGAACCCGGGCACCGCCGGCGCCGGCACCTACGACGACGTGTTCGTGTTCAACGGCGCGCTGGACCGCTTCGACTGGAAGCTGGTGGGCAAGCAGGAAATGATCGTTCCCTACAACACGTATCGCCTGACATACGCCCCGGACGCCAAAACCATCACCACGCCCAACCACCTGGCGCCGGACCTGGTGCGCTGGGAAAAACACCGCGTGTGGGTAGTGGAAGGCACGCTGAAAAGCGGCGCTCGCCACGTGTACGCCAAGCGTCGCTTCTACCTCGACGAAGACAGCTGGGTCGCTTTGGCCTCGGACCAATACGACGGTCATGGCCAGCTCTATCGCGGCTCGTTTGCCTTCCTGAGCCAGAGCTACGACAAGACCGTGCCGGACTCCACGCCCTTCATGATCTACGACCTGGTGGGTGGCTCGTACAACATCAACGGCGTGGTCGGCCCGTACGGCGGCATCCACTACATCGACGCGCTATCGAAGGCGCAGTGGTCACCCGAGTCGCTGGCTGGCGCGGGCATCCGCTGAGTTCGGGCGCCGGTGGGCATAGCGCCTATGCCCGCCGGCGCACCTTTAATGCCGAGATAGACCATGAACATTTTCATCAATGCCCTGCGACCTTTGCTGGCGCTGCTCCTGTGCAGCGTGTGCCTGGGTGCGCGGGCAGATTTTATCGACGTGCTGGATCTGTCTGCGCGTATCAGCCCGCTCGCCAGCGTGGCGCCGCTGAATGCCGTGCGCCGCTGCGGCGAGCGCCTGGTGGCGGTCGGGCAACGCGGTCATGTGCTGGTGGCCGACACCGCCGCCGGCCCCTGGCAACAAGCCCAGGTGGCCGCGAGCAGCGACCTGACTGCCGTGTACTGTCCCAGCGGCGAGCAAGGCTGGGCCGTGGGCCATGACGGGGTGATTCTGCACAGCGCCGACACCGGTCAGCACTGGACCAAACAACTCGACGGGCGCCAGATCGGCGCACTGATGCAGGCGCGGTATTCGGCGTTGGCCAATGCCGACCCGGCCAATGAAGAGTGGGCCAGCCGCGTGGCCGAAGCGCAGCGCATGGTGGAAGAGGGCGCCGACAAGCCGCTGCTGGATGTGTGGTTCGCCAACGACCAGCTCGGCTATGCCGTCGGCGTGTTCGGCCTGATCTTGCGCACCGACGATGGCGGCCAGCACTGGCAGCCCTTCGGCGAGTACACCGACAACCCGCAACGCCTGCACCTGAACGCCATCACCGCCGTCGACGGCGTGCCCTATATCGCCGGTGAGCAGGGCCTGTTGCTGCGCTGGAACGCCGAGCAGGGGCGCTTTGTCGCCCTGCAAACCCCGTACACCGGAAGCTTTTTCGGCGTAATCGGCGCCGCGAACGAACTGCTGGTGTACGGCCTGCGCGGCCATGTGTTGCGCAGCACCGACGAGGGCGCCACCTGGCAGCAGCTGGACACCGGCGTGCAAAGCAATATCACCGCCGCCGCGCGCGATGCTGCCGGGCACTTTGTATTTTTCACCCAGGCCGGGCATGTGCTGCGCCTGAACGTCTCGGGCCAGGCCCTGCAAGTGGTGCCACAAGCCGAGATGGCGCCGATCAGCGCCGCCCAGTTCAGCGCCGACGACAGCCTGGTGCTGGTCGGCAACCGCGGCGTGCGCAGCCAGCGCCTGCCCTAACCCGGTCAACGAGAAACCATCATGGGCTCCATCAAACAAGACAACATGCCGGTGATCCGCGACCTGCGCGATTTCGACCCCGCCAGCGGCAACCTGCTGGAGCGCCTGCTGTTCAACCACCGGCCGTGGTTTATCGCTCTTATTGCGCTGCTTTCGGTGCTGTTCGCCTACATGGCGCTCACCCGTCTGGAACTGCGGCCCAGCTTTGAAAAGATGATTCCGCAGAGCCAGCCCTATATCCGCAACTTCCTCGACAACCGCGACCAGCTGCGCGGCCTGGGCAACTCGGTGCGGGTGGTGGTGGAGAATCAGGCCGGCGATATCTTCGACCCGGCGTACCTCGCGGTGCTCAAGCAGGTGAACGACGATCTGTTCCTCACCCCCGGCGTCGACCGCGCCTGGCTGCGTTCGCTGTGGGCGCCCAGCGTGCGCTGGACCGAAGTGACCGAGGAGGGCTTTCAGGGCGGCGCGGTGATGCCCGATGCCTACGACGGCTCGGCCAGCAGCATCGAACAACTGCGCCAGAACATTGCCCGCGCCGGTGTGGTGGGCAGCCTGGTGGCCAACGATTTCCGCTCAAGCATGCTGGTGGTGCCGCTGCTGGATAAGGACTCCGCCACCGGCCACGGCATCGACTACTACGCCTTCGCCAAACGCCTGGAGGCGCTGCGCGACAAGGTTGAGCAGATCAACGCCACGGCGCAGGGCAAAGGCCCATACAGCGTGCGGGTGATCGGCTTCGCCAAATTGGTGGGCGAATTGATCGACGGGCTGGTGCAGGTCATGGCCTTTTTCGCCCTGGCCGTGGCCGCAGCATTCACCATTATTTTTCTCTACACCCGCTGCCTGCGTAGCACCTTGCTGGTGATTGGCTGCTCGTTGCTGGCGGTGGTCTGGCAACTGGGCATCGTTGCCTGGCTGGGTTACAGCATCGACCCGTATTCGGTGCTGGTGCCGTTTCTGATCTTCGCCATTGGCGTGTCCCATGCCGCGCAGAAAATGAACGGCATCATGCAAGACATCGCCCGTGGCACCCACAAGCTGATCGCCGCGCGCTACACCTTTCGCCGTCTATTTATCGCCGGGGTGACCGCGCTGCTGGCCGACGCCGTGGGGTTTGCCGTGCTGATGCTGATCGACATTCCGGTGATCCAGGACCTGGCCATCGCCGCCAGCATTGGTGTGGCCGTGCTGGTATTTACCAGCCTGCTGCTGATGCCGATTGCACTGTCCTATGTCGGCGTTGGCGCCAAGGCTGCCGAGCGTGCGCTGCGCATCGACACCCGCGCGGAGCAGCACCGTGGGTTCGGCCGCATGTGGGATGGCCTCAACCGCTTCACCACGCCGAAGTGGGCCACCGTCACCGTGCTGCTGGCGGCCCTGCTCGGTGTGGGCGGCTACCTGGTGAGCCTGCACCTGCAGATTGGCGACCTCGACCGGGGCGCGCCGGAGCTGCGCGCCGACTCGCGCTACAACCTCGACAACGCGTACATCACCAGCCACTACACGCTGTCCAGCGACCTGTTTGCGGTGATGATCAAAACCCCGGCCGAGGGCTGTCTGGACTACCGCACCCTGGTGCTCGCCGACCGGCTGGCCTGGGAGCTGCAACAGCATCCCGGAGTGCAGACCACCGTGTCGCTGGTGAACGCAGTACGGCAGATCACCGCCGGCTCATTCGAAGGCAACCCGAAAATGGCCAGCCTGCAGCGCAACCAGGACGTGCTCAACTACGCCGCCCAGCAAGCCTCAGTGAACGCCCCGGAACTGTTCAACAACCGCTGTTCGGTGATGCCAGTAATCGCCTTTCTCAAAGACCACAAAGCCGAAACCCTCGACGGCGTGGTGGCCATCGCCGAACGCTTCGCCCGCGACAACAGCACCGACGACCGCCAATTCCTGCTGGCCGCCGGCAGTGCCGGTATCGAAGCGGCGACCAATATGGTGGTGCGCGATGCCAACCGCAGCATGCTGTTGTACGTGTACCTGGCCGTGGCGATTTTCTGCCTGATCACCTTCCGCAGCTGGCGCGCCATGCTGGTGGCGCTGCTGCCGCTGGTGCTGACCTCGGTGCTGTGCGAAGCGTTGATGGTGGTGATGGGCATTGGTGTGAAAGTCGCCACCTTGCCGGTGATTGCCCTAGGCGTGGGCATCGGCGTGGACTACGCGTTGTACCTGCTGAGCGTGCAACTGCACTACCAACGCCAAGGCCGCAGCCTGAGCGATGCCTACCGCAGCGCCGTGGCGTTTACCGGGCGGGTGGTGGCGTTGGTCGGCATTACTCTGGCGGCCGGCGTGGTGTGCTGGGTGTGGTCGCCGATCAAATTCCAGGCGGACATGGGCATCCTGCTGACCTTTATGCTGCTGTGGAACATGCTGGGGGCGCTGATCCTGATTCCCGCGTTGTCGCACTTTCTGCTGCGTAACGTTGGCCAGACGCAACCGCTATCGGCCGAGGGCGCCGTTCAGCCCGCCGAGCCTTTGCACACCCCCAGTCGAGCGGCGAAGCTGTGCGCCTCTTTTCCGGCAGAAGATAAACCCCATGCACCCTTGGCAAACTCCCGCTGCCGTCCTGCAAGTCCGTCGAATACTGACTAGCTACCGCCACTGGTTCGGCGTCGAGCTGCTGCCCGGCGCCCTCGCCCTGAGCGCCGGGCAACTGGCCGAAACGGCCTACCATGCGCCGCGTACCTTGCTCTCCCACGGCACCCAGGCCGACCCCATCCTCAACTACGGCAACGCCGCCACCCTGGGGTTGTGGGGTTATAGCTGGGACGAACTCACCGCCACACCTTCACGCCTCACCGCCGAACCGATGGAGCGCAGCGAGCGCCACCGGTTTCTGGAGCAGGTGAGCCGCGACGGACACGTCGCTGACTACCGTGGCATTCGCATCGCCAAGAACGGCCAACGGTTCTGGATAGAACAGGCGGCGGTGTGGAATGTGCTCGACGAGCACGGCGAGAAGATTGGCCAGGCCGCCAGTTTTAGCGATTGGTTGGCCATCGCGTAGGTTGGGTTAAGCCGTAGGCGAAGCCCAACACTGCGGTTCGCAAGTGTCCTGTTTGACGGCAATGGTGGCGCTGATAAGGGCGTATCGTTGGGCGTCGCTTTGCTCAACCCAACCTACGAACCCACGAACTAATCAGCCCCATCAGGCTCTGAAACCTGCGGTTATCTATTACAACGCAAGTTGTAATAGCCGCCCGCCATACTCGGCGGCACTGATGGTTTAGAGCGGAGCGTGTAATGAAAGGCCTGTTTGCTTCCAGAGTTGTGCAGGGCTGTTTGGCCCTAGCGCTGGTTAGCACCGCCGCGATGGCCCAGCACAACCGCTACTTCGAGCGCGTGTGGTTCCAGATCGAACAAGCGGAAAACCCCGCCGGCCAGGCAAAGTTGCCGGGCTTTAAAGTGGATATCGAAGGGCGCGCCATCGGCGATCTCACCAATGTGTCCGCCTTGTCCTTCGACACCGAGCGACAAACCCTGGTCAGCGTCACCAACCAGCGCCCGCACTTTCTCGAGTTGTCTCTGGACGGCGAACTGCTACGCAGCATCCCCCTGTTGGGCTTCAAAGACCCGGAAGCCATCGAATACATCAGCCCTGGTGTGTACGTAATCGTCGAAGAACGCCGCCGCCGGCTGACCGAAGTGCACATCAACGCCGCCACCACCCAGATCGACATCGACGACCCCATCAACGCCCATCAACTGGACCTCAGCAGCGTCGGCGAAGAAAACAAAGGCTTCGAAGGCCTGGCCTACGACGCCGCCAACGAGCGTCTGTTTATTGCCAAAGAGCGCGACCCGATGCGCATCTTCGAAGTGAGCGGCTTTATGCACCACGGCCCCGGCCCGCTGCGCCTGCAAGTGCGCACCGACCCCGAGCGCGACCAGCGCCTGTTCCTCACCGACCTTTCGAGCCTCTACTACGACGGCGCCACCCAACACCTGTGGGCGCTTTCCGATGAGTCGAAAATGATCGTCGAACTCGACCAGCACGGCGAACCGCTCAGCAGCCTCAACCTGCGCGCGGGCAACCTGGGCCTGAAAGCCGATGTGCCGCAGGCCGAAGGCATGACGATGGGCAGCAATGGGGATTTGTATCTGGTGAGTGAGCCGAATCTGTTTTATCGGTTTAAGCGGACCGTTGAGTAGGGCGTAATGCCAGATTGACGAGTGGACAGGTTGACAGGTTGACGCTTGAGCTTCGCCCCACTAGCCTGCGGTTGTGGTTCACGCCAGCTAAGGACACCTCCCATGACGACCGCCGCCCGACTTCCTAACTCTGACAACAGCCCCCTTGCAGCGGCGAAAGCGATGTTGCTGGAGGGGTTTGCAGCCTTTCTGGAGAAAGTGCCCGAACCCGCGTTGGTTGAGCTGGCGGTCTTCAGTGAAGAGCCAGAGTTCTTCTGGCGGCTGTTGGGCCGGCTGGATAGCGACGACATAAAGAAGCTCAGCATCGGGGTTCGCAATCAAATCGCTTTTGCCAAAGGCAAGGGCCGCCTGTTTGAGCAGGTAAAGGCTTGCTACGAGTTACTCGACTCGCAAACCACCTGCACACTGCTGGGCATTAGCCGGCAGGCGTTAAGTAAAAAAGTGCAGGCAGGTCAGGTGCTGGCGTTCACCAACGGCTCTGCCAAGCACTACCCCGCTTTCCAGTTCGTAAACAACGCGGTAATTCCCGAGGTCGCCAAATTGGTCAGGGAAACCGGCGTTGAATTAAACGAAGTTGAATTCAACGTATTGATTGGTTTCCTTGGCGTAGGAATGGATTTTTCTGATCCGTTCGAGCCGGAAAATAAACACCGTCGTTACGCGCTGCTCTCCGATGAAGCAGCTTTCAACATCATTATTCGGGACTACAAAAACCGCTTTGAAATGGGCAAGTGAATAACTTCCCTCAACCGAAGGGCACCTGAATACGGAGCAGGAACTCCATTATCGATTCTCCGCAGCCCAGCTCCGTTTCTATGCGATGGCTTATAGCCCAACCCCCAAAAACCACCGGTAATACGGATTCCCGCTATCCCGCTGCATCACCCCGCGCACCGCCTGTTCCCACTCCTGCCGTTTTCCCTGATAAGCCAACAACCCCGCCCCATAAAAACTCTGCAGCCGTTCCTGCTGATCGGTCACCGCGTTGATCAGCGCGTCATTAGCATTCACCAACGGCGGCCGGGTGGTTTTGCCGAGGAGGGCGGGCAACGTGCGGGTGATTTCATCGGCTTTTACCCAGGGGGCGTATTCGATGCGGGGGTAGTCGTCGGTTACGGCGCGGACGTCGCCGGCGAAGCTTTCCAGGCCGGCGCGGTCGGTTACCCAGGTGCCGAGCAGCGCTGCCGGGTTGGCGATGCCGACTTGGCGCAGGGCGCTTACCACGTCGGGTTGTTCGAAGCGTTGGGCGATGCGGGTGGCGTCCAGCGGCATTGGCTGTTGCGAGCCCACCAAGAGCATTTCGTGGAACTCGGTGGTCCACAGCGAGGCGTGGGGGAAGACGTCGAGGAAGGCGCGTACCAGGGCGCGGCTTTCATCGAGGGTTTGGGTGGGCAGCGGCAGCCATTGGGCGACGATGCCGTTGCTGTTCAGTCGGCTGGCGGCCAGTTGGTAGAAGTCGCGTGAATACAGGTTCACCACGCCGGCCGCCGACGGTGGTGGCGGTTCGAGGGTAATCAGGTCGTAGGTGTCGGCATTGCGCAGCAGTTCGCGGCGACCGTCGCGCAGGCGGATGTCCAGGCGCGGGTCGCTGCCGGCGTTGAAGTTGCCTTTGAACAGGGAAGCGGCACTCACCACTGCTGGTAGCAGTTCGGCGACCACGCGGGTTTGCAGGCCGGGGTATTGCAGCAGGGCGCCGGCGGTGATGCCGGTGCCAAAGCCAATCACCAGCGCTGAGTGCGGTTCGCCGCTGTGGATAAGTAGCGGCAGCAGCGCTTGCAGGCGCATATAGCGCAGCGACGGCATGGCATCGCCGGTGTTGGATACGCCCTGGATATACAGGCGGTTGAAGCGTTGTTGCGGGTTGCCCTGGGTGACCACGGCCACTGTGCCGCCGCTGCCTTCTTCATAAAAAGCCAGGGTGCCTTTCTGGGCGCCGGGCAGGAGTTCTGCCAGGGTTTGTGGCGGGGTGAAGAGGCCGACGGCGACCGAGGCCAGCGCGACGACTGTTACGACATTGCGCAACCGGTGGGTCACCCGCTCGCCAAAGCTCACGGCGATCAGGCCGATCAAACCGGCGAGCACCGCCAGCAAACCGAGGCTATGCACCAGGCCGAGAAACGGGATCAGCACAAAGCCGCAGAGCATCACGCCGACGATGCCACCGAGGGTGTTCAACGCCACGATGGCGCCGACATCACGGCCCACATGGCGGCTGTCCACGGCCAGGCGCAGGGCCAGGGGGAAGGCGGCGCCGAGTAGGGTGGTGGGCAAAAAGACGATGGTTAGTGCCGCGACCAGAAAGCGTGCGCACATGCCGGCCAGTTCATTGCCGGTGGCGATCAGCATCCAGGCTTCCACATGGCTTTGCGCGTCCACCAGCCAGCGGCCGAGGCCGGCGATTTCCAGCAGGGCCAGCAGGCCGGCGCCGGCGATCAATAGCCCGAACAGGCCCCACGGGTCGCGCAGCGTATCGGCGCGCCGGGCGTACAAGGCGCTGCCGAGCACTAGGCCGAAGAGATACGTGGCGAGCATCACCGAGAAGGCAAAGGTGCGGGTGCTCATAAATTGCACGATGGCTTGCGACCACAGCACTTCGTAGCCCAGCGCCACACCGCCGGCGACGGTGTACAGCACCAATGCCAGCCGTGCGGCGTTGCTGCGCGGGTTGCGCTCGAGCATCGGCGTGGCGGGCGTCAGGCGTTGGCCACGGTGTTGCCACAAGGCACCCAGGGCGGCGAGCAGGTTGAGCGAGGCGGCGGCGAACGCGGTACCGCGCACGCCGAGCCAGGGAATTAATACAAAGGCAGTGAGCAGTGTGCCGGCAATGGCGCCGGCGGTATTGGCGGCATACAGGCGGCCGCCGGCGCTGGCGAGCTGGCCGGTCGCCGGGCCAATGGCGCGCATCAGCACGGGCAAGGTGCCGCCCATCAAAAAGGCCGGAATGCCCACCAGGGCGAAGGGCAGCAACCAGGCCAGCAGGCCGACCTGCGCTTCCAGGCGGGCAAACAAACCGGCGGCATTGCCCAGGCCATAGGTGGCGGCAATGCCGAGTACGGCGACCACCAGTTCCAGGCCGGCGTAAAGCATCACGGGCCGCGCCAGGCGATCGGCCAGGCGGCCAAAAGCCAGGCCGCCAAAAGCCAAACCAGCGAAAAACGCGCTGACACCGGTGGTGATGGCGTACACCTCGACGCCGACCACCAACGACAGTTGTTTTATCCACAGCACTTGGTAAATCAGGGCCGCGCCGCCGGAAACAACAGCAGCAAGGCGCAAATAAGCAGGGCCGGATTGGCCGCAACAGGAGTGACGCTAGAGGCGTGAGCAGAGGACTTCGAACGGCTCGCAGACGGCATTGTGAAGCGGTCCTTGTTCAATGGCGGGTGCGGATAAAAGCGTAAACAGAACGAAACCGGCGCGAGGGCCGGTTCCGAAGTAAAACAGGTTGCTCGCCACCTGACGAGCAACGGTTAGCGGCTACGGTTTAGCCGGTGCGTTTTTCTTCATTTCTGCTTCGATCTGCGCGTCTACCGCTGACCGAACCTGATCGACACTGAAGCTCGCCGGTTTCTGGCTAGGCGGGTAGGCCACGAAGGTTTGCAGGAAGGCGGCCGACTTCATTACCGCGATTTCGGTCAGGTAAACGTTCTGCGTGGTCCAGTCGTAGTACTGGTCAGACACCACATCTGCACGTTCGTAGGGGTCCATGCGCAGGTTGAAGATTTTCGGCACCCGCAGGCAAACGAAAGGTTCGCTCCACACCTTGAAACCACCTGGCGCACGTTGTTCGCAGAACACCGCTTTCCAGTTTTTGTAGCGCATCGAAACCAGAACGCCGTCGTCGTTGAAGTAGTAAAACTCCTTACGCTCGCTCTCTGGTTTTTGCCCGGTGATGTAGGGCAGTTGGTTGTAGCCGTCCAGGTGCACTTTGAAGCTCTTGCCACCGGTGGTCGGTGCCCAGCCTTTAAGCAGTTTTTCCTTCACGTCGGGATCGCCGACTGCTGCCAACAGGGTGGGAAACCAGTCCAGACCCGAGAACATTTCGTTGGAGACTTCACCCGGCTTGATCTTGCCCGGCCAACGAATCATCGCCGGCACCCGGAAGGCGCCTTCCCAGTTGGAGTTCTTCTCGTTGCGGAACGGCGTGGTCGCCGCGTCTGGCCAGGAGAACTGGTTCGGGCCGTTGTCGGTGGTGTACAGCACGATGGTGTTGTCGGTTATTTTCAGCTCGTCGAGGGTGTTGAGCAGTTTGCCCACATCGCCGTCGTGCTCGACCATGCCGTCGGCGTAATCGTTGCCTGGCATGCCGCTCTGGCCCTTCATCGAGTCACGGATGTGGGTGTAGAGGTGCATGCGGGTGGTATTCATCCAGACGAAGAACGGCTTGTCGGCCGCGACTTGTTTCTTGATGAATTCCTGGGCGGCGGCGGTGGTTTCGTCGTCGATGGTTTCCATGCGTTTTTTGGTCAGCGGGCCAGTGTCCTCAATCTTGCCGTCGGCAAAGCTGTGGATAACCCCGCGTGGCGATGCGGCTTTGACGAAGTCCGGTTCGTCTTTTGGCCAGTAGGCACGCTCCGGTTCTTCTTCGGCATTGAGGTGGTACAGGTTGCCGAAAAATTCGTCGAAGCCGTGGGCCGTTGGCAGGTATTCGTCGCGGTCACCCAAGTGGTTTTTACCAAACTGGCCGGTGGCATAGCCCTGGCTTTTGAGCGCCTGGGCGATGGTGATGTCACGTGCCTGCAAGCCTACCGGAGCACCGGGCACGCCTACCTTGGATAACCCGGTACGCAGCGTTGCCTGCCCGGTAATAAACGTCGAACGCCCCGCCGTGCAACTGTTCTCGGCGTAGTAGTCGGTGAACATCATGCCTTCCTTGGCAATGCGGTCGATGTTCGGCGTTTTATAGCCGACCACGCCGAAGGAATAGGCGCTGATATTGGTCTGGCCGATATCGTCGCCGAATATCACCAGGATGTTGGGTTTGTCAGCGGCGCCGGCGGTTGCCGAGAGCCCCATCACCGCGGCGGCGGTCAACGCCAACCTCGGGAGCCATTTGCGTACGCGCGTCATTGTCTTGCCTCCATTTCATCCATAAACCGCCGGCAGGCGGCCAACTGATTACTCCGAATACTTCCGTTGTAGCGGCCTGCGTTTGGGGCGGACCGTGACGTTCGACTACCTTCGGGTGCTGCGTTTTTTCGCTTAACTTCGGTTACGGTGCTTCAAAGGGGTACACCCTTTTCCACTCTTTGCTCATGTCCACCACCGTCCATTTTTCGGCGATGGCTTGGGTCAGTGCTTTGTCCAGCTGGCCGATTTGTGAAGGGTGGTCGTAGGCCCATTCGCGGGTGGCGTCGGTGTGGTGCACCAGGCCCATCAGCCGTTTGCCCTTGCCCGCTGCCGTCCACTGGAGCATTTGCTGGTCACCGTCGGAATTGCCAAAGGCCAGGATGGGCCGGCGGCCGATGATGGAGTCGATGCTCTCCGGTTTGCCGGGACCGTCGTCGTTATGGCCCAGCTTTGGCTGGCGCAGAATCACCGGTTTGCCGTCGTTGTACTGGTACTGGGTGACAAACGTGGTGCCGATCACCTGCTCCGGCGGAATGCCGTAGACCTCTTCGGCGAAGGTGCGCATAAAGGCCACTTCGCCGCCGGACACGATGTAGGTTTTAAAGCCATTGGCGCGCAGGTAAGCGAGCAGCTCGAGCATCGGCTGGAACACCATTTCGGTGTACGGCTTCTGGGTTTTCGGGTGTTTGGCCTTGGCCAGCCAGGCGCGGGCATTGGCCTCGAATTGTTCGGTGGTGATGCCGGAGTGGGTCACCCCCACCACCTTGAGCAGGCCTTGCATACCGGTGGCTTCGAAGGCTTTTTTATCGCCCGTGAGCAGGGCGTTTAGCGCCGGGTCTTTTTTCCATTCCGGGTGCTCGGGCGCCAGGCGTTTGAATTCATCAAAGGAAAACAACAGCTCGAAATACGCGGGTTGTTCGCTCCACAGAGTGCCGTCGTTATCGAACACGGCAATGCGCTCTGCCGGCGGCACAAAGTCTTTGCCGCCTTCTTCGGTAACCGCCTGCACGAAGGTAGTGATGGCCTGTTTGGAGGGGCCATCGTTCCACGCCGGCAGCGGGTCGGCGGCCTGCGCCAAGGCCGGCAGCAAGGCCACCAACCAGAGCCAGTGCAGCAGCGAAACGGGGCGGTTAAATCGAGTCATGGGCGGTCCTTTGCGTGACGTGGATTCAAGGCTTTAAGTGCATGGGCCGAAGGCCTTGCTGCAGGCTTCAGCGCGTCGTGCAGTTCGGGGAGCAACGGCTCCGATACTGGCCAAATAGAGGCACCTTGGCCCTCTTTGGCATAGCGTTGGTTGAGCAAGCCTAGCAGCCGTTTTGCCGGTGGGAGGGGAACTTGCACAAATGTGCGAAAACCTGCCGAGCGGCGCAGCCACTGGTACAGCGCTGTGAGCTGCGGCGGCTGATGCTGGAGCTGGCCGGGAACCTGTTGCCAGGCGTAGTCGGCACTGGCCAGCCAAGCCAAACGGCGCGATTCACGCAGGCTTTGCCACGCCGCGCGAACACGGCGCCACCAGGGGCGGCCGGTATAAATCAGTAACAACATCAGCACAGCGGCGATGGCCACCAACCAATAGCCAGTCAGGTGCAGGCGGCGGTTCTGGCCCAATGTGGCGAGGTCGGCGGTGATGGAAAACGGTGCCTTGTAACTGGCGTTGGCGCTGGCTTTGAAGTCGACGGCCGGCACGCTGACGCTGCGCTTTTGCTGGCTGCTGTTATCCCACCAACTCAGCTCAATGGCTGGCAGTGTGAAGCTGCCGCTCTGGTCCACGCGGTAGCTGATGCTGTCGATCCGCCGCCCGCCGGTGAAGCCGCCTCGGCCATCGCTGATGGGCTCGATACGCGGTGCAGCGGGGAAGGCGGACAACCCGTCGACCGCCTTCTGCGCAGGTGTCGGCAGTTGCATGGCTTGGGCGCCATCGGCTTCCAGGGTCAGCTCGCGCACCACGCTGTCGCCAACCTTCAATTCGCCTTCGGGTAGGCTGATGCGCTGACTAAAACGCAGGGCGTTGGCCACCAGCACCGGCTCGCCGGCGGCGAACCCGGGCGGCAACTGGGCCGTGAAATTCAACGGCAGGCTATGCACGGTGATAGGCGCCGTGGCTTGCCCCGGTGTAGCGGTGACGGCCAACGCCGGAATGGCAAATACCTGGGCCTGGTTGGGGGTGATCAGGTAGGCATAGCGCAGGCCGAACAGGGTTTTGCCGTTCTGTTCCTTGTTGTATTTCTCCGCCTCGCCGCCAGGCGCCTGCACCAGAGCGCCGGGCAATTGCAGTGGTTCCAACTGCGGCGCGCTGGTGAACCAGGCGTCGGTAAATACGGTGACCTCCAGGCGCACGGTGCTCCCCACCATCACCTGCCCGGCCGGCTCCAGCTGCGCTTCCACTTGCAACTGCGGGGCATCGGCCCACGCCAGCCACGGCAGAAAACCCACCACCAGCAACATGCGCTTCATGGCTGCACCTGCTTGGCTGGCGAGTTGGCTGCCGCATCCTGCAGGCTGAATTTCTGCTTGAGAAACTTGGCCGGCGAGGTGCTGAGGTTCTGCAGCCACAGCTCGTCGGAAGCGGCCTTTTCCACCACCACGTTTTTGCCTTTGCCGGCCGGGTGCTGGTTGTCCACTTTGGTTTCGTCCGGTTTTACATCCGGGGCTTTTTCCGCCGCGTCGTCGTAGTCCTTTTGCAGGGCGATGGCCAAGGCCAGGTTGAAGGTGGCTTCGGGGAATTGCGGTTGCAGTTTTAGCGCCTGGGTATACGCGGCGATGGCCTGGGCGAACTTGAAGCGGCGGGTGTAGATATTGCCCAGGTAAAAATACGCCGGGGCGGTGTTCAGCCGGGCGAAGCTGGCCAACGCCAGGTCGTAGTCCGAGCCTTTATACGCGGCGATGCCTTGCCAATACGGATCGTGAAACGCGGCGGCGGCCTCGGGCATATGGTCGTGCTCGAAGGCCCAGCGGCCTTGTTGATCGGGGGTGAAAAACGCGTCCATGATCACCCCGGCCTGGGCGGGCGCCGGGTTGATCGCCAAGCCGCTGGCCAGCAACACGGCGGCGGTCCAGTGCAGGCTCCAGCCGCGACGAATAGCCAGCAAAGCCAGCAGCGCCAGCGGCCAGGTCAGCCAGTAACCGGCGTCTTTCCAGTGCACGTCCTGCTGGGCGTCGTTGGCGTCCTGAAAGTGTTTTTGCGCGTGCAGTTCTATCCAGTCGAGGTCGTCGTTGTTCAGGGTCAGGCTGCCCAGCGGCGCGTCCGCTGCATCGGCCAATTGTTTGAGGGCGGCTTGATCGAAGCTGCCGAGTACCGGGCGGCCGTTGCTGTCGATCACCGGCTGGCCGCTGCCATCGCGCACCATGCCGCCATCGGCATTGCCGACGGCGAGTACCAGCACTTGCAGGTCGCTGCCGTCGAGGTGCTTGGGCAGGTCGGCGAACTGCTGGCTATCGGCGCCATCGGTGACCAACACCAACGTGCCCGGTTGCGACTCTTCGCCATTGTTAAGCAGCCGTTTGGCCTGCTCGATGGCGCCAATCGCATCCTTGCCCTGGCGCTCGATCAGGCCTGTGGATAACGCCTGAAGAAAGCCATCCAGCAGGTCGGCATCATCGGTCGGCGGCAACACCAGGTGGGCGCTGCCGGCGTAGGCCACCAGCCCCGTGCGTGCGCCGGCGCGGCGTTGAATCAGGTCGTGCAGCTTGTGCTTGGCCGCTTGCAGGCGCGTGGGGGAAATATCGCTGGCGTCCATCGATGGCGACAGGTCCAACGCCAGAATCAGCGGCGCGCGGTTTTCCACAAAGGCTGGGCGGTCTTGCTGCCAGGTCGGCCCGGCAGCGGCAATGCCGCCGAGTACCAACATTGCCGCCACCAGGTGCACCGGTCGCCAGCGCTGCTGCTCGGTGGGGGCAATCAGCAGATGGCGCAGCAGGTGCGGGGCGATGCTGGTGCCCAGGCGTTTGATCAGGTCCTGGTTATGCCGCCAGACCAAAACCAGCGCGATGCCGGCCGCGATCAGCAACAGCCACAGCGGCCGCAGAAAATGGAAGGCAGCCAGGTCGATGTCCATCAGCCCTCCTGCTTCTTGGGTGCGGGCTCAAACCGCAGCCGCGAGACCAGCAACGTCAGCAGGTGATACGCCAGCATCAGCAACAAGGCGGCGCCCAGCGGCAGCCAGAAAAAATCGCGCTTGGGCTGGTGGCTGAGTTTTTTCACGTCGTGCGGGGTCAGGCGGTCGAGGGTGGCGTACACCTGCTCCAGCGCCGCGCGGTCGCCGGCCTGGAAGAACTGGCCGCCGGTGGTGCTGGCGATACGTTGCAGGGCGGTGAGGTCCACCTTGGCTTCGCCCTCGGCCGTTGGGTCACCAATGCCGATGGTGTGAATCACGATGCCTTTGGCCGCGGCCATCTGTGCCGCATGGTCCGGTGGAATGGCGCTGCTGGTGTCGTTGCCGTCGGTGAGCAGAATCAGCACCTTGTCGGTTTCCTGGGCCTTGTCCAACAGCTTGATGGTCATCCCGATGGCATCGCCAATCGCGGTATTGGGCCCGGCCATGCCGATGCCCACTTCATCGAGCAGGATATTCAGGCTGCTGTGGTCGCGGGTCAGCGGTGCTTGGGCAAAGGCCCCGGTGCCGAACACGATCAGGCCCAGGCGATCGTCTTTGCGCTGGGCAATAAAGCCGCGCACCACTTCTTTCACCACGCTCAGCCGGTCGCTGCGCTGGCCGGCGGCGTTGGTGAGGTCGGTGGTTTCCATGGACTGGGAAATATCCACCGCCAGCATCAGATCGCGGACCGGCTCGGTGCGCGTAAGCGGCGGCTCCACCCACACCGGGCGCGCCGCCGCCACCAACACCAAGGCCCACACCAGCAAATTGAGCAGCAGTTGCCAGCGGCTGTCGCGGCTGGCGGCCGCGCTGGGCACCTGGCCGACGGCGCGGCTCATGGCGGCAAAAAACGGCACGCGCAGCGCCGTGCGCCCCTCGCGATAAGGTCGCAGCCAGCGGTAGCCCAACCACGGCAGCGGCAGCAACAGCAGCAACCAGGGGTAATCAAGCTGCCACATGGTGTGTCTCCACCCAGCGCCGCGTTTGCGCCAGCAGCGCCGCGCCGCGTGCGCTGGCCAGGGCCTGCAGCTGCGCCGGCGGCGCGTAGGCCAACTGCGCCAGTTGCCGGGCAAAGTCGGCTGGCAGTTGTTCGCGGCTGCGGTCTTGCAGAAAGCGCTGCCACTGCTCGCCGCCGAGGCTGGCCGCTGTTACATCGCCCGGCATCGAAAGCGCCACGCGTTTAAGCAATTCCGGCAAGTCGCGCAGCGCCTCGCTATTGGCGGCGTAGGCCTGTTCCAGCTCGGCCAGGCGCAGCAACGCTTCGCGGCGATAACGGTCGCGCCGCCAGCGCCAATAACGCCAGGCGGCGAACGCCAGCACGGCGATGACCAGCGCCGCCAGCAACACCAACCAGCCCCAGGTTTGCGGCATATAGCTGACCGGTGCGGGCAAGGCGATTTCTTTCAGCTGGCTGATATCCGGGCGGTCGCTCATTGCACGGTGCTGCCCAGTTCACGGCCTAGTTCGCGGCGCAGTTGCGGCAGGGCCTCTTCGCCGGTGCTGAACAACATCAACGGCACCTGGCTGCGGCGCAGCAGGTCGGCCACCTCGTGCAAACGGCCGGCGAGAAAACTGCTCAAGGGCTGGCGCACCTGTTTGCGCTCCACGGCCAACTCCACCTGCAACTTGCCCTGGGTGACCAACACGCGGCCGGTGCCCGGCAGCTTGAGGGCCAGCGGGTCGATGACCTGCATGGCCACCACGTCGTTATGCGCCGACAGCTCGCGCAGCAGTTGCAGGGTGCGCGGGCCGGCGCCGGCGAAGTCGCTGACGATGCAAATCAGGTGGTCGTGGCCGGCCACTTGCAGGCAGCGTTGCAGCACCTGGTCGAGCTGGTCTTCACCTTCGGCATCGGGGCTTTGTGCATGCAGCGCCTGGTTCTGCCGGGCGATGCTGGCAAACAGTTGCTGCAAGCGCGCGCGGCTGCGCAGCGGGGCGATGGCCTCGATACGCTGGTCGTTGAATACCAGCCCGCCGACCCGGTCGCCGGCATGAAAGGCCATCCACGCGGCCAACGCGCCCAGCTCGGCGGCGGTGACGGATTTGAAGCTGCGCGCCGAGCCGAAAAACATCGCCATGCGCTGGTCCACCACGATCAGCGCCGGGCGGTCGCGCTCTTCGGTGTAGCTGCGCACCACCGGTTTGCCGGTGCGCAAGGAGGCGCGCCAGTCGAGGTGGCGCAGGTCATCGCCCGGTTGGTAGCGGCGCAGCTCGTCAAAATTCAGCCCGCGACCGCGCAGGCGCGAAGCATGGGCGCCAGCCAGAATGCTGGCGCGTGGCTGGCGGGCGGCAAAGCTCAAGCCCTGCGCCTGAAACTCCAGGGCCATCAGTTGCGCGAGGCCGGTGTACACCAGGCCGTCGATTTCCACGCGGGGCGCGTTCATGGCAGCTAGGCCGGAATGGCCACGCGGTCGAGCAGACGGTCCAGCACCTGATCGGCGCTGATGCCATCGGCCACGGCGTCGTAGCTCAGTTGCAGGCGGTGACGCAGCACCGGGTGCAGCACGGCGCGCACATCGTCGGGGCTGACAAACTCCTGCCCGTTCAGCCAGGCATGCGCCCGCGCCACGCGGTCGAGGCTGATGCCGCCACGCGGACTGGCGCCGATGGCCAGCCAGCGGCCGAGGTCGGCGTCGTAGTCGGCGGGGTGGCGGGTGGCGTTGATCAGGTCGATGAGATAGGTATCGATGGCCGGCGCCACATGAATGCCGGCGACCTCTTTGCGCGCGGCGAAAATCGCCCCTTCATCGAGGGTAAACGTGGGCTTGTCACCGCCATGGCCGCCGCCGGCTTGTTCCTCTTCGCGCAGCAGGCGCAGCACCTGGCTTTCGTCGGCAGGTTGCGGGTAGTCGAGCGTAATCTTCATCAGAAAACGGTCCATCTGCGCTTCAGGCAGTGGGTAGGTGCCTTCCTGCTCTATCGGGTTTTGCGTGGCCAGCACGCAGAACAACGGCGGCATCGGGTGGCTGGTGCCGGCCACGGTGATTTGCCGTTCTTCCATCGCTTCGAGCAACGCGGCCTGCACCTTGGCCGGGGCGCGGTTGATTTCGTCGGCGAGAATCAAATTGCCGAACAGCGGGCCCGGCTGAAAGCGGATCTCGTTTTTGCCCTCCACCTGGTGCAACACCTCGGCGCCGGTGATGTCCGAGGGCAGCAGGTCGGGGGTGAACTGGATACGGCTCATCTTTGTGGCCAGGTGCTTGGCCAGGGCTTTTACCGTGCGGGTTTTGGCCAGCCCCGGCAGGCTTTCCAGCAGCAGGTGGCCGTTGGCCAACAGGCCCAGCAGCACCTGGCGAATCACCGCTTCCTGGCCCAGCACGCTTTCGGCGATGGCGGTCTGCAGGGCGAGGATGTCGTTGCGTACGGTCATGCTGTGCTCCTTGTTGCCGCGCGGCTAAAACATAAAGGTTGGAATCACCGGGGTGATATTCAGACGGAAATTCCAGCGGCTGCTGATCTGGTCGTCGGGGTGAATCACCGCGTACTGCACCTCGCCGGTAAACCGCACCGGCAATTTGCCGAAGTTGAAAATGCGCCCGGCGCCAATGCCGATGGGGAAGGTCACCTTGTTGCCGCTCTTGGCTTCCCAGTTCACGGTGATATTCGGCGTCATGCCCACGCGCCACTGCTCGGGGCCGGGGATTACTTTTTCGATGAAGTACTGAATGTTGGTCAGGCTGACGTCTTTGCGGTCGCCATCGCCGCCCACCGACCACCAGTGCTGCGGGAAGATGCCCAGGGTCCAGTCCGGCCCCAGGTAGGCGGCCACGAACGCCGGGCCCAGCGAGTATTTGCCGGTGCCCAGCACGTCTTCGTCGGCGGTGGGGAACATCGCCGTCGGGCCCACGCCCCACACCAGCTTGCCGCCGCCGTCGAAGTGGATCGGCTGCTTGGGCGAGAACACCCCTACGTAGGTCAGGTCGCCAAAGCCGCTGGTGCGGTCGAAGGGGTCTTGCACCACGCCGGGAAAGTCCGGGTTGCTAAGAATTTCGCCGGCGCTGTGGCCGACCAGTTCACCGGCATCGCGGTTAATCGGGGCGCTGATATAGGTGAGGGGAATGCGGTTGATCAGGTTCCAGTCTTCGCCGATGGAAATCGGAAAGGTCGGCATAAAACTGTATTTGCCCAGGTAGCGCGTGCCGTTACTGTTCGGCCCTTTGAGGGCGGTGTAGTCGAACTGGTTGGCGAGCATCACCAGGTTGCCCACCGGGTTGTCCATGAGTTTGGCGATTTGCGCGGTCGATGGATTGCAGCCGGCCTTCACCACCTCTTTCAGGTCGATGTCGAAGTTCTGTTGCAGACGCTGGCAGGTCTCGGCATCGGCCTTGCCGGTAGGTGCGGCGGCGCCGAGGGCCGGCAGGTTGTCGTCGGCATTGGCTGCCGCGCTGCACAACAGCGCGAGCACGGTGCAGCGCTGGATCAAGGCAGCCATTACCAGACGTACTGCAGGCGAACAGTCCAGATATTGGTATCGGCCGCATCGCTCTGGGGTTCGTAGCTGTCGGTGTACGCCACCAGCCCGCCAAAGTTGGGCGACAACATAAAGCCCAGGCTCGCGCCGACAGTTTTGTTTTCCTGCTCGTTGTCTTGCGCGCTGCCGTTCACCTTGGTTTCGCCGCCCTTGGCGTAGGTGCCGTCGAGCGATACCCACAGGGCGCGGTTGATGGTGTAGCTGTAGTGGCCCTCGATGGTGCCGAGCGGGCGCTGTTCGAGTTTGTTGCTGCCGATGTAGTCCTCGTTGTCGGTGTAGAACGACACGTAGGCGTTGAGCTCCAGCCAGGTCGGGCCGAACGGCGTACCGAACGCCAGCTCGGGTTTTACCGACCAGCGATTGGCGCCGATATTGATCACTTGTTTCTTGTCGTAATCCCCGGTCGGCGCGGTGACATACAGGGCGTATGAAAGGAATGTTTCCGGCTGCCAGGTGGCGAATTCTTCTTTGGTCACCGCCGGGCCACCAAAGATATTGCTGGCGAACACGGCCGTAACATCGCCCATGCCGCTGCCGTGTTTGTCGTCGGTGAAAAACACTGAGTTATCTAGCTTTGCATCGCCGTCGGCATATGGAATCAGCAACTGGAAGGCGGCGTTCTTGCCGCCGAAATCAAAGCTGCGGGCCAGACGCAGAATGTAGATATTGGCGTCCAGCGACAGGCCATCGACCGGAAAGGCGCCGTCGATGGGGGTGTTGGAATCCATCTTGTTCCAGTAGCCGAAGATGAAGTTCATATCGATGGGCGTGTTCTGCCAATCGCGGGCATTGTCGGCCTGGGCAAGCAGGGGGCACGTGGCCAAGGCGACGATAGAAAAGCGGCGCAGCAACG
This sequence comes from Pseudomonas sp. CC11G, assembly GCF_056174845.1. NCBI lineage: Bacteria > Pseudomonadati > Pseudomonadota > Gammaproteobacteria > Pseudomonadales > Pseudomonadaceae > Pseudomonas > Pseudomonas sp. CC11G. Next base: position 291,815 of record NZ_JBWBZC010000004.1, read on the forward strand.
GCGCATAAATCGAATACTGCATGGCGTACCTCTTCCGTTAGGTAACGCTGTACGACACAGCCCAGACGTTCCGATGTGTTGATTTACTGGTAGTGAATGACGATGCCTTTCAAACGCCGGCCTTCGATGGCCTCGATATCGCGGTTCCACAGCGGGCCGTTGACCACGGCCGCCACGGGTTGAATCTTGTCGTAGACCACCACCACGGCGTCGCCGCCGATTTTCGCTGCTTCGTCTTTAAGCTTCTGCTCGATATCGGTGACCGGTGGCGCCGGTTCGGTGCTGGCTTCAAGTACCACTTCGCCCAGGCGCACATGCGGGCGCGTGGGTTCGCTGCGCAGCACTTCTACGTTGGCCGGGTTGGTGGGGGCGGCATGGGCCGCGCCGACGTACTCAGTGGTGCGCGCGTCGATATTCGCGCACGCGGCCACGCTGGCCAGCACCGCAGCGGCCAGGCCGGCCCGTACATACAGGGATAATTGATGGCTAACTGACATTCTCCGAATCCTTCCTGAGCTCTCTAATTCGCCGCCTGCCGGTGGGATCACAGTGCCGGCGCGCTCGGATGAAGTTAGCAGCGATTCGAAGATTGGCCAGTCCGTCTATGCCGAATTGCACTAAAGCTGTGCAATGGTTTTTCAGCATCGGTCGTTGTTGGCAGGAAAACTATGTCTCCTGCCCAAGTCTGGATTCCCGCCTTCGCGGGAATGACGGAGTGGGGTGCAAAGAACTCCGTCATCCCCGCGCAGGCGGGGATCCAGAATCTCTCAGGGGAAAAGAGTCGTCGCCGGCACTAGACCTCGCGCAACGCCTTCAAATCGCTGAGCTGCTGCCCTTGTGCATCAAAGTTATCCACAGCCAGCCAACGCTCGTAGCCCTTGGCAATCTCTGGCCATTCGCTGTCGATGATCGAGAACCAGGCGGTGTCGCGGTTACGGTCCTTGATCACCATGTGCTGGCGGAACAGGCCTTCGTAGCTAAACCCGAAACGTTCGGCGGCGCGCTTGGAGCGGGCGTTACCGTTGTTGCACTTCCATTCCAGGCGACGGTAACCGTTGTCGAAGGCGTGCTTGGCCAGCAGGTAAATCACTTCGGTGGCCTGCACGCTGCGCTGCATCACGCGGCCGTAGCAGATATGGCCAATCTCGATGCTGCCGTGCACCGGGGCGATGGTCAGGTAGCTGAGCAGGCCTTGCACCTGGCCGCTGACTTGTTCCACCACGGCGAAAAACAGTGGGTCTTTGCTGGCGGCATTGTTGGTCAGCCAGGTATCGAAGGCGGCGCGCTCGGTGAACGGGCCGTATGGCAGGTAATCCCACAGCAGCGGGTCGGAGTCGGGGCCTTGCAATGCCTGCCACAAATCATCGCCATGGCGTGCCGGGTCGAGGGCTTCCAGGCGTACGGTGCGGCCTTGCAGGGTGTCGCGGGTGGGAGCGGCGACGGGTGTCCAGTTCAGGTGCGGGGTCAGGCTCATGGGGCGGTTCCTGGCGATATTAGGAAAAGAGTTTGCGGTACTGCACGAAGCCCGAGCGGTCGGCGACCTTGTCGTATAGGTGCATGGCATCGGTATTGGTTTCGTGGGTCAGCCAATGCACGCGTGAGGCGCCGGCGGCCTTGGCTTGCTGGTACACGTGTTCGATCAATTGGCGGCCGATGCCACCGCCGCGAATGCCTTCGTCCACATACAGGTCTTGCAGGTAGCAGTAGTTGCCGACCGTCCAGGTGGAGCGGTGGTAAATAAAATGCACCAGGCCCACGGCCTTGTCGCCTTGCCAGGCCAGCGCGGCGTTTATGGGTTCGCTGCCGTCGAGAAAACGCTGCCAGGTGATGGCGCTGGTCTCGTCGCTGATCACGGCTTTATAGAAGCGCTGGTAGCCCAGCCACAGCGGCAGCCAGGCGGCGTGGTCGGCGGCGGTTATGGCGCGGATGCTCAAGGTGCTCATGGTGTTCTCCTTTACTTGGCGCCGTGGGGTGGCATGCGTGCGGCCAGTTCGGCCTCGTTGGTCAGGCCGCTGCCGGCGAGGTTCTCGCGCACGCTGTCGTAATCGGTTTTGTCGCGGTTCTGGCCCAGCTTCCATTTGCCTTCGAGCCGCTCGATGGGCAGTTCGAAGCCGACGATGGCGCGCAGCATGCTGTCGATATAGGCCGGCGGGGCTTCGTCGAGGGTCCAGGGCTGGGCGCGGCCTTGTTCGTGGTGTGCGGTCAGTTCGCTGAGCAACGCGCGCAGGCGCTGCGGGTCATCAAAGGTTTCGGCGCGGCCGTACGCGTGTATAGCGATGTAGTTCCAGGTGGGTACCGCTTTGCCGTGTTCGGCTTTGCTCGGGTAGTAACCGGGGCTGATATAGGCCTGCTCGCCGGGGAAAATCACCAGCACCTCGCTGCCTGCCTGAAAGCTTTTCCACTGCGGGTTGGCTTTGGCGAAGTGGCCTTTCAGGGTGCCGAAGCGGCCGGCGCCGGGCACCAGAAGCAAGGGCAGATGGCTGGCTTGCATGCCGTTTTCGTTGTGGCTAATCAGAATGGCCAGGGGTGTTTGCACCATCTGCGCGTGCAGGGTGGGCAGGTCTTCTTCGCGGAATGCGGCGGGCGTGTACATGGTGGCTCTCCAACAGATGGACCGATGCTAGGGGAGGTATTGGTCTGTTGTAAGAGCCATTTATGGCTATTTTCATAGGGCCAATTTAATCTCGGAGCCTTTCCTTGGGAGCGCCGCCATGCCGCCCACACCGTTGCCGTTCGACCCCTCCGGCATCCAGCTGGACCGCAAGCAAGGCTTGTCCCGCCAGCTTTATCAGGCCTTGCGCGAGCGGATTCTCGGCGGCCAGCTCGGCAGCCTGGTGCGCATGCCGGCAACCCGCGATCTGGCTGAAGCCTTGGGCGTGTCGCGCAATACCGTGGTGCGCGCCTATGACCAGCTGTATGCCGAAGGCTATCTGCAAGGGCGGATTGGCGATGGCACCTATGTGGCGGAGTTGGCCACCAAGGGCCGGGGCAAGGCGGCAAAAAAGCCTGTCGAAACCCCCGCCAGCGCACCGCAAAGCAATCTGCTTCAGCGCCTGCAGACCGAACATCTGCCCGAGCCGCGCCTGGACGCTCCGCGCGCCTTTCGCGTTGGTATTCCAGCCTTTGACCTGTTCCCCTTCGAAACCTGGGCGCGTTTGCAGGCTAATTTCTGGCGTCGCCCGCCGATGGCCAGCCTGGGTTACGGCAACGCCGCCGGCGACCCGCAATTGCGCGAGCTGATCGCCGCTTACCTGCGCAATAGCCGCGGGCTGGTCTGCGACCCGGCGCAGGTGATCATCACCAGTGGCGCGCAGCAGGCCATCAGCTTATGCGCGCAAATGCTGGTGAATGTCGGCGACAGCGTGGCGGTGGAAAACCCCGGCTACCGTGCGGCCGGTAAGGCGTTTGCGCTGGCTGGTGCGCGGTTGCATGGCGTGGCGGTGGATGAGGACGGTTTTGATAGCCGTGAGCTGGCCGGGCTCAAGGATTGTCGCCTGGCGTATGTCACTCCTTCGCACCAATACCCGACCGGCGTGACGCTGTCTCTGCCCCGGCGTTTGCAGCTTCTGGAATGGGCGGCGCGGGAGCAGGCATGGATTGTCGAGGACGATTACGACGGCGAGTACCGGTATCGCGGTACGCCGTTGTCGCCGCTGGCCGCGTTGGATCAGCATGGCCGGGTGTTGTATGTCGGCACCTTTTCCAAGATCGCCTTTCCCGGTTTGCGCTTGGGTTATTTAGTCGTCCCACCTGCGCTGACTGCTGCCTTTAGTCAGGTGCGTGCGCTGGGGGTGCGCCATTCGGAAATCGGCACCCAGGCGGTGATGGCCGAGTTTATTGCCGCCGGCCATTTTCAGCGCCATATCCGTCGCATGCGCCGCGCCGCTCAGGCACGCCGTGACGCTTTGCTCAAAGGCTGGCCAAGCGATGTAGCCGGCTGCCAGCCATTGCCGTCCGTGGACGCCGGCCTGCATCTGAGCGTGCGGGTGGCCAGTCGCGCGCGGGAGCTGGAGTTGGTGGAAAAGGCCGCCGCCGTGGGCGTGGAGCTCAATGCCTTGAGCGATTACTGGCTGGCAGATTCACCTGGCAGTGCTGATGACCGCGCGGGGCTGGTGCTGGGATTTGCCGGGGTGAACGAGGCGGAAATTGCCATCGCCCTGGCTGCGCTGAAGAAAGCCTGGAGGCAATAAAAAACCCGGAGCAAGCTCCGGGTTTTTTGTACGGCGAACGGGCTTAGTTCTGACGGATGCCCGCCACCAGCCATGGCGCGTTGTCGCCATTGGCGCGCTCCATGCGCCAGCTTTCGCTGAAGGCTTCGCCCTGGTCGAAACGCGAGGTTTTGACGATGCCGCTGAAGGTCAGGGTGGCCACGGTTTTGTCGGCCAATTCGTCGATACCGTCGAGCTGCGCGTGCAGGTCTTCCACGTAGGTGGACTGGAAACCGTCGCCCAGATCGGCACGTTCGGTTTTCAGGAAGCTGAGCATTTGCGGGGTGACGAACTCGGCAATCTTGTCCATTTCCGCGGAGTCCCAATGCTGTTGCAGGGCCATAAAGTGCTCTTTGCCGGCTTCGACAAAACGCTGCTCATTGAACCAGCTCGGTGCATTGATCACCGGGGCGACAGGTGCCGCCGCGCTGCTGCTGCCAAAGATGGTATTGGCTGGCGGAATAACTGTCTGGTTTGGCGGCAGGTCGCGCTGCATCGGTGCATAACCACCCACGCTCGCCGGCTGTGCAGTGTTCTGCTGGCGGCGACGTGCGGCGATAAACCGGAAGATCACAAAGGCGATCAGGCCGATGATCAGGAAGTCGAACATTTGCATGCCCTGGAAACCACCGCCCATAAACATCGAGGCCAGCAGACCGCCGGCGGCCAGGCCAGCCAACGGGCCCAACCAGCGCGAGGCGCCGCCCGCAGCAGCAGCGGCAGGTGCAGCTTTACCCGGTGCAGCGGCTTGGCCGGCTGGCGGGGTGGCTTGACGGGTTTGGTGGGTAGGCGCGGAGCCGAAGGATTTACCGCCGCCCATGCGCTTTGCATTGGCGTCGAGGCTGAGCGTCAACGCGACGCAGAGCATCATGGCCAGGCTGATGAAACGCTTCATTTCGCAACTCTCTCAATAAGGATCAACGCGCGCCATGTTGCACAGGGCGCCCTGTGAAGACCAGCGGCAGAATGTTTCCGGATTTATGCCCTGACGCTTAATGGCTGTCAGGACTGCAGCCAGGCTTAACGCGCAACTGATGATCTTTACGTAGGACAATGCTGCCCGGCTTGCCGTTCGTGTAATCGAAGTTACGGCTAAACCAGGCGGCCGACTCCGCTAGCGTGGCGTTGATCGGCGGCACGGCGAACTCCCAGTACGGGTCGTCGTCCAGCCGGCAGTCGCCGCTCAATTGATAGAGCGGCGCGTCGTTGTCCACCCCGCCTTGCTGCGGCTCCGGTTCAAACGGCGTGCTGATCAGCACCAGGCCCTGGGTGTCGTCGTTCTGGTACTGGCGCAGCAGCTCATTGCCGCGCACATCCAGCAGGCCTTTGCCAACACGCTCGAAGCCGAACGGTTGGGTCTTGATCAGGTAACCGGCACTGCGCAGGTACACCCAGCCCGGTTTGCTGTTATCGAACGGGTGGGCGGGGTAGGCCACGGTTTCCAGGTAGTCCAGACGCCGTTTGCCGGCGGCATCGGAATACAGCCGAAGCAGCTCGTAGGCGCCTTCGCCGCGCGCCTTGATCAGGGCGTCGCCCTCGCCGATGGGCAGCACTTCACGCAGGCGCAGGTCTTCACCGTATTGCCCGGCGATGGCGCGGTGCACCGTGTTGCCTTCGCGTAGCTGATAAACCAACTGCTCGACCGGCGCGCCGCCTTCTTGCGGGCGGTAGGCAAAGCGCAGTTCTTCAAGCTGCCACTGCGCGCCACGGGTAAGCACCCGCGTGGTGGCCGGCAATACGCAGCGTTGCTGGCGCATGGCGGCGGTGATACCGGGCAGGGTTTCATCCAGACAAAGGTCTTCGGCCATCACCGTCTGCATCGGGTACGGTTCTTTGCCGGCGCCTAGTCGCGGGTTGAGATTAAGGCCGGGGCAGGCGGCGGGCTCGGCGTCGATCGTGTCCTGGCTGTCATCGAACGTCGGGCTTTCGGTGTAGCCGATATCTTCCGGCGCGCGCGGCTGGCGGCCCAGATCCCGTTCACGCAAACCCACATACCAACGCTCCAGCGCCGGCCGCGGCAGCTGTTGCGTGGCCTTCAGACGTAGCTGCGGGGTGGCGCCGTTGATCAGCGCAAAGTTGGCGTCGAACCAGGTCGGGCCATCCTGAAAGCGCAGGGTTTCCAGCGTGGACTTCTCGATAGTCGCGTACACCAATGGGTGGGTGAACTCGAAGCTCGGCAGCACAAAGCAGGCCTTGGGCAGCGGCAACTCGGCCACCTGTTTGCCCTGGCTGATGCTGACCGCGTGAAGGGTCGAGGTTGGGCCGCGAAAACCTTCTTCAGCCAGCAGGGCGAGATCGCCGCGCACATCCAGCAATACGCCGGCGCCGACATCCACCACCCGCAACGGATTGAGCTGCACCAGGTGCAGGTTGTGTTCCTGCTGCACCGACACCCAGCCCGGCAGGCGCGCATCGGTAAACCAGTTTTGCGTCAGGTCTTTAAGCAGCAGCTGGCTGCGCAGCTTGTCGTCATCCACCTGCAATTTGGCCAACCTATAGCTGCCATCGTTGCCGTAGACCACCAATGCCTCATTGGGCCCGGTGCTGAGGGCGTCCCAGATGGCGGCATCACTGCCGTTGGCGCCAAAGGCCTTGCCGAGTTTGTCATCGCTGAGCACGCGGCCATTCATACGCAGGGTGAAGGTCACCTCGTCGCGCAGCATGCCGGTGTTCCAGTCGCGTTTCTGGCTGACTTTACGTTCGACCGAGAGGGGCGGCGCGTCTTTGCCGAACCAGCCGGCGACGGCTGTGAGGGGGATTAGAAAAGAGGTGAGCAAAGCCAACAAAGGAGTGAAGCGCACGGCGATTCCTTGCGTAGGTTGGGTTGAGCCGCAGGCGAAGCCCAACGTTGCGATTCCATTCTGTTGGGCTTCGCGATGCTCAACCCAACCTACGAGCCACTCTTAGAGTGGCTCCAACTTCGCGTACCCCATCATCAACCACTTGCTGCCTTCAGCCGCAAAATTCACCTGCACCCGCGCCTGCGCGCCGGCACCTTCGAAGTTGAGGATCACGCCCTCGCCAAACAGCGCATGTTTCACCGCCTGGCCTAACCGGAATTCGGTGTCCGGCACTTCGGCGTTGGCGAACATGCTGCTGGTGTTGGCGCCCTTGTTGCTGCTGCCATACGGGCGGCTGACGCTGTTGGACAGGCGCACTTCCTGAATCAGCGCCGGCGGTACTTCGCGCACGAAGCGCGAGACTTTGTTGTACGTCTCGCTGCCATACAGGCGGCGGGTTTCGGCGTAGGTGAGCACCAGGTTCTGCATGGCGCGGGTAATGCCCACGTAGGCCAGGCGGCGTTCTTCTTCAAGGCGGCCGGGTTCTTCCAGGCTCATCTTGTGCGGGAACAGGCCTTCTTCCATGCCCACCAAAAACACCAGCGGGAATTCCAGACCTTTGGCGCTGTGCAGGGTCATCAGTTGCACGCTGTCTTCGTGTTCGTCGGCTTGCGAGTCGCCGGCTTCCAGCGAGGCGTGGCCGAGGAAGGCGGCGAGCGGGGTCTGGTCGTCTTCTTCGTTGTTCTCGAAGTTGCGCGCGGCGCTCACCAGTTCCTCAAGGTTTTCCACCCGGGCCTGGCCTTTTTCGCCTTTTTCTTCCTTGTGGTAGGTGATCAGCCCGGACTGCTCGATCACCGTCTGGGTCATCAGGTGCAGGGGCATGTCCATCACTTTGGCGGCGAGGTTTTCGATCAGCTCGATAAACCCGCCCAGCGCGGTGGCGGCGCGGCCGGTCACACCTTTATTGACGACCAACTGGCGCAGGGCTTCATACATCGACAGGTCGCTGTGGCGCGCATGGTCGCGAATGGCTTCGACGGTTTTCTCGCCAATGCCACGGGCTGGCACGTTGATCACCCGTTCCAGTGCGGCGTCGTTGCCACGGCCTTCGAGCAGGCGCAGGTAGGCCATGGCGTTCTTGATTTCGGCCCGTTCGAAGAAGCGCTGGCCGCCGTAGATGCGGTAGGGAATCTTCTCGCGCAGCAGGGCTTCTTCGAGCACCCGCGACTGGGCGTTGGAGCGGTACAAAATGGCGATTTCGCTGCGCAACAGACCGTTTTTGCGCAGCTGGTCTTCGATGGTTTCCACCACGTAGCGCGCTTCGTCGTGCTCATTGAACGCGGCGTACAGGCTGATGGCGTCGCCTTCGCCACCGTCGGTCCACAGTTCTTTGCCCAGGCGCCCGCTGTTGTTGACGATCAGCGCGTTGGCGGCCTTGAGGATGCTCGCCGTGGAGCGGTAGTTCTGCTCCAGGCGAATGGTTTGCGCATCCGGGAAGTCGCTGGAGTACTGGTGAATGTTTTCGATCTTGGCGCCGCGCCAGCCGTAGATGGACTGGTCGTCATCGCCCACCACCATAAGGCTGTCGCCGCCTTTGCCGAGCAGGCGCAGCCAGGCGTATTGCACGGCGTTGGTGTCCTGGAACTCGTCCACCAGAATGTGCCGGAAACGGCGCTGGTAGTGCTCCAGCAAACCGGGATGGTCGCGCCACAGGTCGAGGGCGCGCAGCAGCAGTTCGGAAAAGTCGATAACCCCGGCGCGCAGGCAGGCCGCTTCGTAGGCCTCGTAAATGCTGCGCATGGTGGCCAGAAACATATCGCCGCCGGGCTGAATGTGTTTGGGCCGCAGGCCTTCGTCTTTCTGGCCGTTGATAAACCATTGCGCCTGGCGCGCCGGCCAGCGCTGTTCGTCCAGCCCCAGCTCGCGGATAACGCGTTTGACCAGGCGTTGCTGGTCGTCGCTGTCCAGAATCTGGAAGCTCTGGCTCAGCCCGGCTTCCTGCCAGTGCGCCCGCAACAGACGGTGCGCCAGGCCGTGGAAGGTGCCCACCCACATGCCGGCCGGGTTCAGCCCCAGCAACTGCTCGATGCGATGGCGCATCTCGGCAGCGGCCTTGTTGGTGAAGGTCACCGACAAAATGGAGTGCGGCGAGGCGTTTTCGACCTGGATCAACCAGGCGATACGGTGCACCAGCACTCGGGTTTTGCCGGAACCTGCGCCGGCCAGAACCAACTGACGACCCAGCGGGGCCGCTACGGCCTGGCGTTGAGCATCGTTGAGGGAATTGAGCAGAAAGGAGAGATCGTCGCGCATCGCGGCATTCTAGGGGGCTGGGGTAGTCAGGGCAAACGCCGCAAGTCCCATTTGTACACCCGTACCAATACCGACGACTGGTAAGTCTGTAGTCGTACGCCTGTCCTCCTATCGAAAGTAAGGGGTATTCAGGTTGAAAATGCCGATATTGAGCCTTGGGCATGGGCCAAGGCTTGTGTATGCTCCGGCCACGACTAGGCATAACCATTACAAGAAAAGGGCCTATGACCGCTCAATCCAGGCGTCCTCTCGACCTGCCCTTGGCAGAGACCGATCGAGACATCCGCCAGCTGTTTGCCACCGACATTGCTGTGGAGCGCACTCGTCTGTTGTACGAGGGCTCACGCATTCCCACGCTCTTCATGCTGCTCTGCGGCCTGGCCTGCGCTTACCTGTTATGGGAGCCGCGCGGCGGATTGCTGCTGGCCGGCTGGCTGGTGGGCGTGGTGAGCCTGGCAGTGCTGCGACTGATTCAGGTGGCTGCGTTCAATGCCGCCTTGCCCTCGCGGCAGGCCAAACCGATCTGGCGGCAGATGTTTCTGCTCGGCGCGTTCTGCTCGGGCGTGGCCCTGGCCATTGGCGCCATCGCTCTGGTGCCGCCGGATGCCTTCTTTCAGCAAGTATTGATGTTCGGCCTGATCAGCGCGGCGATTCTGTCTGCCAGTGTCGCCTATGCCGTCAGCCTTACCGCCTTTCTGACCTTCGCCTTGCCCTGCCTGGTGCCCGCGGTGGCGTATCTGCTGTTCGCTGGCGAGCCGATGCAACAAGGCTGGGGCGTGCTGGGCCTGATTCTGTTTGGCGCCTTGCTGGTGGTGGCCTGGCAGGTGAACCGCCTGGTGCAGCGCAGCCTGGTGCAACGTTTCCATAACCAGGCGCTGATCAGCCGTCTGGAACACGCCAAATCCCAGGCCGAAGGTTTGAATGGCGAGCTGGCCCGCGAGATCGAGCAGCGCCGCCGCGCCGAGCGCGAGCTGCGTGACGCCCATAACGACCTGGAAATGCGCGTGGCTCAGCGCACCCTGGAACTCGACGCCGCCAGCCATGCCCTGAGCAAAAGCGAAGCGCGCCTGGCCCTGGCCCTGGAAGCCAGTGAGCTGGGCATGTGGGACTGGAACCTGATCAGTGACGAGGTGCATCACTCACGGCTGAAGGAAATTTTCGGCCTCGACCCCGAAGCCGTCACCGTGATGCTGCGCGACCTCAAACCGCGCCTGCATCCCGAAGACCTACCGCTGTTGCGCCGCACGTTGGTAGAGCATATGAAAGGCCTGTCCGACGGCTACGAGATCGAATACCGCGTGCGCCACGCCAACAACCAATGGCTGTGGATTGAAGACCGCGGCCGCGCCGTGGAGCGCGATGCCAGCGGCCGGGTCACGCGCATGCTCGGCACCCGCCGCGATATCACCGCGTGGAAAATGCGTGACGAAGAACAGCGCCTGGCCGGCATCGTGTTCGAGGCCGCCAGCGAAGGCATCATCATTCTCGACCCGGACTACAAGGTGCTGGCCGTCAACCAAGCCTACAGCGCCGTGACCGGCTACAGCGCCGAGGAAGTGCACGGCCAGACCGTGGCGCGGATGATCGGCAGCCGCGACACGCGCCGCCAATACGAAGTCATCCGCCAGGAGCTGGAGCACACCGGCAAATGGCAGGGCGAGCTGGTGGAAACCCGCAAGAACGGCGAGCTCTACCCGCAATGGCTGCAACTGAACGTGGTGCGTGATGCCCGCGGGCGGGTCAGCCATATCGTCGGTTTCTTCGCCGACCTGTCGTCGCGCCGCGAGGCCGAAGAGCGCCTGCGTTACCTGTCGCACTACGACGAACTCACCGGGCTGGCCAACCGCACGCTGTTCAAGGCGCGGCTGCACGAAGCCAGCCAACGCGCGCGCAATGGCGAACGCACGCTGGCGCTGCTGCATATCGACCTGGACCGCTTCAAGCTGCTCAACGACAGCCTTGGCCATGAAGTGGCCGACCAGCTGCTGCGGCAGATGAGCCGGCGCCTGACCCAGTCGATGCCCGAGGCCGACACCCTGGCGCGGCTGTCCGGCGATGAATTTGCGGTGATCCTCGATAGCTACGGCAGCCTGTCCAACCTCGCGCGCCTGGCCAGCCGGCTGCTGACCAAGCTGCGCATGCCGATGACCGTGGGCGGCCAGGAACTGGTGGTCAGCGCCTCCATCGGCATCAGCCTGCTGCCGGACAACGCGCGGGAAATGAGCGCGCTGATCAGCCAGGCGAACATGGCCATGCAACACGCCAAACACCTGGGTGGTAACACGTTCCAGTTCTTCACCGACAACTTGCAGGCTTGCACGTTGGAGCGCCTGCAACTGGAAAACCAGCTGCGCAAGGGCATTGAGCTGAACCAGCTGGAAGTGTTCTACCAACCGAAACTGTGCCTGGCCACCGACACCCTGGCCTCGGCCGAAGCGCTGGTGCGCTGGCGTCATCCGGACCTGGGCCTGGTGCCGCCGGGCGACTTTATCGGCCTGGCCGAAGAAACCGGCCTTATCGCGCCCATCGGCGAATTCGTGCTGCGCCAAGCCTGCCGTCAGGCGCGTGAATGGCAACTGCTGGGGCTGGCGGATATTCGCGTGTCGGTGAACCTCTCGGTGCACCAACTGCGCCAGGGCAACCTCACCAGTCTGGTGCGCCAGGTGCTCGACGAAACCGGCCTGGCGCCGCATTTCCTCGAGCTGGAACTGACCGAAAGCCAGCTGCTGGATAACGTCGAGAATGTGATCACCACCTTCCACCAGCTGCGGCAGATGGGCGTGAAACTGGCCATCGACGATTTCGGCACCGGCTATTCGTCGCTGAGCTACCTCAAGCGTTTCCCGGTGGACTTCGTGAAGATCGACCAGTCGTTTATCCGCGACCTGTCGGCCAACGGCGAAGACGCCGCCATCACCCGCGCGATTATCGCCATGGCCCATAGCCTGGAGCTGAAAGTGGTGGCCGAAGGGGTGGAAACCCAGGCGCAGATGGACTTCCTCAAGGCCCAGCAGTGCGACGAGATTCAGGGCTTTCTGATCAGCCGGCCCTTGGCGGCGGAGCATTTTGTGAAGCTGCTGCTGGAGCAGAGCAGCATCGCGTCCTGATGCACCGTCACTCTTAACCTCTACCGTCATTCCCGCGCAGGCGGGAATCCAGAATTTTGGACAGGACGATTATTTTCGTACGACGCGAGATTCTGGGTCCCCGCCTGCGCGGGGACGACGGGAGTGTGTGCTAAGTAACTGCGACACCTTCGTGGTTTTTTCCGTACCTGCTGCACAAATTCAACCTTCGCCTGCGCTGCCATCGCCAGCCTGTGCCGGACCTCGCAATTGCTTATCGCCAACCTCGCCATCATGCGCGGCCGCACGCGCCCAGCGTGGTTTAACGATAAGGAGAGCCGACATGCTCAAGAAGTATCCCCGCCTGCTGACGGCTCTGGCCCTGGCCACCACAGCGTTGCTGCCCAACGCCGCCCTTGCCTTGAGCGTTGGCGAAGCTCAGGTGCTGTCCAGCCTTAGCCAGCCGCTGCGGGCGCAGATCGAGTTGCAGGGTGTGCGTGACCTTGGCGCCGAAGAAGTGAAAGTGCGCCTGGCCTCGCCCGAAGCGTTCAAGAAAGCCGGCATCGAACGCGATGGCGCCGTTCTGGCGCTGCAGTTCGACACCAAACTCAATGCCAAAGGGCAGAGCATCATCCGCGTGACCACCACGCGTCCGATCACCGAGCCGTACCTTAATTTTCTGGTGGAAGTGAATTCGCCGGACGGTATGCAGCTGCGCGAATACAGCCTGCTGATCGATCCTCCGAACTACGCTTTTGCCGCTCCGGCACCGGTGAGCGCACCGGTAGCCGCTGCCGTGCCGGCGTTGAAAGCCGTGGCACCGGTTGCCGCCGCGCCCGCCGTTGCTGCGAAACCAGCGGTTAGCCCGAACGCTGAAGGTCCGGTAGCGGGCGGCCAATACCGCACGCGTAACAACGACCGCTTGTGGGATATCGCCCAAGCTATTCGCGGCGACGCCTCGCCGCACCAGGCCATGCTGGCGATTCAGCGCCTGAACCCGGACGCCTTCAACAACGGCGATATCAACCGCCTGAAAAGCGCGCAGAACCTGCAACTGCCTAACCGCGAACAGCTGCACGCCACTGACCGTACTCAAGCCCTGGCCCAGCTGGACGCGCGCAAACGCAGCGAAGCCGGCAGCGCGCCGGCCGCCGCCACAGCCAGCGACAAGCTCAGCCTGGTAGGCGAGCAAGGCAGCGGCCGTGCCGAACACAAAGACGGCGCCAAAGGCAGCAAAGCCGCCGCCAAGCAGGAAGCCGACAACCGCCTGGCCGTCACCCAGGAAGAACTCGCCCAGGCCCGTCGCGAAGGCGAAGAATTGTCTAGCCGAGTGGCCGACCTGCAATCGCAGCTGGATAAATTGCAGCGCCTGATCGTGCTCAAAGACAACCAACTGGCTGAACTGACGGCGCGCTTGGCCAAGCTCAATAACGACGCTGAAGCGCAGGGTGAGTTGGCGCAGGTGCAGCCGACTGCCAGTCGTTGATTTCAAGGAAACCTAAAAGCCCGCACCGGCTGGGTAAGCCGGCGCAGGGCACCGAAGTGCGCTAGGGAAGGCGCGCATCGCTGGGCGGATAGCCCTCGCAACGGATGCGATGCGCGTGGCGTAAGCCGCAGCTCAGGTGAGTGCGGCGTCGGCCGGGGTCAGGCGCCGGGAACCAGAGCCTGGGTGCGGCCCAAAGGCCGCGGGGTTCAAAACAAAACACCCGTCGTCCCAGCGAAGGCTGGGACCCAGAGGTTCGCAAGGAACGTATTCCTTGAAGATTCTGGATCCCAGCCTGCGCTGGGATGACGGTGGTGGGAATTAGCCAATAGTCATAAGGCTGGCATTACCACCGGCCGCAGCGGTGTTGATGCTCAACGCGTGCTCAATCAGCAACCGCTCCAACGGAATATCCGTCTCGCCTTTGTTCAAGCCATGCACGCCGATGATGGCGCCTTTGCGTTGCGCTGCCAGTTCGCACACGGCACGCAGTTGGTCGGAGTCGCCGTGGTGCAGGATGGCGTCGAAGGCGGTTTCGCTGGTGCTCCAGTCGGCCACCTGTTGGATGCGTTTCTGCACTTCTTTAGGCAAACCGTTGAACAGTTCCTGGGTCAACGGTTGGTCCTGCCAGATCACCTGACTGCCTACCGCCAGCGCGGCGGCCAGCTGTACGAGCAGGTCGCTACGTTCTTCGGCCAGGCACAGCACGTGCTCACGCGGCAGCAGGCTGTAGGTGTTGCGCTCGCCAGTCGGGCCGGCCAGCACATGCACGCTGCCGCTTTGCGCCAGTTCGTTGAACAGGGCGCTGAGGGCGGCCAGATCGGGTTCCTGTTGCGCGGCCCAGTTATCGAAGGCTTGCAGGGCGTCGCTCTGTTCGGCGGGCAACTTGCTGGAACCGCCCAGCTGCTTGGCCACCGCATCTTGCGGGCGGGTGGACAGCAGGCGGTACATATACAGCGGGCCGCCGGCTTTCGGGCCGGTGCCGCTGAGGCCTTCACCGCCAAACGGCTGCACGCCGACCACGGCACCGACGATATTGCGGTTTACGTACAGGTTGCCGACGTTGGCGCTGTTCACCACCTGGGCGATGGTTTCGTCGATGCGGGTGTGCACGCCGAGGGTCAGGCCGTAGCCGCTGGCATTGATCTGCTCCAGCAGGCTGGCGAGGTTGGCACGCTGGTAGCGCACCACGTGCAGCACCGGGCCGAAGATTTCCCGTTGCAGCTCGCTGAAGCTCTCCAGCTCGATCAGGGTGGGTATCACGAAAGTGCCGCGTTTGATCTCGTCTGCTTTGGCGCGAGCGGCCTGGAACACGCTGCGGCCTTTTTCCCGCATGGCGGCGATATGCGCTTCGATGCCGGCTTTGGCTTCGGCGTCGATCACCGGGCCGATATCCGTGCTCAGGCGCTCTGGATTGCCGAGGCTGTATTCGGCCATGGCGCCTTTGAGCATTTCGATCACGCGCTCGGCCACATCTTCCTGCACACACAGCACGCGTAGCGCCGAGCAGCGTTGGCCGGCGCTGTCGAAGGCCGAGGACAGCACGTCCATCACTACCTGTTCGGTGAGGGCCGAGGAGTCGACGATCATGGTGTTCAAACCGCCGGTTTCGGCGATCAGCGGAATGGTGCGGCCCTGGGCATCCAAACGGCCGGCGATATTGCGCTGGATAATGCCGGCAACTTCGGTAGACCCGGTGAACATCACGCCGCGCACACGCTCATCGGCAATCAGCCGCGCACCGACTGTTTCGCCACGGCCCGGCAGCAACTGCACGGCGCCGCCCGGCACGCCGGCTTCGAGCAGAATGCGCACGGCTTGCGCGGCGATCAGCGGGGTTTGCTCGGCCGGTTTGGCCAGCACGGTGTTGCCGGCCGCGAGGGCCGCAGCCACCTGGCCGGAGAAGATCGCCAGCGGGAAGTTCCACGGGCTGATGCACACCACCGGGCCCAGTGGACGGTGGCTGTCGTTGCTGAAGAAGTCGCGCGCTTGAGCGGCGTAGTAGCGCAGGAAGTCCACCGCTTCACGCACCTCGCTGATGGCGTTGGCGAAGCTCTTGCCGGCTTCGCGTACCAGCAGGCCCATCAGCTGCTGCATTTCCGCTTCCATCTGGTCGGCGGCACGTTCCAGTACGGCGGCGCGCTCGCCCGGCGTGGTGGCTTGCCAGATCTGGCCGCTGGAGACGGCGCACAGCACGGCGCTTTTGATATCCGCTTCGCTGGCTTCACTCACATGGCCCACGGTATCGCGGCGGTCGGCCGGGTTTTTCACCGCTTCGGCGGAGGCCGGCGCCGGGGTATCGCAACCGAGCATTGGCAGGGCCACATAGCGGTTATTGGTGCTGCTCAGCAGCGCGGAGGACAGCGAACCCAGGCGGTGTTCGTTGGCCAGGTCGATGCCTTCGGAGTTCAAGCGGGCGTCGCCATACAGGGCGCGCGGCAGGGCGATGCGCGGGTGCGGCAGGCCCAGGCCACCTTCGGCAGCGGCCATTTGCTCGATCTGCAGCACCGGGTCGAGCACCAGCTCTTTGATGGAAATGCTGTGGTCGGCAATGCGGTTAACGAACGAAGTGTTCGCGCCGTTTTCCAGCAGACGGCGCACCAGATACGCCAGCAAGGTTTCGTGGCTGCCCACCGGCGCGTAGATGCGGCACGGTCGGTTCAGCTTGCCATCGGCCACCTTGCCCACCACCTGCTCATACAGCGGTTCGCCCATGCCATGCAGGCACTGAAACTCGTACTGGCCGGGGTAATAGTTCTGCCCGGCGATCTGGTAGATGGCCGACAGCGAGTGGGCATTGTGGGTGGCGAATTGCGGGTAGATGGCTTCCGGCACGGCGAGCAGTTTGCGTGCGCAGGCAATGTAGGAAACGTCGGTGTACGGCTTGCGCGTATACACCGGGTAGCCTTCCAGACCGTCGACCTGGGCGCGTTTGATTTCGCTGTCCCAATACGCGCCTTTCACCAGACGGATCATCAGGCGATGACGGCTGCGTTTGGCCAGGTCGATGACGTAATCGATCACATACGGGCAGCGCTTCTGGTAGGCCTGAATAACAAAGCCGATGCCGTTCCAGCCGGCCAGGGTCGGGTCGAAGCACAGGCGTTCGAGCAGGTCGAGCGAGAGCTCCAGGCGGTCGGCTTCTTCAGCGTCGATATTCAGACCAATGTCGTACTGCTTGGCCAGTTGCGTAAGGCTCAGCAGGATCGGGTACAGCTCATCCATCACCCGCTCGTACTGCGCGCGGCTGTAACGCGGATGCAGTGCCGACAGCTTGATGGAAATGCCCGGGCCTTCGTAAATGCCGCGACCGTGGGAAGCCTTGCCGATGGCGTGAATCGCCTGCTCGTAAGACGCCAGGTAGCGCTTGGCGTCGGCGTCGGTGAGGGCCGCCTCGCCGAGCATGTCGTAGGAATAACGGAAGCCTTTGCTTTCCATGGTGGCGGCGTTGGCCAGCGCTTCGGCGATGGTTTCGCCGGTGACGAACTGCTCGCCCATCAGGCGCATGGACATGTCCACGCCCTTGCGAATCAGCGGCTCGCCGCCTTTGCCGATCAGGCGGTTAAGCGAGGTGGCCAGGCCGGCCTCGTTGTGGGTGGCGACCAATTTGCCAGTGATCAGCAGGCCCCACGAGGCGGCGTTGACGAACATCGACGGGCTGTTGCCCAGGTGCTGGCTCCAGTTGCCGTTGCTGATCTTGTCGCGGATCAGCGCGTCGCGGGTGGCTTTGTCCGGAATGCGCAACAGCGCTTCGGCCAGGCACATCAGCGCCACACCTTCTTGCGACGACAGCGAAAACTCCTGCAGCAAACCCTGCACCAGGCCCTGACGGCCACCGGCGTTTTTCTGGTTGCGCAGTTTTTCGGCGATGCCCATGGCCAGCTTGTTGGTGGCCTCGGCTTGTTCCTTCGGCAGACGCGCCTGCTCCAACAGCATGGCCAGCGCCTCTGGCTCGGGGCGACGGTACGCGGAGGTAATGGCAGCGCGCAGCACCGATTGCGGCAGGATGCTTTCGGCAAAATCGAGGAAGCATTGCAGGCCTTGTTCGGTCAGGGCTTCCAGCGGTTCTTCACCCAGGGCGGCAGCGACACCGGAGAGTTCCGGCGGGGTCAGACCGCCTTCTACCTGTTCCAGGTAATTGAAGATCGCCTGCTTGATCAGCCAGTGCGGCGTGCGGTCGATCGACTGAGCTGCCAGTTTGAGGCGCTCGCGGGTAGCGTCATCAAGTTTTACGCCGAGGGTGGTGGTCGCCATGGGGGGTATCCTGAAGTAGATCGCGCAATGCAAATTCAGCGTGGATTAAACCCGTTGAAAGTCAAAGGTGCAACCAGGCGCAACCTTTTTATCTTAAAGGTATGTAGGCCTTGGATGACGGGCCTCCGCACTGCGTTACCTTTCTGCACCTGCCCGGTGCGTCCCGGGTTTACGACGGTTTTCGGTGCTACAAAATGGATCGTTTTTGCAGCGTTTTTGCAAAAGGTGCAACCGACGAACGCACATGACGTTCGTCGTCCCAGCGCAGGCTGGGACCCAGAATTTCATGGTGAAACTCCCCGCGCGCCTCAACACAACCGAACCGGCAAGCCCCGAAACTTGTCTTCACTGCGCCCCCCTCTATAACTCAACGATCCGCTGTCAGTAGAAGGCCCTATGTCACTCAACTCACCGTCTTCTTATATCCGCTCAGAGTGGCTGCTGATTGCCTTCCTGGCCCTGAGCGGCTGTGGCTCGCGCACGGTGCAGCCGCCACAACCCAGCCCGGCGGACATTCAAAGCGCGGTGGTGAAGCTGCTGCCCGGCACCGTGAGTGATCGTCAGGGGTGGGCCACCGATATTCAGGTGGCCTTTACCACCCAGCAACTGGATGCCAGTACGCGCAACCTGTGCTCGGTGTTGGCGGTGGCCGAGCAGGAGTCCACCTACCAGGCCGACCCGCAGGTGCCAGGCCTGGGCAAAATCGCCCGGCAAGAAATCGATCGGCGCGCGGCGCGCCTGCATATTCCCGGTTTTCTGGTGAGCGCCGCGCTGGAGCTGCAATCGTCCACCGGCAAAACCTACAACCAGCGCCTGGCCACCGTGCGCAGCGAAAAACAGCTGAGCGCCATCTTCGACGACTTTATCGGCATGGTGCCCCTGGGCGGCCAGCTGTTCGGCACCTTCAACCCGGTGCACACCGGCGGCCCCATGCAAGTGAGCATCGCCTTTGCCGAACAGCACGCCAGCGGTTACCCCTACTCCTATAAAGGCACCTTGCGCCAGGAAGTATTCAGCCGACGTGGCGGCCTGTACTTCGGCACTCTGCACCTGCTGGGTTACCCCGCTGACTACCCGGAGCCGCTGTACCGCTTCGCCGACTTCAACGCCGGCTGGTACGCCAGCCGCAACGCCGCCTTTCAGCGCGCGGTCAGCCAACTGAGCGGCATCGAACTGACCCTGGACGGCGACGTGCTGGTGCCGGGTTCGATACTGCCCAGCTCCACCGAAAAAGCCGTACGCACCCTGGGAAAACGCCTGGCCCTCAGCGACACCGCCATCCGCCGCGCCCTGGAAAAAGGCGAAACCCTCGAGTTTGAAGACACCGACCTGTACGCCGATGTGTTCAGCCTCGCCGACCAGCGCGCCGGTAAACCGGTACCGCGGGCGATCCTGCCGGGCATCACCCTGAAAAGCCCGAAAATCACCCGCAACCTGACCACCGCCTGGTTTGCCCAGCGGGTGGATGAGCGTTATCGCCGGTGTTTGCAGCGGGGTGGGAAGTAAGGCGCAGGGCCTGTTCGCGCTGGGAGAAGATACCCAGCGGATCCTTGGCGTGATCGCGGTGGTAGTGGCGGCGTTGAAGGTCAGCCAGCGCCAGAAGTGGGGAAGGTTGGGAGGATTCGCCAGAAAGCTGGATCGGCGCAGGGAATGGTCTGCCAACGCTCAACGCGAACTCAGACGGCAGGCGCAGACCGGGGTGCTATTCGCCGACCCGCGTCAGTCTCTACGTTACATCCATTGGTGGCTTTGGATGGAATGCGTCATGGACGATCTGGTCAGGGAAGTTATCCCGCTGCTGCAATACCTGATTCCGGGCTTTCTTGCCGCCTGGATTTTTTATTCACTGACCCCCTTCAAGCGTCCGGATAGCTTCGGTCAGATTGTGCAGGCGCTGATTTTTACCTTTGTCATTCACGGGCTGGTGGCCGCATTTGGTTGGGTGCTGACCGGATTTGGCGATCGCGTTTTCTCTGTGGGCCATTGGGGCGCTGTAGCGCAATCTTTGTGTTCATTTGTTGTGGCGGTATTGCTTGGTTTGTGGTCGTGTTACATCGCTAACAATGACAACCTTCATCGGTTGCTCCGAAAAAGAAAGATCACTGCTCAGACCTCCTACTCTTCGGAATGGTTTAGCACGTTCACCAGTTATCCACGGTATGTCGTTTTGCATTTATCTGATGAGCGACGGCTGTACGGATGGCCGTCAGAATGGCCGGCTGGCCCAACTGCTGGACAGTTCGTTCTCCAGGAACCAAGCTGGCTTGACGATAAAGGGACCGAGACTCCACTCAAGGCAGAAGTTCTAGTGATCGACGCAACAAAAGTCCAATGGGTAGAATTTTCCCCTCCACAACCGAGGACCTGCAAATGACTGCCAGAGCTCCCCAGCCATTACCCGGTCGTTCGCGCCCGGCCCTGGCGGAAGATGGCAAGACCGTACTTCCGGCCACCATTGTTCGCCCCCAGGCCTCCGCTGCGCCGCCACCGCCTAAAAAGGCGTTGCGCGATTAAGTGCCAGCACTAAGCGAGCGTCTTATGCGCCGCCGCTGCCAAACGGCAGCAGTGTGATTCAGTAGGCACCTGCGTGCGTGAATTGCCGCTCGGGCAGATGGTTTTGCAGCGTGGCCCCGCCTAACATTCCCTGCCTGCAGCGGGTGTTCTATACCTACATTCAGGCCCGTTGCAGTGCGGCGGGTAGTCACCACACACACCGCCTGGCGGTAGATTGGCGAACGGGCACAGAGGCCGAAAAAACTCTCTGAATTTTCCTCAGTAGTAGCGCTCCAAACCCGCAGGCACTCGTGGGCGCGGGCGCAGGTTTGCGGGGTAGGGTGGGACGATGTCTTTTCTAATGGACAGCCACGCGTGCGTTGGCTGGGGTGGCGAGATGGCTGAGCGCATTCGTGCGTTTAACTGGGCGAGCACAGACCTCGGCGCCATCGACACCTGGTCGAAAAGCCTGTGCACCAATGTGCAGATGCTGCTGGCTTCCCCCGTTCCCCTGGTGATGCTCTGGGATCGCCCCGGCTACATGATCTACAACGACGCCTACGCCGAGTTCGCTGGCGGCCGTCATCCCTATTTGCTGGGCACCCCCGTTGAGCTGGGCTGGCCGGAAGTAGCGGACTTCAATCGCAATATCGTCGATGTCTGCCTTACCGGCGGTACGCTTTCCTACGCCAACAAAGAGCTGGTGCTGCTGCGCAACGGCCGGCCGGAAGAGGTCTGGCTTGACCTGCACTACAGCCCCGTGAGCGACGACAATGGTGAGCCAGCCGGCGTTATCGCCGTCGTGGTGGAAATCACCGCGCGGGTTATTTCGGAGCGCCAGCGCAGCGAAGCCGAGACAGCCTTTCATGCCGCCGATGAACGTTTGCAACTGGCCCTCAACGCGGGCGCGTTGTTAGGGTCATTCGTCTGGGATGTGGCCAACGACCAGCTCTCCGGCGACGAGCGTTTTGCCCGCACGTTCTCTTACCCGCTGGACCAACCGCTGGATAATCTGCCCATTTCCAGCGCCAATGCCGTCATCCATCCTGACGATTACCCTCGCGTCGACCGGCTGGTGCAATACACCCTCAAACAAGGTGGCCCCTACAACGCCGAGTACCGTATTCGTCGGCCCGATGGCCAATACCTGTGGGTGCAGGCCAGTGGGCGTTGCGAGTTCGACGACGCCGGCAAGCCGCTGCGTTTTCCCGGCCTGATTTTCGATATTCATGAGCGCAAGGTGGCGGAAGAATCGCTGCTACAGCTGACCCGTACGCTGGAGCAGCGGGTCGCGGCGGAGGTACAGGCACGCTCAGACGTCGAAGCGCGGTTACGCCAGGCGCAGAAACTGGAAGCCATCGGCGGCCTTACCGGCGGAGTGGCCCACGACTTCAACAATCTGCTGCAAGTGATCGCCTCCAACCTGCACCTGCTCGCCCGCCAGGAGCCCGACAACACCAACGTGCAACGGCGCCTGAGCTCGGCGTTGGCGGCAGTGGAAAAGGGCGCCAAGCTTTCCTCGCAACTGCTCGCCTTTGCCCGTCAACAGCCCTTGTCGCCGGCGGTGTACAGCCTTACCAGCCTGTACGACGGCCTGGGCGAAGTGCTGCAGCGCGCACTGGGGGAGATGATCCATATCGACCTGCAACTGACGGCCGAGCCGTGGAGCGTGCACGTTGACCGCAACCAGCTGGAAAACGCCCTGCTCAACCTGGCGCTCAATGCCCGCGACGCCATGCGCGGCGAGGGCACCATCCGCATTCATGCCGATAACGTGATGCTGGACGCCGCGTTTTGCGAAGGCAAAGAAATCGGCGTGGGCGACTACGTGCACCTGTCCATCGCCGACACCGGCAGCGGCATGAGCGCCGAGGTGCTGGGCCATGCCTTCGAACCCTTCTTCACCACTAAACCCAACGGCCACGGCACCGGCCTGGGCCTGAGCATGGTGTTCGGCTTCGTGAAACAAAGCGGCGGCCATATCGAAATGACCAGCCAGCTGGGGCTTGGCAGTATCGTGCACCTGTACTTCCCGCGCAGCACCCTGGCCGAGGAGGCGCAGCCCGCGGTACAGGCCGGCGGCGATGAAGCCTCGGCCGGCGGAGAAATCATTCTGGTGGTCGAAGACAACGCCGATGTGCGCAGCACCGTCGACGAGCTGTTGCAGCAACTGGGCTACAATGTGTTGCTGGCCGCCAATGGCGATGCGGCGATGGACGTTCTGCAAAGCGGCGCCCATGTCGACCTGATATTCACCGACGTAGTGATGCCCGGCACCGTTAAAAGCGCCGACCTGGCCGCCTGGGCCAAACTGCAAAAGCCCGCCATCCCCGTGCTGTTCACCTCCGGCCACACCCGCGACATCATCTCGCGCAACCACCAGCTCACCCCGGATATCCACCTGCTCAGCAAACCCTACGGCCCGCAGGCGCTGATGGATATGTTGAAGCTGGTACTCGCCTAGCCTTTACTGGGTTAGCTAAGCACTTCACGTTTTTGCCCGCCGCGGATCGATTCACCTGAACTCCTGGCGCAAAGCGTGAGTCCCACTCGGGTACGAAGAATTCTGGATCACGCTTGTGGATAGACGATTTGACGCGACCCGGCCGGGCACGGCGGTACGCAGAGGGAAATGTATGACTGAACTACAAAGCACCGACGAGTTGCTCGAAGAGCTGTTTGGCGACCCCAAGGCAGCGGCTGCCGCAGCCAGACAACGCCTGGCAACCCCACCGTGCCGGCGAGTCGAGCCACGCCACGAAGACGTGCAGCTGCAACTCGACCCCCAAGTACTGGAAGCCTTCCGCGCCGCCGGTAGCGACTGGCAACGGCGCATCAACCTGGCCCTGAGCACCTGGCTGGCGGAAAACGACCCCAAGCAGATGCACAGCGCCTGAGCGCACTGATCCACCACAACGGGGCCTTTCAAGGCCCCGTTTTTGTTGGTGCCGGGCGTTGGAAGGTGCCGGGCGCTTATTATTTTTCCCACACGAATTCCCCCGATTGCCTGCGGACCCTGCTGGCTTTGGCAGGTTGATCCTTAGCGTTGCCGCCTTTCTAATAGGGAAAAAATTTCCCTAGCAGGAATACTGTGGCTACATTAAAAAGTACCGGCGCCTGGAAGATCAAAATCTACCCAAACGACCATCCGCCTCCGCACTTCCATGTGCAGACGGCCGACGGTGAATCGTTGGTGGAAATTCTCCCTCTGAGGGTGAGCCGCAACGGCGCCAACCAGCGGGCGCAGAAAGAGGCGCTGGCTTGGGCACTGCAGAACCAAGCCACATTGACCCGCGTCTGGAATGAACAGAACTACAGGAGCGACGCATGAACAGTAAGTTGCGTGTTGCTGCGGTGGAGCCACTGCCCGGCAAACAATCACTGCGCATTACCTGGAGCGACGGCCGCGTACTGAGCGTGAACCTGGCCGAATCGATACGAGCCTTCGACGTATTGGCGCCCCTGCACGACGCGGCGCTGTTCCAGCAGGCCCAAGTAGGCGAATGGGGTTTTGACGTGGTGTGGCCAGGCGATATCGAACTGTCCGCCTCCACGCTGTATCGATTGGCCATGGAGCAAGCCGGTGAAGCTATGCCCAAAAGTGCCTTCAAGGAATGGATGCACCGCCACGGTTTGTCGCTCACCGGCGCGGCAGAAGCGCTGCACCTCACCCGTCGCACCATTACCGCGTACAGCTCGGGCCCCAATCCCATCCCGTATCACATCGCGTTGGCGTGCAAAGGCTGGGAAGTGATGCAGGGCACGGGTGGATACCAAGTGGCTGAATCCGGCCGAGGTCAGTACCGAGTCGAGGCTGCCTTACCCGCCTCGACAGCGCCGGTAAAGCCCGCCAGCAAGCGTAAGCAAACGCTAAGGAACACCAACAAAAACGGGGCCAACTGAACGGAGGCCCCGTTTTTTATTCGCCTAACGCCTACAGCGACGGATGACAGGCATCCACCATGGCGCGGGCCATTTCATTGAGATACTGCGCCGCATCGGCTTCGGCGCTTTTGCCGGAGCTATTGAGCATCAGCCATTCCACACACTTCATCAGAATGGACGCCTGCTCCAACGCATACCCCACCGGCACACCTGCATTGACGCGTAAGAGCGCCTTGCCATCCGCTTTGCAGAACTGGACGGCTTGGGTGACGGGTTTAGTGCTTTCAGTTGTAGTCATGATGAAACTCCAGTTATCAAAGGAGCCGACACCATCACTTCCACATGAATGGTGGCGACTGTACGTGGGGTGGAAGACCGGAAAACTGGCAACCGGCATACCCGAAGGTATCCCACGCACAGCCGCCATAACGTAGCAGGTAAAAAAAAGCGCCTGCTGAGTTGGTGGCGCTGGTGCACCAGATTTCCGATGGGCTTCCACACCCAGTCACTGAGTTTGCAGTGACGGGATGAATATGGAGCGACCTGTGAACGCTGGCAACCCAAGGGTAACTGCGTGCAACTTTTCCCACAGCATTTATTCAACATGCCGCGCCTTCATTGCTCGTTCGACGACATTCAGCCCCAATATTTGGGAAAGCAATCGAGGCTGAAGCCTCTCCCACAGGGTAATGAGGTCACTTGTAGGAGAGGCTTCAGCCTCGAGCTTTTGATCTGGCTTTTGATCTGGCTTTTGATCCGCCCGCCCCTTTAGCGCCAGGCCGAGCGTAGTCGTTGCGTAGGGGGTCGTAGCGGCCGGGAGCCGCGGAGAGGGATGGGGCCATGGATGGCCCTCAGCCCGGCCCCTGGAGCGACGACGGAGGGAGGGGACCCGAAGCGCAGCGTAGGGCCCAGGTAGGGGCAAGCCGTTTTGGTTTCTTTTATGGCGACTGATAAAAGAAACTCGCGCGTAAGGCGCGAAACAAAACGCTCAGCACCCGCGATAAAGAAGAACACCCCATCAACTCAAGCGCACTGAAACCAAGCACCCCTGCCAACCCCTGGTGCGCTATTGCCACATAACGTCAGCCTAACAACCAGAGCGATCTACCCAACCCTTTGAATCCCCGCGGTTTTCACCAACCCGCCCCCGCCTGGCACCGACCTTGCTACATCCCTCCCGAACGGGATGAGTTATCCGCGTCGGCACCGCCGTCACAAAGCTGCTCATGACGCTTGGCACACAGGAGCTGTAACCAGAGGCGAACTAGGGTTCCGGTCCACACACGTGGACGCTGGTCCGAGAGTTTTCCGGCCCTAAGGAGTAGGGCTACACGGCGGGAGAAAAGCCCGGGAGACGTGATGTCATCCCGTGCCTGTTTCTCTAACGTGTAGGAGTGTTGCCATGACCACGCCGTTGTCTTGCTTCAAGCTTCCTTCGTTGCGCAAAAGCCTGCTCGGGGCTTGCCTGGCCACCGCTGCCAGCCTCTTGCCCATCGCCTCTCAAGCCGCTGAAACCCTGAAAATCGGTACCGTTGTCTGGGCCGGTTACGCGCCGTTTTATGTCGCCGACAAACTCGACCTGTACAAGGCCCATGGCCTCAAAGTCGAACTGCAGTTCTTCAATGACCCAGCGTTAGTGCCGACCGCCATGGCCGGCGGCGCACTGGATGGCGGCATGCTCACCTACGACCAGGTGGTCGGCGGCACCGCCAAGGGCCTCAAGCAGAAGGTGGTGATGCCCATCGACTTCTCCAACGGCGGCGATGCCATCGTGGCCGACAAATCCATCACCTCGGTAAAAGACTTCAAAGGCAAGAAGGTCGGCTACAACCCGCTGTCGCCGTCTGACTTCCTGCTGGCCTATGCCCTGAAATCCAACGGCCTGACCGAGAAAGACATCAACCCAATCAACATGACCCCGGAAAGCATTCCCGGCGCCATGGCCTCTGGCAGCCTGCCGGTCGGTGTGACCTACGAGCCGAACGTGTCGCAGATTCTCGGCATGCCGGGCGACAAGTTCCACGTGGTGTATTCCTCCAAAGAAGCCCCTGGCCTGATCACCGACGTGCTGGTGTTCGACGAGAAGGTCATCGCCAAACGCAAAGTCGCCATCACCGCGCTGATGCAGGGTTATGTCGACGGCCTGGCGTATATCAAAAGCCATCCTGAAGAGTCCGCTGAAATCATCGGCAAAGTCCTGGGCGTAAGCGCCAAGGAAGCCACCGAGCAAATGAGCGGCGTGTACAACATTCCGCTGGCGGAAATGAGCAAGAACTTCGAGAAATCCGACGCCACCAGTTCCTTCTTCGGTAGCGGCGCGGTGATCGGCACCCTGCTCAAAGACAACGGCCAAATCGCGACCATCCCGGATTTCGCCACCACCTTTGACGCGTCCTTCGTCGAAGCCCTGGCCAAGTAAGGCAGGCACACGACATCACGTTGCCGGTGCGCAGGCCATGCGCACCCATGGCAACGCCGATTAAAGAGGAGCCAAAATGTCGACCCAAATTTTCCGCTACGCCGACGGCAAATTGCCTAACAGCCTGGCGTTCGCCTACGTCTTCGCCACATACATCGGCGGCTTCGCCCTGCTGTTCAACGCGAGCCTCTGGTTGAACCTGCTCGGCACCCTATTGCTGGGGCACGCGATGATCATCGCGGCCTACCTGATTCACGAATTCGCCCACGGCACCATTTTCGCCAAGCCCAAACACAATGAATGGGCCGGCGAGGTCTGCAGCTGGCTGTGTGGCAGTTGCTACGCCGGCTTCCAGTACCTGCGCAAAAAACACATGCGCCACCACGTCGACCGCGCAGACGTGATCACCTTCGACACCAAGGTATTCATGAACGCCTGCCCGGTGTGGCTGCGCAAAGTCATTCTGGCGCTGGAGTGGGCGTATATCCCGGCCATCGAGCTGGTGATGCATTACTACGTGGTGGTGTTGCCCTTTATCACCCAGGACGAAAAACACCGCGCCAACCGCAAGAAAGTGTTGCTCACCCTGGCCATCCGCTCGGTGCTGTTTGCCGTGCTCGCCGCCGTGTCGTTCAAGGCGCTGGTGCTCTATTGCGTGGCCTGGATGCTGATGCTCACCGTGCTGCGTTTTGCCGATGCCTACCAGCACACCTACGACGCCTTTGCAGTGCTGGAAGACGGCGGCGCGATCCCCAACGACAAGGTGCGCGACCGCGTGTACGAGCAGCACAACACCTACAGCAACGTGGTGTCGGCACGCTGGCCGGCGCTCAACTTGCTGCTGCTGAATTTCTCGTACCACAACGCCCACCACGAAAAACCGGTGGCGCCCTGGTACCGCCTGCCGGCTTTGCACCGCGAGCTGTATGGCAGCGATTACGCGCAAGTGCTGCCCATGCACCTGCTGCTGAAAAGCTTCCACGAGCACCGCCTGCGCCGGGTGATCGATGACCACTACGGCGAAGTGGCGGCCCCCGAACAACAGCGGCGTGCCGATGGTTTTTACGGCGCGGTGGGCGTGTCTTTTCTGACGGCGGTATAAGCGATGAACCTCGATTACACCGGCAAAACCGTGCTGCTCACCGGCGCCGCCAGCGGCATCGGCAAGGGCCTGGCACGTGCCTTCGCCGAGCAGGGCGCGCGCCTGGAATTGCTCGACCGCAATGGTGAGGCGCTCGCCGCCGTGGCGGACGAGTTGCACAACCTCACCGCCGTCACGGTCAGCACCCTGGACCTGAGCGACAGCGCCGCCATCGCGGCATTTGCCGCCGGCCGCGAAGGGCGCCCGATCGATGTGCTGATCAATAACGCCGGCGTCGAATACGCCACGCCGCTGAGCGACACCGGCACCGAGGCCGATGCCCACTGGCAGGCGCTGCTGGATAACAACGTCGCCTCGATGCTGCGCCTGACCCGTGCCCTGCAAGGCCAGCTCAAGGCCGGCAGCAGCATCATCAATCAGGCATCAATTTGGGGCCTGAAGGGTGTGCCGGGGTTTAGCGCTTACGTGGCGAGCAAACACGCGGTGATCGGCTTGACCCGTTCGCTGGCTTGGGAACTCGGCCCCCGGCATATCCGCGTGAACGCGGTATGCCCCGGCTGGATCGGCACTGACGCGGCCATGCGCTCGCTCAAGGTAATGGCCGATACCAACGGCCGCAGCGAGGCTGATGAGCTGGCGATTATTCTCGCCGCCCAGGCCGTGCCGGAATTGCTCACGCCGGCGGACCTGGCCGGCACCTTTCTGTTTCTCGGCAGCGCCCTGGCCCTGCCACTGACCGGGCAAGCGCTGTCGGTCAGCCATGGCGAGGTGATGCACTGATGAGCGACTTGCCTCTGAGTGGCCAGGTGGCCCTGGTAACCGGCGCCGCCACCGGCATTGGCCGGGCAACCGTACTGGCATTGGCGGCAGCGGGCGCCAAGGTGTGGATCAATCATCTTGGCCAGGCCCAGGCTGCCACCGGCCTGGTGGCGCGTATTACGTCGGGCGGCGGCTGGGCGCGGGCGGTAGAGGCGGATGTCAGTTCTGCTGCGCAAGTGGCCGTCATGTTCGAAGAGATTTTTGCCGCCGGCGCCCTGGATATTCTGGTGAACAACGCCGGCATCATTCTGGAAAAACCGTTTCTGGAAACCAGCGAAGACGACTGGGCCAGCTTGCTGGGCGTCGACCTGAGCGCCGTATACCGCTGCTGCCGCCACGCCCTGGAACATATGCAGCCGCGCGGCTCGGGCAGCATCGTCAATATCGCTTCCGAGCTCGGCCAACTGGGCCGGGAAAAGTACGCGGCGTATTGCGCAGCCAAGGCCGGGGTGATCGGCCTGACCAAATCCCTGGCCCGCGAATTCGCCCCGGCCATTCGTATTAACGGCGTGGCGCCCGGCCCGGTGGATACGCCGATGGTCAGCGTGGAAAACATGAGCAGCGAGATGATCGCCAAGGAAGTCGCCATTCCCGCCGGCCGCCTCGGCCGCCCGGAAGAAATCGCCGCCGCCGTGCTGTTTTTGGTCTCGCCACAAGCCAGCTTTTTTCAGGGGCAAATGCTCGGCGCCAATGGCGGCGCGTGGATGGGCGGATGATCAGGCTGCTGCTTAAACCGGAAAGCATTCTGCTGTTCGCCGCCGTGCTTTGGGGGCTGGGCTGGATGCCGCTGCACCATTTTGCCGCGCAGGGTTTGAGCGGCATGCCGGTGGTGCTGGCGACTTACGGGTTGCTGTGTGTGTTAGCGATTCCGGTGCTGATCTGGCAGCGCGCGGCCTGGTGGTCGCAGCGCTGGGGGCTGTTGGCCATCGGCGTGCTGGGCGGGTTTGGTACCGGCGGTCTGGTCGGCGCGTTGTCCGAAGGCGATGTGGTGCGGGTCATGCTGCTGTTTTACCTGGCGCCGGTGTGGGGCCTGCTCGGCGGCTGGCTGGCGCTGGGTGAAAAACTCAGCGGCGAACGGTTGCTTGCTTTGGGGCTGGCGATGGCGGGTATCGCGCTGACGCTGGGCTTGAGCCGCGACACCTTCAAACCGCTGACCGGCGCCGACTGGATGGCGCTGATCGCCGGCTTCGCCTTTGCCATGAACAACCTGGTGACCCGCGCCGCAGACCAGGTGCCGCTGGCCAGCAAGGCGGTGGTGGCGTTCCTCGGCAGTGCGGCGGTTGGCGCAGTGTTTTGTGTACTGCAAAGCACGCCGTTGCCGCCGATGTCGTTGACGCTGTGGTGGCAGGTGCTGCTGTTCGGTTTGTTCTGGCTGCTGGCCATGAGCACCGCGCAATACGGTTTTAGCCATGTCGAGATCGGCCGCGCCTCGGTGCTGGTGGTCGTCGAACTGGTGGTGGCGGTGCTGACCAGTGCCTGGTTTGGCGACCGTGATATCGGCCTGCGCGAATGGTGCGGCGGCGCGCTGGTGACCCTCGCCGCCGTGCTGGCTGCCCGTCCACCGCGGGCTATTCGCGAACAACCTTGTGAGGCTTCTTGATGACAACAGTACGCATGGACCAACTCAGCTGGGTGGAATACGAGCGCCAGGTGCGCGAGCTGTCCCCCGTGGTATTTCTGCCCTGCGGCGCCACCGAGCAACATGGTCCGCACCTGCCGCTGGGCACCGATGCCCTGTTGGCCAGCGCGCTGTGTGAAGACGTGGCGGGCAAGGTCGGCGGCCTGGTGGCCCCGGCGCTGTCGTACGGCTACAAGTCGCAGCCCAAATGCGGTGGCGGCAACCATTTTTGCGGCACCACCAGCCTCGACGGTCAAACCCTGATCGCTCTGGTGCGCGACGCCGTGCGCGAGTTCGCCCGCCACGGCGTTACCCGATTGGTGTTGGTGGACGGCCATTACGAAAACCAGTGGTTTGTCACCGAAGGCATCGAGCTCGCCATGCGTGAGTTGGGCAAAGACACGAAGCTCGAAGTGATGCGTCTGGAGCACTGGGATTTTTGCACCGAGGAAACCCTGGCGGCGGTGTTCCCCAATGGCTTTCCGGGTTTCGCCCTGGAACATGCGGCCGTTATCGAAACCTCGTTGATGCTGCATTACCTGCCCAACCTGGTGCGCATCGACCTGATTCCCGACGAGCCACCGGCCGACTTCCCGCCCTACGACATGTACCCGAGCCGCAAGGAGTGGGTGCCGGCCTCCGGCGTGCTGTCTTCGGCCAAAGGCTCGACGCCGGAAAAGGGCGCGCGCATGGCCGCCGATATCACCCAAGGCATCGCCCAGGCAGTGCGCAAGGAGTTTCGCCTGTGAGCACGGCGCTGATCGTCATCGACATGCAGCGCGATTTTTGCGCGCCTGGCGGGTACGCCGATCAGGCCGGGCTGGATATCAGTTTGCTGCGTGCGCCGATTCCGGCCATCCAGAACCTGCTGGCCTGCGCCCGTGCCCAGGGCCTGCTGGTGCTGCATACCCGCGAAGGGCATCGGCCGGATTTAAGCGATTTGCCCGAACCCAAACGCCTGCGTGCGGAAAACGCCGGTGCACCGATTGGCCACCCCGGCCCGCTGGGGCGTTTGCTGGTGCGTGGCGAGTTCGGCCATGACCTGATCGATGAGCTGCAGCCGTTGCCGGGCGAGCCGGTGATCGACAAGCCCGGCTACAGCGCGTTTGCCAGCACGGATTTGGACCTGCTGCTGCGCAATCGCGGCATCCGTCATCTGCTGATTACCGGCGTCACCACGGAAGTGTGCGTGTCGTCGACGCTGCGCAGCGCCGTGGACCTGGGTTACGCCTGCACGCTGGTGAGCGATGCCTGCGGCTCGGGGTATCCCGAACTGCATGCGGCGGCGTTGGCCATGGTGGATGTAGAAGGGGGGTTGTTTGGCCGGGTGTGCGACAGTCAGCGCCTGATCGCGGAGCTTCAGTCATGAGTGGTTCACCCCTAACGTCTGCCCCGGTACCCGACCGCTATCTGGGCGTTTGGCAGCGCACCTTGCTGACCACCACCAGCGGCGTGCGCGACACCAGCACCCAGGTGTACTGGCTGCAAACCGCACGGCTGTTTGCCGACTTGCGTATTCCGCTGCCGGCGCCGCAGACCGTGCGCGAGCTGATCACCCAGGCCGGGTTTGCCGGCGTGACCGAAATCACCGAGCCGGCCGACAGTGCCGAGCTGTGCCATTGGCACCGTGCGTTCGACGTACAGCCGCCGCGCGGCAGCGAAGACATCGGCGCCATGCACTTTGAAAACTCTGAGCGGGTGCTGGAAGACGGCCTCGACGGCAGCTACCACGAAGTGTGGGAGCGCCTGCCGCACTCCATCGGCCGCAACTGGGGCGAATGGCTGGTGGCCGCCGATGGCCGTCAGGGCTGCTTGTTGCTGGCTGGCGACTATTTTGTGTTTGCCGCCAGCCGGCACAAACCGCTGCCGCCGGCGGGTTCCCTGCTGGCGCTGCTGGAAGCGGGTGCCTGCCCGATACATCTGTTGGAGTGCGAGCTGTCGTTCGGCCGCCATCATCATGGCAAGCAGCCGTGGCAGATCGAGCTGTCGACCATTCCCGAGCGCATCGGCCAGGCGTTATTGCCGGCCAGCATCGACCCCGACCACGTCGAGCAGCTGTGCGCCGCCGACACCCTGGCGCAGCTCGGCCATGTGCTGCCCCTGGGCGGCTGGCGCCGGCGTACGAATCCTATTTTTTCCCGTCCCGAGGAGGCCTTGTCATGAGCGCCCATCAACCGTTGCCCGAACCCCAAGCGGCGGCGCAGCCCACGCGCCCGAGCTGGTGGGTGATCCGTGGCGAGCTCTCGCGCGGTGCCGTGTGGGGCCTGGCCGCTGCCGGCCTGATTCTGCCGTTGCTGGTCTGGTGGGCGTACACCGCCGCAGGCCTGGCCAACCCGATGTTTATGCCCGGCCCCGACGCGGTGCTGGCGCGGGTCGGCCGTTGGTGGACCGATGAAGGCCTGCTGACCGATATCGGCATCAGCGTGTACCGGGTGATGACCGGCTTTCTGCTCTCGGCGCTGTTTGCGCTGCCGCTGGGGTTGTACATCGGCACTTACCGGCCGGTGCAGGCCTTCCTGGAGCCGCTCACCGACTTTATCCGCTACATGCCGGCGGTGGCCTTTATCCCGCTGGTGATGCTGTGGGTTGGCATCGATGAAAGCTCGAAGATTCTGATCATCTTTATCGGCACCTTTTTTCAAATGGTGTTGATGGTGGCCGAAGACGTACGCCGGGTGCCGATGGCGCAGATTGAAGCGGCGCAGACCATGGGCGCCAGCCGCAGCGAGATTGTGAAATTGGTGATTCTGCCGTCGGCCCGTCCGGCGTTGCTCGACACCCTGCGCATCACCTGTGGCTGGGCCTGGACTTACCTGGTGGTGGCCGAACTGGTAGCCGCCAACTCGGGCCTGGGTTACGCCATTCTCAAAGCTCAGCGCTATATGCAAACCGACAAGATTTTCGCCGGCATCCTGTTGATCGGCGTTATCGGCCTGCTCACCGACCAGGCATTCCGCTGGCTCGGCCGTGTGGCCTTTCCCTGGTTGAAGAGGTAATCACCATGACCGATGCCAAGATAAAAATCCGCCAGGTCAGCAAGGTCTTCAAAACCCGCAACCGCGACGTGCAGGCCCTGCAAGACATCAACCTGGATATCCAGCGCAACGAATTCATTACCTTCGTCGGCGCCTCGGGCTGCGGCAAGTCCACCCTGCTGCGCAGCATCGGCGGGCTGGAGCAGCACAGCCGCGGCGAGATTCTGCTTGATGGCCGCGCCGTAAACGGCCCCGGCATCGACCGCGCCATGGTGTTTCAGCACTACAGCCTGTACCCATGGCTGAACGTGATGCAGAACATCAAGTTCTGCCGCCAGCTCAAGGTGGTGTCCGACACGGTGAAAAGCGACGCCGATATCGAGGTGGCCAGCGGCCGTGCCGATGCGTTGCTTAATCTGATGGGCCTGTCGGCGTTTCACCAGGCGTACCCGAACCAGCTCTCCGGCGGCATGCAGCAGCGGGTAGCGATTGCCCGCGCGTTGATGCCCAAGCCGGAAATTCTGCTGATGGACGAACCCTTCGGCGCCCTGGATGCGCAAACCCGCGAAGTGATGCACGACCTGATTCGCCATGTGCACCGTTTGGAGAAAAGCACGATTCTGTTCGTCACCCATGACGTGGAAGAGGCGATTTACCTCGGCGGCCGTGTGGTGTTGATGGCGCCGCGCCCTGGGCGTATCGACACCATCTACGACGTGCCGCTGCCGGCCGAGCGCAATCAAGACATGAAACTGTCGCCTGAATTTCTTACCTTGAAACGTGAGATTCTGGCGCGGATCCGCGAAACCTCGGGCATGAGCACCGATTTGGAACTCCTCGAGCAGCTGACGCGCACCCAACCGGCGGCGTTGTAAGGCTACACTCCGTCATCCCCGCCGCGAGCGGGGACGACGAGAGGCCGCAACTAACCGCCAACCGTCCGGTCTCACTTCAGCACGGCGTGAAATTTGCTTTTCCAACCGTAGCCGCTTCACCCCCTTCTAATAAGAAACTTCTGATACTTCCCTTGCTGGGTGGCGTTCTGCCGAGAATAATCGCCGCCGTCGAGTGACCGACTGCGGCTGTGTGTATGTGAGGGATAACGTGAATAGCAGCTTTTCGATTACGCCCTATATGGGCATTACCGTGATGATTCCGGTGTTGTTGTTGATCGCCGCCTGGCTGAACTACAGCGCCTCGCGCCGTGTGGCTCAGCTGTGGCTGGCCGTGGTGGTGCTCGCCTACGGTGCAGTGATGATCAGCAAAGTGGCATTCAAGGGCTGGGGCCACGGCCTGGAAACTTTCAACATTGCCGTGTTCAGCGGCCATGCCATGAATGCCTGCCTGATGCTGCCGGTAGCGCTGAGCCTGTTGGTGCGCCAATGGCGCCCGCTGCTGCGCTGGCCGGTGGCGCTGGCGGCGATGGTATGGGGTTGGTATTTCGCCGTGACCATCGTCGCGCCCACTGTGCACCCCGTGTCTGAAGCCGTTGCCGGTGCGTTGATCGGCAGCCTGGGGTCGCTCACCTTTCTGGCCTTGGTCGACCGTGTGGAAATTCGCCCCTTGCCGGCCCGTGCCATGGCCATGGGCCTGACGGTGATTGCCGTGTGCGCAAGCTTCCCCAAATACACCGCCGAAGGTGTGCTCAATCACTTCGCCATTACCCTGTCGGGTGCCGAAGAGCCGTATATCAAACCGTCCTGGCACGAGTCGCCTACGGCGCAATCGTCGCGCTGATGAGTACACGTTGGTTGCTGGCAGCAGGGGTGATAGTCGCCCTGCCGGTCGGCGGTTATCTGTGGGCCAAGGCTGAGCACTACCCCGTCGAGGCAGTCGACCGCGCTCAGGCCTTTATCACGCTGCTCGAAGCGGGGCAGCTGGATAAAGCCCAGGCGCTGGCGCTGAGCAATGAGTACGTTGGTCGCACGCCGGCCGAATTCGCCGCGCTGATGCAGCGTCAACTCTGCACCGTCGACCGCGTGGAATGGACCGCCCCGCCACAAACCAACGGCAATCGCCTGCGCCGCTGGTGGAATAACAGCGCCGTGGAAATGCCCGAGGTGGACGTGGAATTTGAGGGCGCCTGCTTGCTCAAGGTCACCCTGCGTTACGGCGACGACGGCCAATGGCGGGTCTTCAACATGCAGCGCCACGCCGGCTGACGCCCACCCCAGTTTTTGCCTAACCCACGACGACAAAAAACCTAATTTCGCTATGGCCTGGGTGTGGACAGAATGCGGGCATCGTCATTCCGTCAATCGATTTCAGGGCGTCCCCATGAGCAAACCCACCCACACCCGCATTCGCATGTTCAACACCAAGGACACCTACCCCAACCAGACCCTGGACAACGACCTGTGCCAGGCCGTGCGGGCCGGCAATACCGTGTATGTGCGCGGGCAGGTGGGTACTGACTTCGAAGGCAACCTGGTGGGCCTGGGCGACCCGCGCGCACAAGCCGAACAAGCCATGAAAAACCTCAAGCAACTGCTGGAGGAGGCGGGCAGCGACCTGAGCCATATCGTGAAAACCACCACCTACCTGACCGACCCCCGCTACCGCGAGCCTGTTTACCAGGAAGTGGGCAAGTGGTTGAAAGGGGTGTTCCCGATTTCCACCGGGCTGGTCGTCTCGGCATTGGGCCAACCGCAGTGGTTGATGGAAATTGACGTTATCGCTGTTATTCCGGATGACTGGAAATGACCTTCTCCATCGTCGGCCGCTGCGCCGAAACCGGCCAACTGGGCATCGCCATCAGTTCCTCCAGCATTGCCGTGGGTGCCCGCTGCCCGTGGGTGCGCGGCGGGATTGGCGCGGTGTCCACGCAGAACATCACTTTGCCGGCCCTGGGCCCGGAAATTCTCGATTTGCTGGAGCAAGGCGCCAGTGCCAGCGAAGCGCTGGACAAGGCCCTGACCACCCACGGCTTTAGCCAATTCCGCCAGGTGACGGTCATCGACCATCACGGCGCCACCGCGCTGTTTACCGGCAGCGAAGCGCTGGGGCTGCACAATGCCGTAGCCGGCGAGCAATGCGTGGCGGCGGGTAATTTGCTGTCCAGCCCGCAGGTGATCGAGGCGATGGTGGCTGCGTTCGAAGGCAGCAGCGGTGAAGCGT
Source organism: Pseudomonas sp. CC11G (assembly GCF_056174845.1). Lineage (NCBI taxonomy): Bacteria > Pseudomonadati > Pseudomonadota > Gammaproteobacteria > Pseudomonadales > Pseudomonadaceae > Pseudomonas > Pseudomonas sp. CC11G. Next base: position 328,346 of record NZ_JBWBZC010000004.1, read on the forward strand.
TGGCGGATCGTTTGCTGGCGGCGATGAATGCGGCGATGGCCGCTGGCGGCGAAGCCGGGCCGGTGCATTCGGCGGCGATGTCGGTGGTGAGCGATTTGCTTTGGCCGATTGTCGATTTGCGCGTGGACTGGGCCGAGCACAACCCGATTGGTGAACTGGGTGAATTGTGGACGGCGTACCGCCCACAGATGCAGGACTACATCACCCGCGCCCTCGACCCGACCAAAGCGCCGAGCTACGGTGTGCCAGGGGACGAGTGAGCGAGTGAGATTTCGGCGTAGGTTGGGTTGAGCGCAGCGAAGCCCAACATTGCGATCGCCCGTTGGGCTTCGCTGCGCTCAACCCAACCTACGTTTCGCGTTCACCGATTTTGAGGCCTTCATGCCCACCAGCCGCGACCTGCTATCCCATCTAATCGCCTTCGACACCGTCAGCCGCGAGTCGAACCTGGCGTTGATCGAATTCGTGCGCGACTACCTCACGGATCTGGGCATCGACAGCGAGCTGATCTACAGCGACGACCGCCGCAAAGCCAATCTATATGCACGTCTCGGCCCTGCTGGCGCCGGTGGTGTGATGCTCTCCGGGCATAGCGATGTGGTGCCGGTCGACGGCCAGGCCTGGACCGTACCGCCTTTCGAAATGACCGAGCGGGACGGCAAGCTTTACGGCCGTGGCACTGCGGACATGAAGGGCTATATCGCCTGCGTGCTGGCCGCCTTGCCGGGCTTTCTTGCCAAGCCCTTGCGCGTGCCGCTGCACCTGGCGATTTCCTATGACGAAGAGGTCGGCTGCCTCGGTGTGCGCAGCCTGATCGAAGCCCTGGAAGGCCGCCCCGAGCGCCCCAGCCTGTGCATCATCGGCGAGCCAACGTTTATGCGTCCGGTGCTCGGCCACAAGGGCAAGCTCGGCATGCGCTGCGAAGTGCACGGCGCCGCCTGCCATTCGGCCTATGCGCCGCAGGGCGTGAATGCCATCGAATACGCCGCCAAGTTGATCAGCCGCCTCGGCGAAATCGGTCAGCGCCTGGCCGCTAAAGAACGCCATGACGTGCGCTTCGACCCGCCGTATTCCACTGTGCAAACCGGCACCATCAGCGGCGGCAGCGCCCTGAATATCGTGCCTGAACACTGCCGTTTCGACTTTGAAGTGCGCACCTTGCCGGCCGATAACGCCGAGCAGGTCGCCAGTGAATTGCAGGCGTATGCCGCCGAGCTGGTGCCGCAGATGAATGCCGTGCAGCCGGGCACTGGCATTCGGTTTACGCCGATCAGCGCGTACCCGGGCTTGGTCACGGCGGCCGACAGCGAAGCGGCGAAGTTGCTGGCGCTTATCAGCGGTTCGGATGATTTCGGCACCGTGGCGTTTGGCACGGAGGGCGGGTTATTCGATCAGGCCGGCATCGCCACGGTGGTGTGCGGGCCGGGCAGCATGGACCAGGGGCATAAGCCGGATGAGTTTGTGAGTGTGGAGCAGCTGGGGCAGTGCGATGCCATGTTGGCGCGGTTGGCAGAGTGGATGCAGGTCTCCCATTAACCCCCCGTGATTCCCGCCTGCGCGGGAATGACGGGTGATTAAGTCACGTGCAGTGTTTACGGCCGATACAGCTTCAGGCTCTCCACCCGCGACCGATATGCCGCCAGCCGTTCCTTCAACTCACCTTTACGCTGCGACGCCACGCAGTGCAGCAACACATTCAGCGCACTGGTCAGCCCGCCGGTGGATTCCAGAATCAGCCCGGTCTTGGTTTTCATGGTGATGATCAGCGGCGTATCGATGTGCCGGGCAATCCCGTATTCGTCGGTGAACACCACCAGGTCCGTGTCGCTTTGCAGGCAGTTGTTGGCGAAGGCGATACCGGCGTCGGCGTAGGGTGCGATGTCGATCAGAATCACGCAGCAGCGCTTGTCGCGGCTGTCGATCCAACGCCCCAGCACGCCGCTGTAGAGGTCGAGAAATTCCACGCCGCTGCGCACCAGCGACAGGCGATTGGCAAAGTCTTCGGCCAGCCCCTTGATGGTTTGAAACCCACACACAAACACCCGCTCGGCCAGGCTTACGCGCTGCACGATGTCTTGCCAGTGCTGGCTGCCCATTTGCGCGGCGAAGGCGCTGAGGGCTTCGATTTCCTCGTTGAGGTGGGCCAGCAGGTCGTCCGGCTGCTGGTCTACGCGCTCGATCAGCGTGGTGTTGAGCAGCGATTGAATGCGCACGTCATCGCGCAATTCTTCCTTGAGGGTCTTGAGGCCCTTGTAGCCCAGGCGGCGCAAAAAACGGCTGACGGTGTTGGGGCTGACCTTGCTCTTCTCGGCCAGGCTCGCGCCGTTTTCAAAGGCGATGGTTTCCCGGTTGGCCTGGATATAGGCCCACAAGGTGCGTTCTGCGGGGGTCAGCTTGCCGTCCAGTTGTTCCATTTTGCTATCGAGCATGCCTGCGCTCCGGCTGGCTAAAAATAAAAGTCTGACACGAGTATGTCAGAGTGTTGATCTTTGGAAGAAATATATTCTATTCTCGGTACGCCATACAAAAAAGGCTCGTCCAGCAGATGAAGGCGCTCAGACCTTCCACGATATCGCCGAACAGCCCTCGCAATTCCTGCCGCAACAACAGTGCCAGGCCACGCCTTGCGCAATCAAAACAGTGGAGAACAGGAACATGCTCGACCTTATCACCCGTCCCCTGCGCCAGCTTTCCTTGCCCGCCGTTATCGGCGGCATCCTCGCCCTCAGCGCCGGCGCCACCCAGGCCGCCGAAGAGCTGCGCCTGTACAACTGGGGCGACTATATCAACCCGGAAGTACTCACCCGCTTTACCGCCGAAACCGGCATCAAGGTCGGCCTGGATACCTACGGCAGCAACGAGGAAATGCTCGCCAAGCTGCAAGCCGGCGCCACCGGTTACGACATCGTGTTCCCCTCGGTGCATATGCACGACACCATGGCCGCGCTGAACCTGCTGGAAAAACCGATATCAACCAGAGCCCGGCGTTCAAGAACATCGACCCGGCCTACCTGCGGGCCAAGTCCGACCCCAAGGGCGAGTACTGCATGCCCTACGCCTGGGGCACGGTCGGCATCTTCTACAACAAGAGCAAGGTGAGCAAACCCATCGAAACCTGGACCGACTTCTTCAACGAAGCGAAGGCCGGCAAGAAGGTGGTAATGCTCGACGATATGCGTGAAGTGCTCGGCGTGGGCCTGATCAGCAATGGCCTGTCGGTGAACACCACCAGCGTCGACGACCTCAAGGTGGCGCAGGACTGGCTGCTGGAACGCAAACCGCTGATTTCCGCCTTCACCTATGAAAGCGTACCGATGGTGCAGTCGGGCGATGTGGTGGCCGCGCAGTATTTTGTCGGCGCCCTGATGTACGTGAAACAAGACCCGGCCAACCTCACCTACGTGATTCCGAAGGAAGGCGCGACCATGTATCAGGAAGATATGTGCGTGCTCAAAACCGCCCCCAACAAGGCCAATGCCAAGCGCTTTATGGAGTTCTTCCTGCGCCCGGAAATCGCCTCGCTCAACACCATCCAGCAAACCAACGGCACTCCCAATGCCGAGGCGCTGAAACTGCTGCCGGCTGAGCTGAAAGACAACCCGGCTGCCAACCCACCGGCAGACGTGAAGGCCAAGCTGCAGATCTTCAATGACCTGGGCAAAGACCTGAAGAAATACGACCGCGCGTGGACGCGGGTGCGCACCGCGAACTAACAGCGGACACCTCTCTGCTCTATGTGGGAGAGGCTTTAGCCTCGATGCTTTTGACCTGTTCAGGATCGATCGAGGCTGAAGCCTCTCCCACAGGGTTCTCCGATCGCCACGCCACCATGCCCCCGCTTTACCGGAGCTGTTCATGTCTCACGCCAATACCCCGGTGGTCGAAATCAAGGCTGCCGTGAAGCATTACCGTACGCCTGAAGGTCAGGCGGTGCGGGCTCTCGATGGAGTCGATCTGAGTGTCGGCGCCAATGAATTTGTCACCTTGCTGGGGCCGTCTGGCTGCGGCAAAACCACCTTGCTGCGGGCCATCAGCGGCTTCGAGCAATTGGACAGCGGCAGCCTGATCATTCAGGGCCAGCCGATGAACGATGTGCCGGCCTACCAACGCCCGGTGAATACGGTGTTTCAGAGTTACGCGCTGTTCCCGCATCTGAGCGTGGGCGACAACGTGGGCTACGCCCTGGAAGTGCGTGGCGTGCCGCGCAAGGAACGCGATACCCGTGTTGGCGAAGCGCTGGAAATGGTCGGCATGGGCGGCCTGCAAAAGCGCAAACCGGGTCTGCTCTCCGGTGGCCAGCAACAGCGCGTGGCTCTGGCCCGCGCAATCGTCAATCGGCCGGCCTTGCTGCTGCTCGATGAGCCGCTGTCGGCGCTCGACCGCCACCTGCGCCAGAGCATGCAGCGCGAGCTGAAAAAGCTGCAGAGCGAGTTGGGCATCGCCTTTGTGTTCGTGACCCACGACCAGGAAGAAGCCCTGACCATGTCCGACCGCATCGTGGTGCTGAACGGCGGCCATGTGCAGCAGATCGGTCGCCCGGAGGAAATCTACGACCGCCCGGCCAACGCCTTCGTCGCCGGCTTTATCGGCGAGAGCAATCTGTTCAAGGCGCGAGTCAGCGCGGTGGATGAGCAGCATGCCGAGCTGATCAGTGAAGCCGGCGACACCCTGCGCGTACGGCGTGGCGAACTGCAGCTCAACCAGCACGTGCAGGTGCTGCTGCGCCCCGAGCACTTCCACCTCGACTGCCCCGCCAACGTTAACGCCAACGCCGATGGCCATGCCTGGCTGGAAGGCGTGGTGGAACAAACCGTGTTTGTCGGCAAAGACTTCGAAGTGAGCATGCGCACGCCCCAGGGCAGCCAGGTAAAAGCCGTGGTGCGTGACGCCGCGCGCCAGGCCCTGCAACGCCTGCACGCCGGCGAAACCCTGCGCCTGTGGTACGCCAGTGAAGCAGCGCATGTGCTGGCGGGAGAGGCGTGATGAGCGGCCTGACCCTGCAAGGCCGCAATCGCCTGCGACTATTCGGTTTGCTTAGCCCGGTGACGTTGCTGATCGGCGGCTTCTTTGTCGCGCCGCTGCTGATCATGGCCGCCTATAGCCTGGCCGAGCCCGGTATGTACGGCGGCGTGGTGTGGAATTTCTACCCGGACAGTTTCGGCCGCGTGCTTGGCTGGGCCGATGGCACCAATGAAGAGTTCGATATCGTCTACCTGGAAATCATCTTGCGCTCGTTTCGCATTGCGCTGCTCACGGTGCTGGTGTCGCTGCTGGTGTGTTACCCGGTGGCGTTCTGGGTTAGCCGGCTGAACGAGCGCAAGCGCAATTTCTTTCTGTTTCTGATCACCCTGCCGTTCTTCGCCAGCCTGATCGTGCGCCTGTACGCGTGGGTGCTGATTCTGCGCCCCAGCGGGTTTCTCAATCAGTTCCTGCACAACATCGGCATCCACGCCGACCTGGACCTGATCTACAGCGAAACCGCCGTGCTGATCGGCCTGGTCTATATCTTTATCCCGTTTATGTTCCTGCCGATCTACGCCAGCGTGGAGAAGCTCGACCGCCGCCTGATCGAAGCCTCGCAAGACCTCGGCGCCAGCCGCTGGCAAACCTTCCGCAAAGTGATTCTGCCGCTGACCATGCCCGGCGTGGCGGCCGGCTCGATCATTGTGTTTATCCCCAGTTTGGGCAATTTCATCGTGCCGTCGCTGCTCGGCGGCGCCAAGGTGCTGATGATCGGCAGCCTGGTGGAACAGCAATTTCTCGCCGCCCGTAACTGGCCGTTTGGCGCCGCGCTGGCGATGTTGCTGATGGCCAGCGTGTTGGTGTTTTTGCTGCTGTATGTGCGCAGCCTGAATCGCGGGCAAGCGCTGGAGGGTCGGCCATGATGCGTCGTCTCGGGCAACACCTGCTGTCGGGCTATAGCCTGTTGTTCTTCGTGTTTCTCTACCTACCGATTGGCCTGATCTTCGTCTACTCGTTCAATGGCAACCCGCTGAACATGATGATCTGGGGCGGCTTCTCGCTGGACTGGTACCGCTCGATTTTCGGCATGGCCAATCACCTGGCGGACAACGTGCAGTACATCGAGTCCACCGACCAACTGCTGGGCGCGCTGCGCACCAGTTTGAGCGTGGCGTTGATTACCGCGCTGATCAGCACGGTTATCGGCACCCTCACGGCGTTGGCCTTGGCGCGCTTTCGGTTCCGCCTGCAGGGCTTCTACCGCATGTTGCTGTTTATGCCGATGATGATGCCGGACGTGGTGCTGGGTATTTCCCTGCTGATTTTCTTCGTCAACATCGGCATTCCGCTGGGCAAGGTGTCGATCATCATCGGCCACTGCAGTTTTCTGGTGAGCTACGTGTTTATCGTCGTCAGCGCGCGTTTGGCGGGGATGGACACGCGGCTGGAAGAAGCCTCGGCGGACCTCGGCGCCAACCCCTGGTACACCTTCCGCCGCATCACCTTGCCGATGATTCTGCCGGGCGTGATTGGCGGTGCGCTGCTGTCGTTCATCATTTCCATGGACGACCTGGTGATCACCTACTTTATCTCCGGCGTCGACTCCACCACGTTGCCCGTTTACATCTACGGCATGATCCGCCGCGGTATCAAACCCGAGATCAACGCCATCGCCACCCTGCTGATTCTGGCCTCGCTGCTGATTGCGGCGGTGGGCCTGTACCTGCGCAACCGTCAACCCGCTGCACTGAAAGCCGAGGACTCCCATGGCTCCTAACAAGCCCCGCGCCCGCCAACTTGGCCTGGCCTTTCCCGGCCGCACCGGCCAAGGCAACGCCATTACCGATGTGCCCGGTGTGTTGGTTGGTTACCAGAACGTCGAGGGTACGGCGGCCAACGGCAAACGCATCCAGACCGGCGTCACCGCCATTTTGCCGCGCGGTTATGAGCCCGAGCCGATGCCGGTGTGGGCCGGTTTCTCGGCCTTGAATGGCAACGGCGAAATGACCGGTACGCACTGGATTGAAGACGGCGGCTACTTCGTCGGCCCGGTGTGCCTGACCAACTCCCATAGCGTCGGCATCGTGCACCAGGCCGCCACGCGCTGGACCATCGAGCACTACGCCAAAGCCTGGGAAAGCAATCATCTGTGGGCCATGCCGGTAGTAGCGGAAACCTACGACGGCGTAATCAACGACATCAACGGCCTGCACGTCACCGAAGCCCACGCCCGTGCCGCGCTGGATGGCGCCATGACCGGGCCGCTTGCCGAAGGCAACGTCGGCGGCGGCAACGGCATGATCGCCTACGGCTTCAAGGGCGGCACCGGCACGGCGTCGCGCCTCATTGAAGTAGACGGTAAAACCTACACCCTCGGCGTGCTGCTGCAAGCCAACCATGGCATGCGTGACTGGTTCAAAGTGCTGGGCGTACCGGTGGGGGAACGGTTGCCGGATGAGCTGCCTGATGGCTTGGACCGTGAGCGTGGATCGATTGTGGTGATCATCGCGACCGATGCGCCGATGTTGCCGCACCAGCTGCGGCGGTTGGCCCGCCGTGCGGGGTTGGGCGTGGGGTTGGCGGGGACGCCGGGGGGCAATAATTCCGGGGATATTTTCCTCGCGTTGAGCGTCGCCAATCCACGGGCGATGCCGCAGCTAAGCGGGCCGCTGCAGAACCTGGATTATCTGAATGACGATTGCTTTGACGCGTTTTATCTCGCGGCGGTGCAGGGCACGGATGAGGCGATTTTGAATGCCATGCTGGCGGCTGAGGACTCGCCGATGCAGAAGCCGGTTGGGGTGTGTCGGGCGTTGGATGGGGAGCGGTTGTTGGCGGCGATGACGTCGTAGCCGCATGGGTTTCGCTGCGCTCTACCCATCCTACGGTTTTGCGCAGTCCCGTAGGATGGGTAGAGCACAGCGAAACCCATCAAGAGCGGGCCGCTATTTCCCAAGCTCCTGCTGACAATAATCCGCAAACAACTGCGCCACCTTGGTCAGCTGCGAGCGCTTCAACCACGCCGCCACCAGCCCCGAGCCGGTCACGTCTTCGGCGATATTCACTGCCACCACTTTCTGCCCGTCATACGTGCATTCCGAGTGCGGCCGCGTCACCAATACCGAGAAGCCAAACCCCTGGCCGACCATGCCGCGCACCATCTCGATGGAGGGCGAGCTGAAGGCGATATGCGGGGTCAGCCCCAGCTCTTCGAACAGGCTGACGAAGTAGGTACGACTGGGCAGCACGTCGAGCAGAATCATCGGCTCCAACGCCAGATCACGCAGCGACACCTGCGCTTGTTGGGCGAAGCGGTGGTCGGCTGGCAGCAGCGCATAGGGGCGCGCCGGCGGCATCAGCGGTTGCGTTTCGATGGTGCCGTCCAGGTCGTGGTCGTAGAGGATCGCGAGGTCGAAACTGCCGGACGTCAGGCCCTGCACCAGCTCCTGTTGTTCGCCGTCACGGATGCGGATTTCCACGCCCGGGTACATCGCGTTAAAGCCGGCAATCAGGCGCGGCAGGTACAGCGGCGCCACGGTTTCGAAACAACCGATGTCGATCTGCCCGGCAATGATGTCGTTATCGGCCAGGGCGTTCTGTTCGAACTCCTTGGCCATGCGCAGCAGTTCCTGCGCCTTGCGGTAAAAGCGCGCGCCGCTGGGGGTGAGCGACACGCCTTGGGCGTGGTGGCGGATAAACAGCTGCACGCCGAAGCTTTCTTCCAGGCCCTTGATCGCCGTGGAAATCGACGGCTGGGCGATATACAGCTTGCGCGAGGCCTCGGCGACGCTGCCGCATTCCACGGTGGTGACGAAATATTTAAGTTGGCGCAGGGTATAGGCGGCCACGACAAACCTCGGGTAGGACATTTCCGTGCACACCTTACCGCGTTGGCGGGGCCGGACGTGCACACCTTTTTTCGCAGCACAGGGCATATTTTTCTTGGCCGGTTGCTTGCTACAACCGTAGTCGGCTCGTAGCAAAAGCCGTACACACTCATCATAAAAACAAGGGAGGTAGCAGCATGCGTCTGGCGCTCTGGCAAACCGAAGGACACCCCGGCGATATCGCCGCCAACCTGGCCGATCTTGCGGTGCAGGCCCGCGCGGCTGCCGCTGCTGGCGCGCAGTTGCTGTTGTGTTCGGAGCTGTGGCTGGGCGGCTATAACCTGCGCGCGCAACCGGCCGAGCCCGTTGATGGCCCGTCGGCCCAGCGCATCGCCGAACTGGCCCGCGAACATGGCATCGCCATCTGCTACGGCTACGCCGAAACCCACGAGAGCGGCGGCAAACCCTATAACGCCGCGCAAGTCATCGATGCCAGCGGCGCGCGGCTGTGCAACTACCGCAAAACCCATTTGTTCGGCGCGTTCGAGCGCACGTTGTTTACGCCCGGCGAACGCCTGGAGCAGCCGTTCGAATTCAACGGTTGGAGCATTGGCTTGTTGATCTGCTTCGACGTGGAATTTCCGGAGAACGTGCGCAAGCTGACCCTGCAAGGCGCCGAACTGTTGCTGATCCCCACCGCGTTGACCCCGGAGTACGGCGCCGTACCCAACCTGATCGTGCCGGCGCGTGCGGTGGAGAATCAGCTGTTTGTCGCCTACTGCAACCACAGCGGTGTCGAGGCGGGGCTGGCCTTTCTCGGCGGCTCCTGCGTGGCGGCGCCGGATGGCAGCAAGCTGGCCAGCGCGGCCAATGGCGAGGCGCTCTTGGTGGTGGATCTGGATCATGGGCAGCGGGCGGCACAGGAAAGCACGTTCCCCTACCTCGCCGGTCGGCGGCCGGAGATCTACACCGACGTATAAACCTTGTAGGAGCGAGCTTGCTCGCGAAGCTTTTTAAGATCCCAAGCTTCGCGACCAAGGTCGCTCCTACAAGGATCGCGTTGATGCTGAAAAGCGAGATGCACGGTTATCTCGCATTCGGCACCACCTTGGTGCGCCCCAAAGCAGCTTTTTCATATACCCCGAAGACATTTTTAATAATTTTCCTATCCAGCCCGTTCCGCCACCATCGCTCTCACCAAAAGGTTATCGGCGAGAGGGCGACGGGGTGTTTGAGCTAACTGACTGGCAACAACGGGCTGGCGCCATGCGTTTCCCAACGCAGGCGTTTATTGGCGGGCAACACGTGCCAGCACAGTCCGGGGCGACTTTTGCAGCGATTAACCCGGCAACGGGCGACACGCTGGCCCAGGTTGCCGCCTGCAGCGATGTGGATGTGGATGCTGCCGTTCGTGCGGCGCGTCAGGCATTCGAAGCCGGGGTCTGGTCCCGTCGTTCTCCTACCGAACGCAAGGCGGTGCTGCTGCGCCTCGCTGAACTGATTCTGGAAAACCGCGAAGAGCTAGCCCTGCTGGACTCGCTGAACATGGGCAAGCCGGTGATGGATGCCTACAACGTCGACGTACCGGGCGCCGCTGGCGTAATCCGTTGGTACGCCGAAGCGCTGGACAAGCTCTACGACGAAATCGCCCCCAGCGCGCACAACGTGCTCGCCACCATCACCCGTGAAGCCCTGGGTGTGGTCGCCGCCGTAGTGCCGTGGAATTTCCCGCTGGATATGGCCGCCTGGAAACTCGCCCCGGCCCTGGCTGCCGGTAACTCGGTGCTGCTCAAGCCGGCCGAGCAATCGCCGTTCTCGGCGCTGCGTCTGGCCGAGCTGGCGCTGGAAGCCGGTATTCCGGCCGGTGTGCTCAACGTGGTGCCGGGCCTGGGCGAACACGCCGGCAAGGCCATGGGCCTGCACCCGGATATCGACTGCCTGGCGTTCACCGGCTCCACGGAAGTGGGCAAATATTTTATGCAGTATTCCGCTCAGTCGAACCTCAAGCAGGTGTGGCTGGAGTGCGGCGGCAAGAGCGCCAATCTGGTGTTTGCCGATTGCGATCTGGACCTGGCGGCGGAGAAAGCCGCGTTCGGCATCTTCTTTAACCAAGGCGAAGTGTGCTCGGCCAACTCGCGCTTACTGGTGGAGCGCTCGGTGCACGATGAGTTCGTTAAGCGTCTGGTCGCCAAAGCCCAGGGCTGGCAGCCGGGTGATCCGCTGGACCCGAAAAGCACCACCGGCGCCATCGTTGAAGCGCGGCAGACCGAGCGGGTGATGAGCTATATCCGTGGCGCCCACGAGCAAGGCGCGCAGCTGGCGTGTGGCGGCGAGCAGCTGACGTTCAACGGCTCCAACAACTTTATTCAGCCGACCATCTTCACCGGCGTAACGGCAGATATGCGCCTGGCGCAGGAAGAGGTGTTCGGCCCGGTGCTGGCGGTGATTCCGTTCGACAGCGAAGAAGAAGCCGTGCGCCTGGCCAACGACAGCATCTACGGCCTGGCCGCCTCGCTGTGGACCGACAACCTGCACCGCGCCCATCGGGTGGCCAAGCAATTGCGCGCCGGCACCGTATCGGTCAATACCGTCGATGCGCTGGATGTGACGGTGCCGTTTGGCGGCGGCAAGCAATCCGGTTTTGGCCGCGACCTATCCCTGCATTCGTTCGACAAATACACCCAGTTGAAAACCACCTGGTTCCAACTGCGATAAGAAAAGATCTGGAGACATTTAGATGACTGCCCCGACGCCCAAACGCGAAACCAGCGACTACCAGGCCTCTGACGCCGCTCACCACATCCACGCCTTTCTCGACCAGAAAGCGTTGAACGCCGAAGGGCCGCGGGTGATTGTGCGCGGTGAGCGTTTGCACCTGTGGGACAACGACGGCAACAGCTACCTCGACGGCATGTCCGGCCTGTGGTGCACCAACCTCGGGTATGGCCGCCGCGACCTGTCGGCCGCCGCCACCCAGCAGATGGAGCAGCTGCCGTACTACAACATGTTTTTCCACACCACCCACCCGTCGGTGGTGGAGCTGTCCGAGCTGCTCTTTAGCCTGCTGCCGGGCCACTACAGCCACGCGATTTACACCAACTCCGGCTCCGAAGCCAACGAGGTGCTGATCCGCACCGTGCGCCGTTACTGGCAGATTCTTGGCAAGCCCGAGAAGAAAATCATGATCGGCCGCTGGAACGGTTACCACGGCTCCACGCTCGCTGCCACGGCCCTGGGCGGCATGAAATTCATGCACGAGATGGGCGGCATGATTCCCGATGTCGAGCACATCGACGAGCCGTACTGGTACGCCCACGAGGGCAACCTGACCCCGGCTGAATTCGGTCTGAAAGCGGCGCAGCAACTGGAAGAGAAAATTCTCGCGCTGGGCGCCGAGAACGTCGCCGGCTTTATCGCCGAGCCGTTCCAAGGTGCTGGCGGCATGATCTTCCCGCCGGAAAGCTACTGGCCGGAAATTCAGCGCATCTGCAAGAAGTACGACGTGCTGCTGTGCGCCGACGAAGTGATCGGTGGGTTTGGCCGCACCGGCGAATGGTTCGCCCACGAATACTTCGGCTTCGAGCCCGACACCCTGTCCATCGCCAAGGGCCTGACCTCCGGCTATATCCCCATGGGCGGTCTGATTCTCAGCAAGCGTATGGCCGAAGTACTGGTAGAGCAGGGCGGCGTATTCGCCCACGGCCTGACCTATTCCGGCCACCCGGTGGCGGCGGCCGTGGCCATCGCCAACCTCAAGGCGCTGCGTGATGAAGGTGTGGTCACCCAGGTGAAAACCGACACCGGCCCGTACCTGCAAAGCTGCCTGCGCGAAGTGTTCGGCAACCACCCGTTGGTGGGCGAAATTCAAGGCGCCGGCCTGGTCGCCGCGCTGCAATTTGCCGAAGACAAAGCCACCCGCAAACGCTTCGCCAATGAAAACGACATCGCCTGGCGCTGCCGGACCATTGGTTTTGAAGAGGGGCTGATTATTCGCTCCACTTTGGGCCGCATGATCATGGCGCCGGCGCTGGTGGCTACCCGTGGTGAGCTGGATGAGTTGGTGGCCAAGACGAAGCGTGCGGTGGACCGTACGGCGCAGGAGTTGGGTTTGCTTTGAGATTCTGGATCCCTGCCTGCGCAGGGATGACGGTGGTCTTCTCAAAACCTCCGTCATTCCTGCGAAGGCAGGAATCCAGGTGCGAGGAACCCGCAGGTAACACCAGCAAAGATTTTGTGTGCAACACCGCAGAACAAGAACCCCGCCCAACAGAGGCCGGGTCACGGAATACCTTGGCCGTTGGCCATTACTGCCCCGCAATTCAATCAATAACTAAGCCATCAGGCTGTGGGAGTGTTCCATGCGTAAGTCCTTGCTCAAGCGTGTCTCGCTGTCCCTCGTTTTAGCCGCCGTCGCCACTGGCGCGCAGGCTGGCAAATTGTCCATCGGTCACACCACCTGGGTGGGCTACGGCACCCTGTACCTGGCTCGCGATCTGGGCTACTTCAAAGATGCCGGCCTGGACCTGGAACTGACTACCATCGAAGAAGCCTCGATGTACATGGCCGCCCAGGCGTCGGGCAAGCTCTCCGGTTCGGCGTCGACCATCGACGAAATTCTCAAATACCGCTCCAAAGACTTCTGCTTCAAAACCGTGGCCGCGCTGGATGAAAGCCATGGCGGCGACGGCATCGTGGTCACCAAAGACATCAAGAGCATCAAAGACCTCAAAGGCAAATCGGTGGCCGTGAACGAAGGTTCGGTGTCGCAGTTCTGGCTGTCTTACCTGCTGAAGAAAGAAGGCATGAGCATGGCCGACGTCGAGGTGCAGAACATGACCGCCGATGACGCTGCCGGCGCCTTTATCGCCGGCCGTATTCCAGCCGCCGTGACCTGGGAACCGAACCTGACCATGGTCAAGCAGAAGGGCACCGGCAACGTGCTGGTCGACAGTTCGTCGACCCCTGGCGTGATCGTCGATGTGGTCGCGCTGTCGTGCGATGTGATCGAAAAACAACCTGAGGATGTGAAAGCCCTGGTGGCCGGTTTGTACAAAGCCGTGCAGTACACCAAGGACCATCCAAAAGAGGCCTACACCATCATGGCCAAAGGCGTGGGCGGCTACCTGTCCAAGCCTGAAGACCTGGCAGAAGCGGCCAAGGGCGTGAAGTTCTACGACCAGCCGATGAGCGAAAAACTGCTCGGCACCCAAGGCAAACCGGGTGACATCGCCGAGATCATCAAGATGGCGAATGAAACCTGGAGCGAGCTGCAGGGCAAGCCTTTCACCGTCAGCTATGACGACCTGGTCGACACCTCGTTCGTCACGCCGTAACGCCTTTCACGCTGCGTGTTCCGGCACGCAGCGTGCTTCTCTCTGCCTTGTTTTCCCTGCCTTATGTGGAGGTGGCGTTGTGGCCACTACTCGTTCCTGGATCAACCGCTGCCTGACCCCCAAGGTCGGCTTGCCGGTGAAAATCGTTTTTGCTGCCAGCACCCTGTGCTGGTTGGCGGTACTCGGCCTGTGGGTCGGCCTGTCGTATGGCGGCGTGGTGCCGACCATGTTTTTGCCCACCCCCGGTGCGGTGTTCGACGCCGCCGTGCGCCTGACCAACGATGGCACCCTGGCCAAACACGTCGGTGCAAGCCTTGAGGTGGTGCTGATCGGCTTTGCTATCTCTTCCCTGGTCGCGGTGCCGTTGGGCCTGCTGATGGGCAGCTTTCGTATCGTGCAGGCGTTCCTCGAACCCCTGGTGAACTTTATCCGTTACCTGCCGGTAACCTCGTTCGTGCCGCTGTTCATTCTGTGGATCGGCATCGGCCTGGAGCAGCGGGTGGCGGTGATTATTTTCGGCACCTTCTTCCAGCAGCTGGTGATGATTGCCGACGTCTCCAAAGGCGTGTCCAAGGACCTGGTGAACGCCAGCTACACCCTCGGCGCCACGCGCCGTGATGTGGTGTTCCATGTACTCGGCCCGGCATCCCTGCCCGGCGTGCTCGACACCCTGCGCGTGACCATGGGCTGGGCCTGGACGTACCTCGTAGTTGCCGAACTGGTGGCTGCTTCCAGCGGCTTGGGTTACATCAGCCTGAAGGCCATGCGCGGTTTTCAGGTGGACGTGATTTTTCTCGCGATTGCCATCATCGGCCTGCTGGGCCTGATCACCGACCAACTCTTCCGTCTGCTCCGCCTGAGGATTGCCGCATGGGCACAATAGCCTCCACCAAGCCCTACATCATGCCGGCCCTCACCGAGTACGCGGCCGTGGAAAGCCGCCTGAAAGTCGAGGGTGTGAGCCTGCGCTATCAGTCGCCAAGTGGTGAGACGTTTACCGCGCTGGATAACGTGTCGTTCGAAGTACCGGATCAGCAATTTGCAGTCATCGTCGGCCCGTCGGGCTGCGGTAAATCCAGTTTGCTGTACCTCACGGCGGGTCTGTCCGAGCCGAGTGATGGCGCCATTTATGTCGGCGGAAAAAAGGTCGAAGGGCCCGGCGCCGATCGCGGCATGGTGTTCCAGAGCTACACGCTGTTTCCCTGGCTGACGGTGCGTCAGAACATCGAGTTCGGCCTCAAACGTCGCGGCCTGCCAGGCGATGAGATCAACACCATCGTCGAGTTTTATCTCAACGAAGTGGGCCTTGCCAAGTTCGCCCAGCATTACCCCAAGCAGCTCTCCGGCGGCATGATGCAGCGCGTGGCCATTGCCCGGGCGCTGGCCAACGACCCGCAGATTTTGCTGATGGACGAACCCTTCGGCGCCCTCGACAGCCAGACCCGGCTGCAGATGCAGCAGCTGTTGTTGCAGGTGTGGGGCAATGCGAAGAAGACCGTAGTGTTCGTCACCACGATATCGACGAAGCCATTTTGCTGGCCGACCGCATCTACGTGATGGGCGCGCGGCCGGGGCGGATCAAGGAAGTGTTGGACGTGCCGATTGATCGGCCGCGCTCCATGGACGTGGTGATGGAGCCGGAGTTTATCCGGATGAAGCGGCGGATTCTGGAGCTGCTGCACGATGACCTCGCTGAGGTTCACTAACACCACTCTTCCCACCCCGACACCGTCATTCCAGCGCAGGCTGGAATCCAGAATTTTGCAGGAATACGTCGGTGGTTCTGTAATCACCGCACCTGGATCCCGGCCTACGCCGGGATGACGGTGGTTTTGGTATAGACCGAGGCCATCCATGTCCGACTCAAGTTACGACTACATCATCGTCGGCGCCGGCTCGGCCGGTTGCGTATTGGCCAACCGCCTGAGCGCCGACCCCGCCGTGCGTGTCTGCCTGCTTGAAGCCGGTGGCAGCGATGCCAGCCCACGGGTGCAAACCCCGGCCGGCACCATCACCTTGTACAAGAGCAAAATCTTCAGTTGGAATTTCTTCTCCACGCCGCAGAAAGAACTCAACAATCGCCGCTTGCACACGCCACGGGGCAAGGCCTTGGGCGGCTCCAGTTCCATGAACTCGATGATCTATATCCGTGGCGACGCCTCGGACTATGACCGTTGGGCCGAGCAGGGTTGCGCCGGCTGGAGCTGGGCCGACGTGCTGCCGCTGTTCAAGAAATCCGAAGGCAACCTGCTCGGGCAAAACCCGGCACTGCACGGCACGCTGGGCGAGTTGCTGGTGGACCGTGCCCGTGATCCCAACCCGCTATCGGCGCTGTTTGTAAAAGCGGCCGCGCGGGTCGGCATCAAGACCAACGAAGACTTCAACGGCGGCGATCTGGAAGGCGCCGGCATCTACAACCTCACCCAGAAAAACGCCAAGCGTCTGTCGGCTTACCGCGCCTTCGTCGCGCCGATCAGTGATCGACCGAACCTGACGGTGCTGACTGGCTGCAACGTGCAATCGCTGCAGTTCGAAGGTACTCAAGTGCGTGGCTTGAACCTGCTCAAGGACGGCCAGCCGGTCACCTTGAAGTGCAGTCGCGAAGTGATTTTGTGTGCGGGCTCACTCGGCTCGCCGCAGATTCTGCTGAACTCCGGCATCGGCCCGCGCGCCGAGCTGGAAGCCGCTGGTGTGCCGGTGGTGTGCGATTCGCCGGGCGTCGGCAAGAACCTGCAAGACCACCTCGACGGCCTGATCACCGTGCGCTCGGCCAGCCCGCTGACCCTCGGGTTTTCCTGGGGCTCACTGGGCAGCATTCTGGCTTCGCCGTTCAAATACCTGCTGCAGAAAAAAGGCTGGCTCACCACCAACTACGTGGAGGCCGGCGGCTTCGCCCGCACGCCGTTAGCGGATGCATTGCCGGATGTGCAGTTTCACTTTGTGCCGGGCTATCGCAGCCACCGTGGGCGGTTGTTCGAGTGGGGCCATGGCTACGCCGTGCACACCTGCGTGCTGCGGCCGAAATCGATTGGCGAACTGCGCTTGAGCCCGCAGCGGGAACTGGAGATCGACTACAACTTCTCGCCGATATGGACGACGCCAAGGTGCTGATCGAAGGCCTCAAGCTGGCGCGCAAGGTGCTGGCCGACAGCAGCTTCGACGGCTTGCGCGGCAAGGAAATGTTGCCCGGCGCCGAGGTGCAGAGCGATGAGCAGTTGATGGCCTATATCCGCGAATACGCCGCCACCGTGTTCCACCCGGTGGGCACCTGCAAGATGGGTGTGGATGCCATGAGCGTGGTGACGCCGCAGCTGGAGGTGATTGGTGTGCAGGGGCTGCGGTGGCCGATGCGTCGATCATGCCGACGCTGATCAGCGGCAAC
Organism: Pseudomonas sp. CC11G; assembly: GCF_056174845.1. Taxonomy (NCBI): domain Bacteria; kingdom Pseudomonadati; phylum Pseudomonadota; class Gammaproteobacteria; order Pseudomonadales; family Pseudomonadaceae; genus Pseudomonas; species Pseudomonas sp. CC11G. The sequence goes on from NZ_JBWBZC010000004.1 coordinate 345,850, forward strand.
ACCAATGCGCCGTGCATCATGATTGGCGAGAAGGCGGCGCAGATGATTGTGGCGGGGAAGGTGACGAAGCTCGCCACCCAAGACACCGTCATTCCCGCGTAGGCGGGAATCCAGTGGTCCGGCAATCCGGGGCGGTGATTGCCGAATCACCGACGTTCTCCTGCAAAATTCTGGATCCCGGCCTGCGCCGGGATGACGGAGGTTTTGACTGAAAGCTGGGTTTAATCCAGCTTCACAACCTTCGCCAGAATCACCTTCGGTCCTTTCATCTTCTTGATGATGATGCGCAGGCCTTCTACGTCGAGCACTTCTTCCTCTTCCGGCATGCGGTTGAGGGTTTCGTAGATCAGCCCGGCCAGAGTTTCCGCTTCGATATGGTCCAGGTCCACGCCCAGCAGGCGCTCGACTTTGAACAAAGGCGTGTCGCCTCGCACCAGCAGTTTGCCGGGCTGGTAGGCGAGGATGCCGCGCTCGGCTTTGCGGTGTTCGTCCTGAATATCGCCGACCAGCGCTTCCAGTACGTCTTCCATAGTCAGGTAGCCGATCACCTTGCCATCAGCTTCTTCCACCAGGGCGAAGTGCGAGCCGCCTTTGCGGAATTCTTCCAGCAGGGTGGATAGCGGCATATGCCGGGTTACGCGCTCCACGGGCATCATCAGGTCACTGATTTTCAGCGACGAGGGCAGCATTTCCAGCAACGACAGGTGCAGCAGCAAATCCTTGATATGCAGCACGCCGACGAATTCTTCGGTCTCTTCGTTGTACACCGGGTAGCGGCTGTACTTGTGGCGGCGGAATACGGCGAACACTTCGTGCAGCGCGGCATTCAGGTTCAGGTACACCAGGTCTTCACGGGAGTTGGCCCAGTCGACCACTTCCAGCTCGCCCATTTCCACGGCCGAGGCCAGTACGCGCATGTCCTGGTCGCTCGGGTCGCTGGCGCGGCTGGAGTGCAGGATCAGTTTCAGTTCGTCGCGGCTGTAGTGGTGTTCGTGGTGCGGGCCGGGCTCACCTTGGCCGGCGATACGCAGAATGGCGTTGGCGCTGGCGTTGAGGATAAAGATGGCCGGGTACATGGCCCAGTAGAAGAGGTACAGCGGCGCGGCGGTCCACAGCGACAGCAGTTCCGGCTGGCGAATCGCCCAGGATTTGGGGGCCAGCTCACCCACCACGATATGCAGGTAGGAAATGATAAAGAACGCGGTGAAGAACGCGATGCCGTGCACCAGTTGCGGCGAGTCGACGCCCAGGCTGTGCAGCAGCGGGGTCAGCAGTTCGGCGAACGCCGGCTCACCGACCCAGCCCAGGCCCAGCGATGCCAGGGTAATACCCAGCTGGCAGGCAGACAGGTAAGCGTCGAGTTGGTTATGCACGGTGCGCAGAATATGGCCGCGCCAGCCGTTTTTGGCGGCGATGGCGTCAACGCGGGTGGCGCGCAGTTTGACGATGGCGAATTCGGCGGCAACGAAGAAACCGTTGAGCAGAACCAGCAGAAGTGCGAAGAGGATAAGGCCGAAGTCGGCGAAATACGTGGCGGCGTCGTAACTAGGGGAAGGGTCCATAGGGGTGGTTCAGAGTGTCCAATGTGTCAGTTAGTGGTCGTGCGTCAGGCACGGCCGAATCAGCAGACTAGCCGCTCGCGAGGCGCTTGCCCAGCGTTGAGCGGTGGCCGGGTTAGCGTCTGACCACCTGGGCCGGCGCAAAGTGGCAAGTAAATGTGCTGCCTTTGCCCGGCACGCTGCTGATATCCAGGCGTGCGCGGTGGCGCAGCAGTACGTGCTTGACGATGGCCAGGCCCAGCCCGGTGCCGCCGGTATTTGAGGCGCGGCTGGAGTCCACCCGGTAGAAACGTTCGGTCAGGCGCGGCAGGTGCTTGGCGTCGATGCCGATGCCGCTGTCCTGCACCGACAGGTGCGCGCCGTGTTCGTCAGCCCACCAGCGCACACGAATTTCGCCGTTGTCGGGCGTGTACTTCACCGCGTTGAACACCAGGTTGGAAAACGCACTGCGCAGCTCCGCTTCGCTGCCTTTCAGACGAATGCTGTTGTCGGTTTCCAGGGTGATGCGGTGGCGGTCGTTGGACAGCGCCTGGGCATCGCCCTTGATCGAGAGCAGCAGCAGGTCGACGGCGATCGGCTGGTTGTCGGAGGGGTAGTCCGTGGCTTCGAGTTTGGCCAGCAGCAACAGGTCGTTAAGCAGGTTCTGCATCCGCCCGCCTTGCTGCTGCATTTGTTGCAGCGCACGCAGCCAGCGGGGGTTCACGTTTTCGACGTTATCCAGCAGGGTTTCCAGGTAGCCGGAAATAACCGTCAGCGGCGTGCGCAGCTCGTGGGACACGTTGGCGATAAAGTCCTTACGCATCTGCTCCAGCTGGTGCATGCGGGTGATGTCGCGCACCAGCATCAGGTGCTCGCCGTTGCCGTACTGGGTGATATGGAACTGCAGGTGCATGCGGTCGTTGACCGGCGAAATCAGCTCCAGCGGCTCGGTGTGGGTGGGCAGTTCGAAATAGTCTTTGAAGCGCGGGTGGCGCACCAGGTTGGTCACCGGCTGGCCGCTGTCTTGCGGGGTTTTCAGACCCAGCAGGGTTTCCGCAGCGCGGTTCCACCATTCCAGGTTGCCGTCGCTGTCGAGCATGACCACGGCATCGTTCAGCGCGGCGGTGGACTCCTGCACACGGTCGATCACCGCTTGCAGACGGCCGCGCACGCGTTGGTCGCGGCGTTGCAGGTGGTAGATGCTGTCGAACACCTCGCCCCACAGGCCGTAGCCATCAGGCGGCGGCTGGTCGGTCTGGTGGTGCTTGAGCCAGTTGTGCAGGCGCAGCAATTGGGCGAGGGTCCAGCCCAGGTAGGCGCCAAGGCCCACCACCAGGCTCCAGGCATATTCACCACTGATCAGGCCCACCAGCAGGCAGCCGGCGATCAGCAGTAACAAGCGGCGGATAACTACGCCACGCCAGTCTTGATTCACTCTGGGTTTTTTCCCGAACTAGCTTTTGGTGGAGAAACGATACCCGGTGCCGCGCACGGTTTGTACCAGGTTCTCGTACACCTCGCCCAAGGCCTTGCGCAGGCGGCGGATATGCACGTCGACGGTACGCTCTTCCACATACACGTTGCCGCCCCACACCTGGTCCAGCAACTGGCCACGGGTGTAGGCGCGTTCCTGGTGGGTCATGAAGAATTGCAGCAGGCGGTATTCGGTGGGGCCCATGTCGGCGGGTTTGCCGTCGATGGTGACGCGGTGGCTGATCGGGTCGAGCAGTAGGCCGCCGACTTCGATTGGGGTATCGGTGTCGCCGGTGCCGGCGCGGCGCAGCACAGCTTTGAGGCGCGCCACCAGCTCACGGGGGGAGAACGGCTTGGTGATGTAATCGTCGGCGCCCACTTCCAGGCCCTGGATCTTGTTGTCCTCTTCACCTTTGGCAGTGAGCATGATGATCGGGATATTCCCGGTCAGCTCATCACGCTTGAGGCGACGGGCCAGCTCGATGCCGGAGGTGCCAGGCAGCATCCAGTCGAGCAGGATCAGGTCGGGCTTGCGATCGACGATGATGGCGTGGGCTTGCTGGGTGTTTTCTGCTTCCAGGCACTCGTACCCAGCCATTTCCAGCGCGACGGCGATCATTTCGCGAATCGGCGCTTCGTCATCAACGATCAGGATGTTCTTGCCAACCATGGAGCAAACCTCGGGTCGTTTAATCTGTCTTGCGCCGCATTAGATAACGGAATTATTGCAGCTGTGTGACAGAACGTTGCGCCACCGTCAGCGCGCGGCGAAGTCCACGGCGATACCGACCAGAATCGCCAACCCCGCCCAATGGTTATGCAGGAACGCCGCAAGACACACCTGCGGCTCGCGCTGGCGGGTACTCCAGAACTCCCAGGCAAAGCAGCCGGCGGCCACGAACAGGCCCAGCAGAAACCAGATGCCCATCGTAAAACGGGCGCCGGCCAGGGCCAGGCAGAGCAGGGCGATGCCTTGCAGGGTGAGGATGATCACCCGGTCGGCGTCGCCAAACAGGATGGCGGTGGATTTAACGCCGATCTTCAGATCGTCTTCGCGGTCGGCCATGGCGTAGTAGGTGTCGTAGCCCACGGTCCAGACGATATTGGCGATAAACAGCAGCCACGCGGCGGTCGGCACTTCACCGGTTTGCGCGGTAAAAGCCATCGGCATGCCCCAGGAAAACGCCGCGCCCAACACCACCTGCGGGTAGAAGGTAAAACGCTTCATAAACGGGTAGGTGGCGGCAATCGCCAGGGCGCCGAACGACATCAAAATGGTGGTGAGGTTGGTGAACAGCACCAGGATAAAACTCAACGCCACCAGCACCGCGAACAGAATCAGCGCTTCTTTGGGCGTGACCTTGCCAGTAGCCAGCGGCCGGCCTTTGGTGCGCGCCACATGGCCGTCGAAGTTACGGTCGGCGTAATCGTTGATCACGCAGCCGGCAGAGCGCATCAGAATTACCCCGAGCACGAAGATCAGCAGATTGCCCAGCGAGGGCACGCCCTTGGCGGCAATCCACAATGCCCACAGCGTCGGCCACAGCAGCAGGTAAATGCCGATGGGGCGTTCCAGGCGCATCAACTGGATAAAGTCGAAGGCGCGCGGGTGAAGGTAGTTGAGCGATTGCAGCAGGCGGGTGTACATCGAGCGCAGCTCCTGGTCAGCGGTGAGAAGGCAACGGCACGCCAGCGGCGGTCCACAGCGGCGGCAGAAACACTTCGGCCACCAGCACGCTCAAGCCGTCGCGGCTAAAGCACGAACGCCGTGCCCACAACTCTGCAGCGCTGACATCGGCCGGCAGCCAGTGCTGAGGATAACGGCACACCTGCATGGGGCCACGGCTGAAGGCCTGGTCGCTGAACAACAACTCGCCAAGCGAGCGGCTGCCCAGTTCGTCCATATGCAGGTCCGAGTCGATCAACTGGCTGCGCGTGGCCACGCTGCGGGCAAACACCCAGGGCTGGCCATGACCGCGCAAAAACACTTCGCGCACCCAGCCGACGCTGCCTTCACGAGCATTCAGCGCCTCGCACTCGTCGCTGCGTAGGGTTTGCCAGCTTTCGTTCAGGGGCGTGACGCTAAAGGCATCGTTGGACAGGGCAATCAGGCGGCGGGTCAGCGAGCCGTCATCGAACAACCAGTCGAGCACCGTTTCAGACGGCGCGGGTTGCAGTTGAGCGGCGGTGAGCCAGGCGGCGGTATCGGCGAAAGAGGCGTGCGGCACGGCAGAGACATCGGCGGCAAACGGGGCGGCGAGCTTAGCATGTTTGCCGTTTCAGGCCCCCCGGCTGGCCTTTACTTTGCCTCGTAGGTGGCGGTCCAGCGCGCCGGCTCCAACTGCTGGTCGCTCAGCGCCTGTTGCACTTCACGGGCCTTGAACATGCGCCGCAGCGCGCGGTTGAACGGGCCGGTCAATTGCACATCGGCCTGTTTGCTGAAGGCCAGGTGGTAATTGCGCCCGTTGTCGCCCATTACGTATCGCACCTGGTCTTGCAGCCCGTTGCGTTGCAGCAGGCTCATCGCCACGTCGCGGTTCATGTACACGGCATCCAGTTCACCGGCGAGCATTCGGCGTACGTTGGCGAGGTCGTCCTGGCTAAGTTGGATGGTCAGCCCCAGCATTGACTTGACCCGCTCCAGCGCCTCGGAGCTGCTCGACGGGCCGAACACGCCGATGCGATAGCCGTTCAAACTCTTCAGCCCTACGTAGCTGCGCGTATCGCTACTGCGAACCAGATAGCCCCACTCGGTGTGCAGCAGCGGCAGGCTGAAGCTCAGCCATTGCGCACGGTCGCGCTCCCAGCTGACCACAAACAGGCCGTCCAGCTTGCCCGCTTCCACCTCGGCCTTGGAATCTTTCCAGGCTTGCACCTTGAAACTGCATTCGATCTGCGCCTCGCGGCACGCCTGCCGAACGATATCGGTAACCGCCCCGCTGGGCTGGCCGTCTTTCACGGCAACGAAGGGCACGAACTCGGCCGCGGCGAACGACAACGTCGCCGCGCTCAAGCCTTTGTCTACCCAGCCCAGGAGCAATGCCAGCACAACTAACTTCTGCCACATACCACGCCCTCCTTGTGAAATGACGAAAAGGGCGGGAGAGCAATAAGCATTCCAAATGCTGTCGAGCTAGACAGGAATATGATTATTTGCGGTGATAAAAGGGATGCTGAATTTGTCAGGAATGCGCTGGAGACGACTGATATAGAGGCCTTCCGTTGGCGGGAAGGAAAAGCACCGCGCGCGATTTGAAGCTGCCGTGGCTGGCAGCTTTTTTCGTCGCTTGGCTGTTTTAGGGTGAAGGTGCACCGAAACGGATGCGCGCGGCGTTGTCATGCGCCTATCCGGGCGCCGGCCTGGCGCCGCGCGCGGTTTGTGGCTAACGTCGGCACGGTGCGCTCGACTAACAACAGCCTCCCGGGGAGCGATCCATGATCACCGTCCACCACCTGAACAACTCGCGCTCGCAGCGCATTCTCTGGCTGCTTGAAGAACTCGGCGTCGAGTACGAGATCAAGCGCTACCAGCGCGATCCCAAAACCATGCTGGCGCCGCCCGAGTTGCGTGCCGTGCATCCGTTGGGCAAGTCGCCGGTGATTACCGATGGTGACCTGACCCTGGCCGAGTCCGGGGCGATTATTCAGTACCTGGCAGAGCAGTACGGTCAGGCGCTGCTACCCGCCGCCGGTACGCCCGAGCGCCTGCGGTGCAATTACTGGCTGCATTTCGCCGAAGGCTCGGCCATGCCGCCGCTGTTGCTCAAGCTGGTGTTCGACACGCTGGAGCGCGCGCCCATGCCGTTCTTTATCAAGCCGATTGCCCGTGGCATCTCCAGCAAGATGAAAGGCACCTATATCAACCCGCAGCTGCGCCAGACCCTGGATTACCTCGAAGGTGAGCTGAGCAAGAGTGAGTGGTTTGCCGGTGACAGTTTCAGCGTCGCCGATATCCAGATGAGCTTTCCGCTGGAGGCGGCCGCCTCGCGCGCCGGGCTTGACGCCAGTCGGCCCAGGCTCAAAGCCTTTCTCGACCGTATCCATGCGCGCCCCGCGTATCAACGTGCACTGGAACGTGGCGGCGAGTACGCGTATGCCTGAAAGCGTCATTCAGGCACCCAGCCAAAGGTTTGAGGTGCCCGATGGCGCTTGATTACTGGCGCTTCGATCAGTACAAAGCCGGGGGAGCCTAGCGGCATTTTCAACCATCGACCGCTGTGCCCAGTAGCCTGAAGAGCAGCCTGAAGAATTGAGGTAGTAGCAAAATGAAGAAGTGGCAATGTGTGGTCTGTGGCCTGATTTACGACGAGAGCATGGGTTGGCCGGATGAAGGCATCGCCGCCGGCACCCTGTGGCAAGACGTCCCGGAAGACTGGCTGTGCCCGGACTGCGGCGTCGGCAAGCTGGATTTCGAGATGATCGAAATCGCTTGATTCGCGCTTGAGTGTTTTGGAAGCGGCGACCCTCGGGTCGCCGTTGTCGTTTCTGCAGCCTGCTCTACACGCCAAACCATGGGCTGGCTGACGCCTTGGGTTATTGGCCTTGCCAGGCAATTGCGGTAGGGTCGCTGGCACATTTGGCCCCAGGGGTGAACCGTGATGCGCAAATGGCAATGTGTGGTGTGTGGCTTTATCTACGACGAAGCGCTGGGCTGGCCGGACGACGGCATCGCCCCCGGCACGCGCTGGGAAGATGTGCCAGAAGACTGGCTGTGCCCGGACTGCGGCGTCGGCAAACTGGATTTCGAGATGATCGAAATCAACTGAGCCCATTCGCGAATTTCCCTTTCTTCGGCAGCGCTGTGTGGCGCCTGTCTTTGTACGTTTTCAGGAGTGAGTCATGTCTGCACCCGTGGTGATCATCGGCACCGGCCTCGCCGGCTATAACGTGGCCAAGGAATTTCGCAAACTCGATGCCCAGACCCCGCTGCTGCTGATAACCGCCGATGACGGGCGCTCCTATTCCAAGCCGATGCTGTCCACCGGTTTTGGCAAAAACAAAGACGCCGACGGCCTGAGCATGGCCGAGCCCGGCGCCATGGCCGACCAGCTCAAGGCCGAGATTCGCACCCATACCCGCATCACCGGTATCGACCCGGGCCACAAGCGCCTGTGGATCGGCGAAGAAGCTGTGGAATACCGCGATCTGGTGCTGGCCTGGGGCGCTGAAACTATTCGCGTACCGGTGGAAGGCGACGGCGCCGATGCGGTGTTCCCGATCAACGACTTGGAGGACTACGCGCGCTTTCGTACGGCCGCCAATGGCAAGAAACGCGTGCTGGTGCTGGGTGCCGGGCTGATCGGTTGTGAGTTCGCCAATGACCTCAGCGCCGGTGGCTACAGCGTCGAGCTGGTTGCCCCGTGCGAGCAGGTGATGCCGGGGCTGCTGCATCCCGCCGCCGCCGCCGCCGTACAGGCCGGTCTGGAAGGTTTGGGCGCGCGTTTCCACCTGGGCCCGGTGTTGGCCAGCTTGCAGCGCAGCGCTGATGGGCTGGAGGCGCATTTGTCAGACGGCGTTGTGGTGCCGTGCGATGTGGTGGTGTCTGCCGTGGGGTTGCGTCCGCGCACCGATCTGGCCTCCGCTGCCGGCCTGACCATCAACCGTGGTGTGGTGGTGGACCGCCAGCTGCGTACGTCCCACGCCAATATCTTCGCCCTCGGCGACTGCGCGGAAGTGGATGGCCTCAATCTGCTTTACGTAATGCCGTTGATGACCTGCGCCCGTGCCCTGGCGCAAACCCTGGCCGGCAACCCGACTGCCGTTACCTACGGCGCGATGCCGGTGCAGGTCAAAACCCCGGCGTGCCCGGTGGTGGTCTCGCCGCCGCCGCGTGGCACCAGCGGTGAGTGGCAGGTGGAAGGCAGCGGCGCTGACATCAAGGCGCTGTGCCGTGACGCCGAAGGCCGCCTGCTGGGCTACGCCCTGACCGGTACGGCCGTGCAGGATAAGTTGGCGCTGAATAAGGAGCTTCCCGCGCTTTTGGCGTGAATGGCGTCCGTTCTGTCGGATAAATCACGAAGTTGCCCGGTAAAACTGCCGGACACGACTGGCGCGCCTCTCGGGAGCGTGCCATTCTCCCCCGGGTCTGCCGCAGCGCAGAGCTGTTGCGGCGTCTTATAGCGCTGCTGGTTGGCAGCACGGACACAAAAACAAAAAACCGTCTAAGGGGCTTTTTTATGCGTAAACCGGAACTTGCCGCGGCTATCGCGGAGCATGCTGATCTGACCAAAGATCAAGCCAATCGTGTACTCAATGCTGTATTGGAAGAAATCACTTCCGCCCTGAACCGCAAGGACAGCGTAACGCTGGTGGGCTTCGGCACTTTCGTACAGCGTCACCGTGGTGCCCGTACCGGGAAAAACCCACAAACCGGCGAGCCGGTAAAAATCAAAGCCAGCAACACCGTCGCGTTCAAACCAGGCAAATCCCTGAAAGACGCTGTGAACTGAGCCGCGTACGCCCGGGGCTGAAATTGGCTCCGGGCGAACTTCCCCGCAAAGTGTCAGACAATCCCGCCGTTAGCTGCACAATCGCTGCAAATCCCCGCCAAAACCCAGCAAAAGGCTAGCTGTAGTCAGCCATGCAAACGGCTACAATGCGCCGCTATTCCAACCAGCCGTTCCCATTATTAGGTGAGGCCAGCGCGCATGAAATTTCGTTTTCTCCTCTGGATGCTGGGCCGCATGATGGCCAAGGCCAGCCAGACCAATCCCGCGTTTCAGCAGCAACTCGAAGGCCGTGATTTGGTGTTCCAACTGCACACTCTGGATGGCAAGGTGGCCCGCCACTTCATCGTCAAAAACCAGCGCCTGACCAGCAAACGTGGCACCGCCACCCAGCCGGACTTCGCCTTGGGCTTCAAAGATGCCGACTACGGTTTCGCCACCATGAGTGCCAAGAACAAGCAGTTGGCGTTTATGCAGGGCATTCAGAACAAAGACATTCAGATCCAGGGCAACCCCGCGCTGGTGATCTGGTTCCAGGGCCTGACCAAACACATCATGCCGAAGAAGAAAAAAGCGGCTGATAAAAAGGCTGCCTGAGTCTCGCTATGCCGCACGGCTGCTGGTTTGCCTGCGGCGCTTCCGCTAGGCTGGGATGAGTCTTTATGGAATCCCAGCCATGCGCGCCCCTCTCGTTCTTTCCCTGGTTCTGCTGACCTCACAGGCGTTCGCCGAACCAAGCAAACCCGCCGCTTTCACCCAGGTTTTCGAACTCGCCGGCATTCGCTTGCTTTGTGAGCAGAGCGGCCCGCTGGTGCAGCAAGGGTTGTCCGAGGCCCAGCAGAAGAAAGTGGAAACGGCCTTTAGCGCCGATACCCTGTGTTCCGACCTGGCCAAACGTCTGGCACCCAAACTCACGGCCGAGCAGGTCGAGCAGGCCGCCACGCTGCTGGACAGCCCGTTGGCCCAGCGCTTTACCGTGGCCGAGCGCGGCGTGGGTGAGGGCGATGGCGGCAATGGCCTGGCCAAGTACCGCGAACAACTGGCCAGCAAGCCGCCGCGTGGTGAGCGGGTCGCGTTGGTGCGCCGTCTGGACAAGGCCGCGCACACCACGGAACTGGCCACGCTGCTGCGTTACGAAGTGGGCAAAACCCAAGCCCTGCTGGCGCTGCGTGCCAAAGGGCAGAACCTCAGCGAAGAGAAACTGAGCAGCGCCACGGCCAACCAAGTGGAGCCGCTGCGTGCGTCCAGTGCCCAGGCGGTGGAGTCGTTCATGCTGTATGCCTACCGGCAGATGCCCAGCGGCGAGTTGACCGACTATGCGGCGCTGTACGAACAGCAGCCGGTAAGCCAGCTGCTGACGGCGGCGTTGAAGGAGTTGCCTGCGGTATTTGCCGATCGGCGCGCGGCTTTGAAATAACCTTCAGAAGATCAAAGGCATCGAGGCTGAAGCCTCTCCCACAGTGGATCGCGAAATCCTGTGGGAGAGGCTTCAGCCTCGATGCTTTTTGATGGGTGCAGCAGAGCTTACGCGTGGAACTGCGACGCCAGTTCACGCAGCGCCGTTTCCGCTTCCAGCACCTTGTTGATCGCATCGTTGGCTTTCTCGCGAGAGAGGCCGAGGCGGTCGAACAGGGCTTGCGGAATCTCGGTCTGCGGGCCGGAGCCGATGCCGCGGTTACGCAGCAGACGCACCGCCAGGCACACCAGGTTCGGGTAGGCCGAGTGCGCGCCTTCGTAGTCCGGGTCGTGCTGGAAGCGCAGTGCGGTGGCCAGCTCGTCCGGCATGTCCCAGAAGCGCATCAGCCACGAGCCGATCTGTTCGCGGGTGATCCCCAACAGATGCTGCTCGATGTAGCTGTGGTCCAGATGCGGGTTCACTTCCAGATGACGGCAAATCAACGAGAAGTGCGGCGGGAACACATGCGCCAGCACCAAGTAGCCGAAGTTGTGCAGCAGGCCGGCCAGGTACGTCAGGCCAGCTTCCGGACGTTGGGCGCGTGGCATGGCGCGGGTCAGGCCTTCGATGACGGCGGCGGTGTAAATCGCTTGGTGCCAGTACGGCGTGGCCTGTTGCGGTTGGTCTTTAGGCAGGGCCAGGGTTTTACCCAGCGCCAGGCCCAGGGCCAGGTTGATGACCAGATCGAAGCCCAGCACGCGCACGATGGCGTCTTCGACTGAGCGAATCTTGCCCGGTGCGGCGTAGTACGGCGATGCCGCCCAGCTCACCACTTGCGCGGCCAGGGCCGGGTCGGTTTCCACTACGCCAGTGATGTCATCCACGGTGGCATCGGGGTCGACGCGCAGCTTGATGATCTTCTGCGCGGTTTCTGGCAGCGGCGGAATTTCGATGGTTTCTTCGAGGCGTTGCTGAATGCGGCGCGCGGTGAACGCTTGCACGGCCTGGGTGATTTCCGCGCGGTCGTCGTCCGGGCGGTCGAGGTTCGGTCGGATGCTGCTCAGTGGCTCGCCGAAGCGCGCGGCGCTGGCTTTGCCGAGCAGGGTTTTGTAGGCATCACGCGGGATTTCCAGCAGCACACCGGCCTGGCCGGATTCGATCACCAGGGTCGGCGCCAACAGCAGTTGTTCGTCATACAAGCACGGCGAGCTGGTCAGCGGCGGCAGGGCCGGCAACAGGGTCAGGCTGTGCTTGGAGAGCATGCGTTCCTGGCGCTCGGGTTTGACGGCGGCGAGTTTGCGGCCAGTCAGTTCGGCGAGGCGGTTGAGGTCGAGCAGTTGGCTGTGCGGGTAGAGCACCAGCAGGGCGCCGATGGCGTCATCCAGCAGTACCGCCTGAACGCGCTGGGCGAGGGCCAATTTGGGTTGTTCGTAGCACACCTGGTAGGGAACGCTGAGCTTGTCGAGTAACTGAAGAATCACCATCGGCGGTTGTGGCGAGGTGTCGGTGGCGAGGGCTACTTCCGTCATGAGCGTGCGTCCGGTGCGAAGGTTTGGCCCGAGTATAACCAGCCAAGATTATGACTGACCGGTCACCCGACAGGCGTTTGTGAGATACGTCACACTTGTCCGTATTGTTGGCCATGGCGCAACCAGCGCTCTAGCAACGGGCTTACGTGCTGAGGCCAGCGCGCCAGCAGCGCCTGGGCCGCGTCACGCACGGCGGGCAGCAGGTCGGCGTCGCGCATCAGGTCGGCGACCTTGAATTGCAGCAGACCGGTTTGCCGGGTGCCGAGCATCTCGCCGGGCCCACGCAGCTCCAGGTCTTTTTCCGCGATCACAAAGCCATCGCTGGTCTCGCGCATGATGCCCAGGCGCTCACGGCCCAGTTGCGACAGCGGCGGGTGATAGAGCAGCACGCAATGGCTGGCGGCGCTGCCCCGGCCTACCCGGCCGCGCAACTGGTGCAGTTGCGCGAGGCCCAGGCGCTCGGGGTTTTCGATAATCATCAGGCTGGAATTGGGCACGTCGACGCCCACTTCGATGACCGTGGTCGCGACCAACAACTGCAGCGCACCCTCTTTGAATTGTTGCATGACGGCAGCTTTTTCCGCCGGTTTCATACGGCCGTGAATCAGGCCGACATTCAGCCCACCAAGCGCCGCCGACAAATCTTCATAGGTGGTTTCGGCAGCCTGGCAGGTGAGCTCTTCGGACTCTTCAATCAGCGTACACACCCAATACGCCTGCCGCCCTTCATGGCAAGCCGAACGCACCCGCTCGATCACTTCAAAGCGGCGGCTGTCGGCAACCAGCACGGTATTCACCGGGGTGCGGCCGGGAGGCAGTTCGTCGAGGATCGAGGTGTCGAGATCGGCGTAGGCGCTCATGGCCAGGGTTCGCGGAATGGGCGTGGCGGTCATGATCAACTGGTGCGGGCACATGCGCCCGTCCACGCCCTTCTTGCGCAGCGCCAGACGCTGTTGCACGCCAAACCGATGTTGTTCGTCGATCACCACCAGGGCCAGGCGCTTGAACTGCACTTCGTCCTGAAACAACGCGTGGGTGCCGACCACCATCGGGGCGCCGGCGGCAATCTGCTCCAGAGCGGAAGCGCGTGCCTTGCCCTTGAGTTTGCCGGCGAGCCAGGCGACGTCGAAACCGAGCGGCTTGAGCCAGCGCGTGAAGTTGATGAAGTGCTGCTCGGCGAGAATCTCGGTCGGCGCCATCAACGCCACCTGGTAGCCCGCTTCCAATGCCTGCAACGCGGCGAGGGCGGCAACCACGGTTTTACCGGCGCCCACGTCGCCCTGTACCAGGCGCAACATCGGTTCCGGCTGGGTCAGGTCATAGGCGATTTCGGCGCCCACTCGTTGCTGTGCACCGGTCGGGGCAAAGCCCAGGTTTTTCAGAAACTTGGCCGGCAGCTTTTTCGCCTTCGGCAGTTGCGGTGCCTCCTGCGCGCGCAGGCTTTCGCGCAGGCGTTGCAACGAAAGCTGATGGGTCAGTAACTCTTCGAAGGCCAGTCGGTGCTGGGCCCAGTGGCGGCCTTCGGCGAGCTCCTCCAGGTCCGCATCGGGCGGTGGTCGGTGCAGGTAGCGGATGGCTTCGTCGAGCGGGCTCAGGTGGTAGTCGCGGGCCAGTTCTTCCGGCAGCCAATCGGGCAGGCTGTGCGGGCCGAGACGGGCCAGGGCCTGCTCGCTGAGCTGGCGCAGGCGCTGCTGGGTGAGGCCTTCAGTGGTCGGGTAGATCGGCGTCAGGGTTTGTTCGACGCCGCTGTCGCTATCGGCCGTCAGGGCGCGGTATTCCGGGTGATAGATTTCCAGGCCAGAAGCGCCGGGGCGGGCTTCGCCGTAGCAACGCAATTGGGTGCCACGCTTGAGGCCGTCTTTCTGCGCCTGGCTGAAGTGGTAGAACCGCAGGCTCAGCGTGCCGCTGCCGTCTTGCAAGCGCACCAACAGGCTGCGGCGTTTGCCCATCAGCACGTCGGCACCGGCCACCACGCCTTCAACCACCGCATCCTGGCCCGGGCGCAACGCGCCAATCGGCACCACACGGGTGCGATCCTGGTAGCGCAGCGGCAGGTGGAACAGCACGTCCTGGAGGTTTTCCAGGCCCACGCGGGCGAGCTTTTCTTCCAGCGCCGCGCCCACGCCTTTCAGCGCGGTTACCGGCACCGCCGCCAATTCAGTCATGAGCGCTACGCCTTAAGCGATTTGCGGCAGTGGGTTGGCCACCGAGCACAGGCGGATGGAGTCGGACAGCACGTCGATCGCCTTCGGGCGCGGGAAGCTCGCACGCCAGGCGATGGCCACGGTGCGAAATGGCACCGGCGGCGTCAGCGGACGCACGTCGAACACGCCGGGGGCGTAGTGATGGCTGTCCACGGCCGAGAACGGCAGGATCGAAATGCCCATACCGGAGGCGACCATATGGCGAATGGTTTCCAGCGAACTCGATTCCACCGTGGTGTGCTTGGCGTGGTCGTCGCCGCCCTTGCGCAGGGTGGGGCAGGCTTCCAGCACCTGATCGCGGAAGCAGTGACCTTCGCCGAGCAGTAGCAAGCTCTTGTCGTTGAGCAGTTCGGCGTCGATGGTTTTCTTGGCGGTCCAGGCGTGGCCGGCTGGCAGCAGCACGTAGAACGGCTCGTCGTACAGCACTTTGGTGAGCACGTCGGCCTCCTGGAACGGCAGGGCGATGATGATCGCGTCGAGCTCGCCGTTGCGCAGCTTGTCGCGCAGCACGTGGGTGAAGTTTTCTTCGATATACAGCGGCATCTGCGGCGCGACGCGGTGCAGTTGCGGAATCAGATGGGGGAACAGGTACGGGCCAACGGTGTAGATGGCGCCGACCTTCAGCGGTGCAGCCAGCTGGTTTTTACCGGCCTGGGCCAGCTCGCGAATGCCTTGAGCCTGTTCCAGCACTTTCTGCGCCTGGGTGACGATGCCTTCACCGACTGGCGTGAGGCGTACCGCGCTTTTGCTGCGTTCAAAAATCAGGATGCCCAGCTCGTCTTCGAGCTTTTTGACGCCGACCGAGAGGGTGGGTTGGCTGACATGGCAACGCTCGGCCGCTCGCCCGAAATGCTGCTCTTGTGCCAGGGTGACGATGTAGCGCAGTTCGGTGAGGGTCATAGTGTTATTCCATTGATTTGCGCCAAAGCATAGCGGTTGTATTCAATGGAACCAACCCGCAGTGCACGACCGCGGGCTGGCTGACACACCGACAGGTCTTGCCTGCCGGTCTGACATTACTTGTTGAGCGTGAAGTTCAGCGGGTAAAGGACGGGAATCTGTCCACCGGTCAACAAGCTCGCCGGTGGCGCCGGCACCGGGCTGGTGCGGCGGATCTGGCGCAACACATCGCTGTTGAACGCGGCACGGGCGCCGGATTCAGTGATGGTGGCATCCAGAATCTTGCCTTTGCCATCGACCACAAACGTCACGACCACGCTGACGATACCGGTACGGCTGCGGCGCTCGTTCGCGGGGTAGTGCAGTTTAGGGTCCATATGGGCTTTCACCTTGCCCAGCCAGTTGGCCTTCTCGTCAGCCTGCGCACCCGGATTACCCGGCGGCAGCGGCGCCGCTTTGGCATCTGTGGGTGCCGGGCTTGGCGGCGCAGGTGGCGCGGGCTGAGTCGCTTCTTCAACCGGTTTTTCAATCGGTTTGGGCGGCTCGATTGGCTTGGGTTTCGGTTTGGGCTTTGGCTTGGGTTTGGGCTTTTCCAGCACCAGCTCAGGCTTGGGCGCGATCACCACTTCCGGTTCGGGCTCGGGCTGAGGCTCGACGATTTGCGCCGGAGCCGGTGGCGGTTGCACCACTTCCGGCATCGGCGGCAGCTCAATCATCATCGCCGGCGGCGGCATTTCCACCGGGATCGCTTCGGCATGCCAGTACAAAGCCCACAGGCCAATACCGATATGCAGGGCGAGCACCAGCAGCCAACTTACCGTCCACCGCGACGCTTTACGCAGCGTTAGGGTCATTTCTGCCCGACCGCCTCAAGGCCCACGAGGCCCACTTTGAGGTAACCGGCCGAACGCAGGCTGTTCATGGCTTCCATCAGATCGGCGTAGTCCACACCCTTGTCGGCGCGGAAGAAGATCGTGGTGTCCTTCTTGCCTTTGGTCTGTTGGTCCAGAGCCTGGCCCAGTTGCTCTTTGGTGACTTGTTGATCGCCCAGGTAGAGGTTCTTGTCCTCTTTGACGGTCAGGTACACCGGCTTGTCGGGTCGGCGTTGCGGCTCGGCACTGGAGGCCGGCAGGTCGACTTTAATGTCTACCGTTGCCAGGGGCGCTGCCACCATAAAGATGATCAGCAGCACCAGCATCACGTCGATAAAGGGCGTTACGTTGATCTCGTGGGATTCAACCAGATCATCGCCGCCGTCGTTGAGGTGCAGGCCCATGTCAGCTCACTTTGACCGCGTGTGGCTGGCTGCGATGTTCAGCCGGCAGGTGGTCCAGATCACGGCTGACCAGCAGCAGTACCTGGGCCGAGGCGTCCGCCACCTGGGCTTTGTAGCCGGTGATGGAACGGGCGAAGACGTTGTAGATGACTACGGCAGGAATGGCCGCAACCAGACCCATAGCGGTCGCCAGCAGGGCTTCGGCAATACCGGGCGCCACAACGGCGAGGTTGGTGGTTTGCGATTTAGCGATGCCGATAAAGCTGTTCATGATGCCCCACACGGTACCGAACAGGCCGACGAAGGGCGCGGTGGAACCGATGGTGGCGAGCACGCCGGTGCCTTGGCTCATCTCGCGACCGCAGGCGGCCACCAGGCGCTCGAGGCGAAAGCTCACGCGTTCCTTGATGCCTTCTTTCTCGCGGGCGTTGGCCGACAGGCGCATTTCTTCCAGCGCGTCGTGCACCAACACATGGGACAGGCTGCCTTCTTTGTTGGCCTTGTCAGAAGCTTCCTTCAGCGAGCGGCTCTGTTTCAGCAGGGCCAGTTCAGTGCGCAGGCGACGCTTGGCACCGAGCAGCTCCAGGCCTTTGGCGATCCAGATGGTCCAGGTAATGACCGAGGCCAGGGCCAGACCGATCATCACCGCTTTTACGATATGGTCGGCGTTCTGATACATGCCCCACGGGGACAGGTCGCTGGCAAAGTTTTCCTGGTCTTCGGCAATCAGCTCGTCGGCTTTTTGCAGGGTGTCCAGGGCCTGGGCTACTTCTTCTGGCGTGGCGCCGTTGGCTTCCAGGGTTTCCTTGGTGGCGGTGCTGATCTGCTCGGGGGTGGCGTCCGGGCCGAGGCTGGCGATCTTCTCGCGCAGGGCCGCGGCGGCAGGCGTTTCGCCCTGCGGGGCTGGCACGGCGGCGGTGGATGCGGCTGGAGCAGTGGCTGCCGGAGCGGCGGCTGGCGCGGTGGTTTCTTCAGCGAAGCTGCTGACGGGCAACAGCAAGCTGAGCAGCAGCGCGGCAGAGGCGAGCAGCGCGCGGGGCTGCATTACGGAGGACTGAGCGCGGTAGGCGTTGAAATTCATGCTGGCCGGACCTGAGATGGGAAGAGCGGTGACCGGGACCAAAAGCGATCCCTGGCGCAAAAGGGCGGGTAGTATTGCAAACTATTCTTGTTTGTGAAAGTGATACTGTAACGTCCGCGCTGCCGCACAACCCTTTCCCCTTTATCTGGCGGCCTGCCTAGAATGCCGCTTTTGCCCTGAGGTACATACATGTCCACAGCTCCCACCCTGATGATCGCCGGTTGCGGCGATGTAGGAAGCCGCCTCGGCGAACAGCTGCATGCGGTGGGTTGGCAGGTGTATGGCTTGCGGCGTTCAGTCGCGGCGCTGCCGGCTGGCATTGCTCCGGTAGCCGGCGATTTGACCGACACGGCCTGCCCGGCGCAGTGGCCACAAGGCCCGTTGGACTACCTGGTTTATGCCGCCGCCGCCACCGAGCACGACGAAGCCGGCTACCGCCGCGCCTATTACGACGGCCTGGCCAATACCCTCAGCTGGCTCAAGCAACGCGGACAGTCGCCCAAGCGGGTGATCTTCGTTTCCAGCAGCGGCGTTTATGCCCAGGACGGCGGCGTGTGGGTGGACGAGCAGTCGCCCGCCGAAGCGACCAGCTATTCCGGTCGCATCATGCTCGAGGCCGAGCGCCTGGCGCTGGACAGCGGCTTTCCCGCCACCATCGTGCGCCTAACCGGCATTTACGGCCCGGGCCGTGAGTGGCTGCTCAAGCAGGTGCGCATGGGCTACCGCGTGGTCAGCGAGCCGCCGTTGTATGCCAACCGTCTGCATGCCGATGACTGTGCCGGCCTGATCGCATTCCTGTTGCAAGCCGACGCCGCCGGCACCGCGCTGGATGACCTGTATATCGGCGTGGACGATGCGCCAGAGCCGCTGCATGAGGTGGTTGGCTGGTTGCGCGACTATATGGGTGTTACCGACTGGGCCGAGGAGTCCACGGTGCGCCGCTCCGGCAGCAAGCGCTGCAGCAACGCCCGCGCCCGCGCTTTGGGCTGGACGCCCCGCTACCCCAGCTTCCGCGAAGGCTACGCTGCGGTATTGGCAGGCGACTGAGCATGGACGCCAACCGGCTATTGGTGCAGTCGTGGCTGTCGGGGGTCGAGCTGTTTCAGGCCGACTTCTCCGGGCAGCCGTTTGGTCGCCATAGCCACGATGCCTTTGCCATTGGCGCGATTCTGCAGGGCGTGGGTGGCTACCAATGCCGTGGCGAGCGGCATGCGTTGGCGGCCGGCACCTTGTCGTTGATGAACCCGGAAGAGCCGCACACCGGCCATGCGATTTCGTCGCGACTCGTCTACCACATGCTGTACGTGGAAGAGGCGCGCTTGCCGGCACTACTCGGCCGCAAGCAGTTGCCCCGCGGATTCAATCAGCTCAATCCCGCCGATGACGGCGCCGTGGCGCAGCTGATGGCCGGCTTGGCGCAGGAGTTCGAGCGGCACGATGCGCTGGCGCTGGAAAGCCAACTGCTGGCGCTGTTGGAGCTGGTGTTTATCCGGCACGGCGGCATGCGCCCGTTGCCTACTGCGGCCCGTGACGGCGGTAGCACGGCGCGGCTGCGGGAATATCTGGAAGCGCATTACCAGGAAGCGGTGAGCCTTGAGCAATTGGCAGCCGTCGGCGAGCGTCATCCGCGTCACCTGATCGAGGCCTTTCGCCGTGCCTATGGCGTGCCGCCGCACACCTACCTGCTGCAACGGCGGGTGCGGGAAGCCAAACGCTTGTTGCTTAGCGACGAGCCCTTGAGCGAGGTTGCCCTGCAGTTGGGTTTTTACGACCAGGCGCATTTCAACGGCACCTTCAAGCGCTTCACCGGCGTAACGCCCGGGCGCTTCCGCCACGCCGCGCGCACCTGAGTTTTTTCCAATACCTGGCCCATAACCGCCCTACAGACTGGCCGCCGAATTCACTCGGAGGTCGTTATGGTTGCGCTGTTTTTGCTGGTGGCCAGCACCCACTTCGCGGCGTTGTTATCGCCAGGCCCGGACTTCTTTTTGCTGCTGCGCACCGCCTTGCTGCAAGGGCGCCGGCAAGCGGACGGCTGCGCCTTTGGTATTGCGGCAGCCAATGTGCTGGTGATGCTGCTGGTGCTGTTGGCGCAAAGCCTGTTGCCGGCGGAAGGCGGTTGGGTGTGGCGTGCGCTGCAGGGCGTGGGCGGTGCGTATTTTGTGTGGTTGGGGGTGCAGGCGTTTGTGGGTCGCCGGCAGCTGGCACTTCCCGAGGCAAGCGAGGCAATGGCTGGCCGTTGGTGGCTGGGTGTTGGCCAAGGTTTGGCGGCCAGCGTGATCAATCCCAAGTGCCCGATTTTCTACGCCGGCCTGTTCGGCGTGCTGCGCAGCGCGGCGATGCCGGGCTGGGGGTTGGCGCTGTGTATGGCGTGGATGGGCACAGTGGTGTTGGTGTGGGATCTGACGTTGGTGCGGTTGCTGAGCATCGAGCGCTGGCGGTTGTGGTTGCAGCGGCGGGTGGTGGTGTTGGATCGGGTGTGTGGCGGGTTGTTGCTGGTGTTGGGTATCTATCTGCTGGCAGCGGCGATGTAGAGCATTCAAAAACATCGAGGCTAAAGCCTCTCCCACAGGGTTAGGTGAGCCCTTGTGGGAGAGGCTTCAGCCTCGAGTTTTTGATCTTTGTTTGTTTAGTCTTTTTCCAACACCCAGGTGGTGACACCCGGTAGGTACTCAGGCATTTCATCCGCCTGGGCCTGGTTCACCGCCTGGAAAATCTCCAGCCGTTCGCCTTCGCGCTTGAATAGCCAGACATTGCCCTTGTTGCCCAACTGCAGCCACAGACTGTCGTTCTCGCCGCTCATGGCGGCGCAGTCGCCGGCCAGGCACAGGGCGTAACGGTCGGCGCCGGGCAGGCCCTCCACTTGACCATCGGGGTGGAATAGCACCAGGCCTTTTACGCCGGGGCCCTTGGTGATTTTCCAAGTGCCGCCGAGGTAGGCCGAGTACAGAGCTTGTTCGAAGCTGCTGCCCGGCGGCGCGCCGAGTGGCAGTTTGAGGGTGGAGCGTTGAAAACGCTGCTCGGGGCCGCTTTTGCTTTCGGCCTGGCGCATCAGGTTGTTTTCGACGTTCAGTTGTTCGTGGTAGTCGCCGTAAAAGTCGACGCGCCATTGGCCGTCGGGTTCGCCGACCAACTGGCCTTCGTCCAGCTCAAAGCCATTGCTGACTTTGGCCGTCTTGCGCGAGCCATCAATGGTCCACTCAAGGTTCGGCCCGTAGGCCAGCAACGCCTCCCGCAGATTGCCGCCCTGGGAAGCGGCATCGATGGCGGCCTGGTTGATCCAGGTGCCGTTCGGGTCTTTGCTTGCGGGGCTGCTGCAGCCGCCGAGGAGGGCAGTGATCAACAGCAGGGCAAGGGCGTTGCGCATGGCCGGCTCCTTCCTTGGAACGTCAGTTATTCAATAACCAGGATGGCGTCCATTTCAACTTGGGCACCACGTGGTAGAGCGGCGACGCCGATGGCGGCGCGGGCAGGGTAAGGCTGTTCGAAGTAACGGCCCATCACTTCGTTGACCTTGGCGAAGTGCGAGAGGTCGGTGAGGAAGATGTTCAGTTTGACGATGTCTTTGAACGAGCCACCGGCCGCTTGGGCAACGGCTTTTAGGTTTTCGAACACTTGCACGGTCTGGGCTTCGAAGCCTTCAACCAGTTCCATGGTTTTCGGGTCCAGGGGGATCTGGCCGGACATGTACACGGTGTTGCCCGCTTTGATCGCCTGGGAGTAAGTGCCGATGGCGGCTGGGGCGTGCTCGGAAGTGATGACGCTCTTGCTCATGAAAAAGCTCCTTGAGGTGTAGTCCTGCCCTGTAAAAGCAGGCCGTCGTTACGAAAGGGGGTCAGGCGCGGACGCGGGAGATATGCACCACGCCTTTGAGGGCTCGCAGCTTTTTGATTACGCGGGCCAGGTGCACGCGGTCATGCACGCTGACCACCAGCTGAACCACGCTGATGCGGCCGTCGCGCTCGTCCATGCTGATTTTTTCGATGTTGCCGTCGGCGGCGTTCACGCTGCTAGCCAGCAAAGCGATCAGGCCGCGCTGGTGTTCCAGCTCGATACGCAGTTCGACGTTGAACTCGCCGACCACGTCCTTGGCCCAGGACAGCTGAATGCATTTTTCCGGGTTCTGGCGGATGTCGCTGATGTTCTTGCAGCTTTCCAGGTGCACCACCATGCCTTTGCCGGCCGAGAGGTGGCCGACGATGGGGTCGCCGGGAATCGGCGTGCAGCACTTGGCGTAGCTGAGCACCAGGCCCTCGGTACCGCGAATCGCCAGCGGCCCTTCGGCGCTTGGCAGTTGCTCGCTTTCGCTGGCCAGCAGGCGCCGCGCGACCACGTAGGCCATGCGGTTGCCAAGGCCGATGTCTTCGAGCAGGTCTTCGATGACTTCCAGGCGGTACTCGCCGAGAACGCCTTGTACCTGCTCGGCAGGAATTTTTTCCAGGTGGCTGTTGAGGCCGGCCAGCACTTTGTTCAGCAGGCGCTCGCCCAGGCTGATGGATTCCGAACGGCGCTGCAGTTTCAGCGCGTGGCGGATATGGGTGCGGGCCTTGCCGGTGACCACGAAGTTGAGCCAGGCCGGGTTCGGCCGCGCGCCTGGCGCAGTGACGATTTCGACCGTCGCGCCGCTTTGCAGCGGTTCGGACAGCGGCGCCAGGCGCCGGTTGATGCGACACGCGATGCAGGAATTGCCCACATCGGTGTGCACGGCATACGCGAAGTCGACGGCCGTAGAGCCCTTGGGCATCTCCATGATCCGGCCTTTGGGGGTGAAGACGTAGACCTCGTCAGGGAACAGGTCGATCTTCACGCTCTCGATGAATTCCAGCGAGTTGCCGGCGCGCTGCTGCATTTCCAACACGCCTTTGACCCACTGCCGCGCGCGGGCGTGGGTGCCCTTGGGTTGGGTGTCGTCGTTGGACTTGTACAGCCAGTGAGCGGCGATGCCGTTGTTGGCCATCTCTTCCATTTCGCGGGTGCGGATCTGGATTTCGATGGGCACGCCGTGCATGCCGAACAGAGTGGTGTGCAGCGACTGGTAGCCGTTGGCCTTGGGAATCGCGATGTAGTCTTTGAAGCGGCCGGGCAGTGGTTTGTACAGGTTATGGACGGCGCCGAGCACGCGGTAGCAGGTGTCGACCTTGTCGACGATGATGCGGAAAGCGTAGACGTCCATGATTTCGTTGAACGCCCGGCGCTTGCCGCGCATCTTCTGGTAGATGCCGTACAGGTGCTTTTCGCGGCCGACCACTTCGCCTTCCATGCCTTCGCGTTCGAGGCAGTGGGTGAGCGATTCTTCGATCTTGTTGACGATTTCCTTGCGGTTGCCGCGGGCGCGTTTCACCGCCTGGCGAATGCGCTCGGAGCGCATCGGGTGCATCGCTTTAAAGCCAAGTTCTTCGAATTCCACGCGCATGCTGTGCATGCCCAGCCGGTTGGCGATGGGGGCGTAGATTTCCAGGGTTTCCTTGGCGATGCGCCGGCGTTTTTCGCCGGCCAGCACTTCGAGGGTGCGCATGTTGTGCAGGCGGTCGGCGAGCTTGACCAGAATCACGCGGATATCACGCGCCATGGCCATGGCCATTTTCTGGAAGTTTTCCGCTTGGGCTTCGGCTTTGGTTTCGAAGTTCATCTGGGTCAGCTTGCTGACCCCGTCCACCAGTTCGGCGACGGTTTCGCCAAATTGCGCAGTGAGCGCCTCTTTAGCAATGCCGGTGTCTTCGATGACGTCATGCAGCATCGCGGCCATCAGGCTCTGATGGTCCATGTGCATGTCGGCGAGAATATTGGCCACCGCGAGCGGGTGGGTTACGTAGGCTTCACCGCTGCGCCGGCGTTGGCCGTCGTGGGCTTGCTCTGCGTAGAAGTAGGCGCGGCGAACCAGGTTGACCTGTTCGCCGCCCAGGTAGGTCGAAAGCCTGTCGGCGAGGGCGTCTATGCTCGGCATGGATGGGCTCCTTGCCAAGCGTAAATTCGCGCCTTAGGACTTCGACCGGGCATAGATTTAAAGGGCCTCGTTGGCCTCTTCCTCGAATGTGGCGAAGAGAGGTTCGTCGTCGACGATTTCTTCTTCAGCGATAACGGCGTAGTCGATCAGGCCGGCAGCGATTTCGCGCAGGGCAACTACGGTAGGTTTGTCGTTTTCCCAGGCCACCTTCGGCTCTTTGCCGCCGGTGGCGAGTTGGCGGGAACGCTTGGTAGCGAGCATGACCAGCTCGAAGCGGTTATCAACGTTGTCCAGGCAGTCTTCAACGGTAACGCGGGCCATGGTATTCCTCGTAGCGACGTACGCTTGTAAATAAAGAGAAGTGCAGAAAATCTTTAGCCCGGATGGGCGAACGAACTGTGCAGTCTAAAAAATAACCAGCCTTTATGGAAGCTTAGATTTCAGCGCTCCGCTTGACGGCTGGTTTTCTCATTACGCCAGCAGCTCGGTCAGCAAGGTGCTGTGGCGCTGTTGTTGTACCGACTGGCGCAGGTTATTGGCACGGAAGATCGCTTTAAGGTCTTCCAGCGCCGCCGCGAAGTCGTCATTGATCACCAGGTGATCGTATTCAACATAGTGGCTCATTTCGCTGACCGCCTCGCGCATGCGCGTTTCGATGATCTCGTCGCTGTCTTGGCCGCGATGTTCAGGCGCTGGCGCAGGGCTTCCTGGCTCGGCGGCAGAATGAAGATCGAGCGCGCCTCCGGCAGCAGGCGGCGTACTTGCTGGGCGCCTTGCCAGTCGATTTCCAGAATCAGGTCGAAGCCTTCGGCCAGGGTTTTTTCCAGCCAGCGCTGCGACGTGCCGTAGAGGTTGCCGAAGACCTCGGCGTGCTCGAGGAAGTCGTTGTGCTCAAGCATTTGCAGAAAGCTTTCACGGCTGACGAAGTGGTAATTCAGCCCGTCGCTTTCGCCGGGCGCATGGCGCGAGTGGTGTGCGAAACCGAGACGCGAATCTGCGGCTGAGCTTCAACCAGCGCGTTGACCAAGCTGGTTTTGCCAGCGCCCGAAGGCGCGGAAATGATGTAGAGGGTGCCGGTGGTGGCGTGCATGAGGGGGTCCGCCTACTCGATGTTCTGTACTTGTTCGCGCATTTGTTCGATCAGCACTTTGAGGTTAACCGCCGCTTGCGTGCTGCGGGTATCAAAGGCTTTGGAGCCGAGGGTGTTGGCTTCGCGGTTGAGTTCCTGCATCAGAAAATCCAGGCGCCGGCCGGCAGCGCCGCCGGCTTTCAATACGCGGCGCACTTCGCTGACGGGGTGACCAGGCGGTCGAGCTCTTCAGCCACATCGCTTTTCTGGGCCAGCAGTACCAGCTCCTGTTCCAGGCGATGGGGGTCGAGCTCGGCCTGCATTTCAGCGGTGCGGTCGAGAATGCGCTGGCGTTGGCCGGCAAGCATTTGCGGCACCAGCTCGCGCAGGGCGGCGACTTCTTCGCCGATATTGTCCAGACGGTCGTTGAGCAGTTTGGCCAGTTCGGTGCCTTCGCGGCCGCGACCGGCTTTCAACTCATTCAAGGCATCGTTAAAGAGAGCCAGGGCGGCGCTGTTCAAGGCTTGCGGGTCGGCGGCATCGGCCACCAGTACGCCGGGCCAGGCCAACACTTCCAGCGGGTTCAGCGGTGCCGGGGAGCTGATCAGGCTCGCCACGCTTTCGGCGGCGGCAACCAGTTGCGCGGCACGGTCGCGGTCCACTTGCAGCGGCTTGCCAGCGGTTTCTTCGGTGTAACGCAGGGTGCATTCCACTTTGCCGCGCGACAGGCCCTGCGCAGTGCATCGCGCACGCCGCCTTCCAGGTCGCGGAAGGACTCCGGCAGACGCAGGTGCGGTCCAGGTAGCGGTGGTTGACCGAGCGCAGTTCCAGCTCAGCGTGCCGTTGGCAGTGGCCCGCTCGACTCGGCGAAGGCGGTCATGCTGTGCACCATGGAAAGACCTCGCAAAATGGGACGATGTAACCGAGTCGGGCAAAAGCGGCTTGGGTAAGCGGCATTTTCACACACCTATAAAGGCGCAGGATTGTAGCGCAGTGCGGGGTTAGCTCCCAATTTGGCGTGTGAGTGGCGCGCGGCCCCCCTATAATGCCGAGCAGATTTCCCGTCCCGAATAGGTATTCCTGATGAAACGTCCGAGTGGCCGTGCCGCTGACCAGCTGCGCTCGATCCGCATCACCCGCAACTACACCAAACACGCCGAGGGCTCGGTGCTGGTGGAGTTTGGTGACACCAAGTGATCTGCACCGTAAGTGTGGAAAATGGCGTGCCGCGTTTCCTCAAAGGCCAGGCCAAGGTTGGCTGACCGCCGAATACGGCATGCTGCCGCGCGCCACCGGCGACCGTAACCAGCGTGAAGCCAGCCGTGGCAAGCAAGGCGGCCGCACTCTGGAAATTCAGCGCCTGATCGGCCGTTCGCTGCGCGCCGCCCTGGATATGTCCAAGCTTGGCGAGTAACCCTGTACGTCGACTGCGATGTGATCCAGGCCGACGGCGGCACCCGCACCGCGTCCATCACTGGTCCATGGTCGCCGTAATTGATGCGCTGAAAGTGATCAGAAGCGCGGCGGCCTGAAAGGTGGCGACCCGCTCAAGCAAATGATTGCTGCCGTTTCGTGGGCATGTACCAGGGCGAGCCAGTACTGGACCTCGATTACCTGAAGACTCGGCGGCCGAAACCGACCTCAACGTGGTGATGACCAGCCAAGGCGGCTTTATCGAGTGCAGGGCACCGCTGAAGGCGCGCCTTTCCACCAGAAAGACCTGACCGCCATGCTGGCCTGGCGCAGAAAGGCATGACCGAACTCTTCGAAATTCAGCGCGTCGCGCTGGCTGACTAACTACTGCCGTCTGGGAGAGCCGCATGACTGACGACCTGGAACCTGTACCGACCGCCGACAAAGAAGCGCGTCAGTGGGCAATGTTTTGTCACTTTGCGGCATTTCTGGGCATGGTGTTCCCGTTTGGGAATCTGTTTGGGGCCTCTGATTGTCTGGCAGTTGAAGAAGGACACCGATCCTTTTGTCGACGATCAGGGCAAAGAGGCGCTGAACTTTCAAATCACCGTGGCTATCGCACTGTTGGTCAGCTTTTTGCTGGTTTTTCGGGTGGTGGGTATTGTGCTGATCTGGCTGGTGGGCATTGCCGCGTTGGTGCTGACCATCATCGCCGGCATCAAGGCTAACGAGGGTAAGGCCTATCGTTATCCGTTCTGCTGGCGGCTGATCAAGTAGGAAATGCAGACGTAAAAAAACCGGCGCCAGGCCGTTTTTTTTATACGCGATTACAAGGCTTAAACGCTTAGCGTCCAGTCGTAATCCACGATGAGTGGCGCATGCTGGGAAAAGCGCGGTTGCCGTGGCAGACGCGCCCCGCGCACAAAACGGCGCAGGCCGGTGGTGAGCAGTTGGTAGTCGTACCGATAGCCCAGGTTGAGCATCTCGGCCTGTTCACTGTTGGGCCACCAGCTGAACTGGTCGCCTTCACGGTTCACTTCGCGCAGGGCATCGACATAGCCCATGGTGCCGACGATTTCGTCCATCCAGGCACGTTCCGGCGCCAGGAAACCCGGCTCCTGCTGGCAGTCGCGCCAGTTCTTCACATCCAGCTTCTGGTGTGCCACGTACAGCGAGCCGCAGTAGATGTACTCGCGGCGTTTGCGCCGTTGCTTGTCCAGATACTGGGCGAAGTCGTCCATAAACTGAATTTCTGATTCAAGTTTTCGTCGCCGCTCTGCCCTGTAGGAAGCAGAAGCGTGGCGATACTTACTTTGTCGAAATCGGCCTGCAGATAGCGCCCGTAGCGATCAGCTGTCTCGAAACCGAGCCCGCTGATCACCGCCTTGGGTTGCAACCGCGAATACAGTGCCACACCACCTTGGTCTGGCACTTCTGCGTCGCTGGCATAGAGGAAATAGCCATCCAGTTGGAGGGCCGGGTCGTCCAGTTCAAAGGCGGAGGCACGGGTGTCTTGCAGGCAGATGACGTCGGCATTCTGCGCTTGCAGCCAACTGAGCAAACCTCGCTCGACTGCAGCCTGAATACCATTCACGTTCACACTGATGATCCGCATAAATGGCCCCCAAAAACACGTGCGTGTATGATACCCGAGCTCATCCTTATTAGCTAAACCCACAGCTAAATCCGTGTGTTCCGGGGCTTTTTATGCAGGCGTACCAGCGCGACTTCATTCGTTTTGCCATCGAGCGCGGGGTCCTGCGCTTTGGTGAGTTCACCCTCAAGTCGGGGCGCACCAGCCCTTATTTCTTTAACGCAGGTCTGTTCAATAGCGGCTCGGCCCTGGCTCAGCTTGGGCGTTTCTACGCCGAAGCGGTGGTGGCCAGCGGTATCGATTTCGATGTGTTGTTCGGCCCGGCCTACAAAGGCATTCCGCTCGCGGCCACTACTGCCGTGGCGCTTGCCGAGCATCATCAACGTGACTTGCCTTGGTGTTTCAACCGCAAAGAAGCCAAAGATCACGGCGAAGGCGGCACCTTGGTCGGCGCGCCGTTGGCCGGCAATGTGCTGATTATTGACGACGTTATTACCGCTGGCACGGCCATCCGTGAGGTCATGCAAATCATTAAAGGGCAAAGTGCCACTGCAGCTGGCGTGCTGATTGCATTGAATCGCCAGGAGCGCGGTAAGGGTGAGTTGTCAGCCATTCAGGAAGTCGAGCGGGATTTCGGTATTCCGGTCGTCAGCATCGTTTCGTTGGAACAAGTACTGGAATACTTGGCCGAAGATGCTGAACTGAAGAAATATCTGCCAGCCGTTCAGGCATACCGCGCGCAATACGGGATTTAAGCCTCAACCACGACAGGGTGTTGTTTGCATGCTCAAACTGGACGTTATCCGTTTCATGTTGGTACTCGGTTTGACGGTACCGGTGGTGGGTCATGCCGCCGATAAAAGCGGCGGGGGAATGCTGCTGTACCGTTACGAAGATGCCAAAGGTGTTACGGTTCTGGACCGTCAGGGCGTGCCGCCTGATCTGATCTACAAGGGTTACGAAGTGCTGAACGATCAGGGCCGGGTGGTCCAGATCGTAGCGCCGGCACCCAGCCTGCAAGACCGCCAGCGTCTGATTGAGGAAAAGGCCCGCGCCAGTTCCGATGCGCAATTGCTGCGTTTGTACTCCACGCCTGAAGACGTCGATCGCGCCAAGGCGCGCAAGATGGGCGAACTGGACGGAGTAATTTCGGTGGCGCGCGGCAACCTGGCGTCGCTGAAAACGCAGCAGGCCAACCTGCAAAGCCAGGCCGCCGATATGGAACGTGCCGGCAAGGAAGTGCCCGACCACCTGCTGGCCCAAATCGAAAACATCAAGGCCGAGCAGGTGGGCCTGGAAGCTGATATCCAGCGCTATGTGGCGGGCCGCAAGCAGTCCGAGGCGAGTTTTGATGCCGACCGTGCCCGGCTTAAAACCTTGCTGGAACCTCAGTAAATACCTGAATAAAAAAAGCCCCGGTGAGCTTCCTCACCGGGGCTTTTTTGTACCTGCTGTGTATCAGTGGTGCTTGCGGTTGCAGATCAGGGTGCCGACGCCGCTGTCGGTGAAAATCTCCAACAGCACGGCATTGGGTACCCGGCCGTCAATGATGTGCGCGCTGATGACGCCGCACTGCACGGCTTCCAACGCACAACGGATCTTCGGCAGCATGCCGCCATAGATCGTACCGTCGGCAATCAATGCATCCACCTGCGCGGTGGACAACCCGGTCAGCACATTGCCTTCCTTGTCCATCAGGCCGGCAATGTTGGTCAGCAGCATCAGCTTTTCAGCTTTCAATGCTTCGGCCACCTTGCCCGCCACCAGGTCGGCGTTGATGTTGTAGGACTCGCCGTTGGCGCCCACGCCGATTGGCGCGATCACGGGAATGAAATCGCCTTTGACCAGCATGTTCAGTAGATCGGTGTTAACTCCGACCACTTCGCCTACGTGGCCGATGTCGATGATTTCCGGCTGAGTCATTTCCGGCGTTTGACGGGTAACGGTGAGCTTTTTCGCACGAATCAACTCGGCATCTTTACCGGTCAGGCCGATGGCGCTGCCGCCATGGCGGTTGATCAGGTTGACGATGTCTTTGTTCACCTGGCCGCCGAGCACCATTTCCACCACGTCCATGGTGGCCGCATCGGTAACCCGCATGCCATCAATGAAGTGGCTTTCAATCGACAGGCGCTTGAGCAAATCACCGATCTGCGGACCGCCACCGTGAACCACCACCGGGTTGATCCCCACGGCTTTCATCAACACGATGTCGCGTGCAAAGCCGGTTTTCAGCTCGTCGCTTTCCATGGCGTTGCCGCCGTACTTGATAACCAGGGTTTTGCCGACAAAACGACGAATGTAAGGCAGGGCCTCAGAGAGAACCTTGGCAACATTGGTGGCGGCATCGCGTTCGAGGGTCATGCGGGGCTCCAGCAAAACGGCGTAGCCGGCCACAAGGGCCGGCTATATAGGCGGTCAGAAAGGCAGGTTGAGGTCAGGTGCGGCGGTGTACAGCTGGGCGCGGAACAGCTCTTTGATGCGTTCCAACTCTTCATTGGTGTCGGCTTCGAAGCGCAGCACCAGCACCGGCGTGGTGTTGGAGGCGCGAACCAGGCCCCAGCCCTTTGGATAGTCGACGCGCACGCCGTCCAGGGTGGTGACGCTGCCATCGCCCCAATGACCATCGCGCTGCAGGGCAGTGATGATGCCGAACTTGTTTTCGTCGGTCACGGTGATGTTGATTTCCGGGGTCGATACGTCGCTTGGGAAAGCGGAGAACACCAGCTCAGCGTCGCGTTTGTCCTGGCTGAGAATTTCCAGCAGGCGGGCGGCGCTGTAGATGCCGTCGTCGAACCCGAACCAGCGTTCTTTGAAGAAGATATGGCCGCTCATTTCGCCGGCCAGCAGAGCGCCGGTCTGCTTCATTTTCTTCTTGATCAGCGAGTGACCGGTTTTCCACATGACCGGACGGCCACCGTAGCCGCTGATAAGTGCGCCCAAACGACGGGTGCATTTCACATCAAAGATCACGTCGGCGCCCGGGTTGCGGGACACCACGTCTTTGGCGAACAGCATCATCAGGCGGTCGGGGTAAACGATGGTGCCTTTGTTGGTCACTACGCCCACGCGGTCGCCGTCACCGTCGAAGGCCAGGCCCAGGTCGGCGCCGGTTTCTTTTACCTTGGCGATCAGGTCTACCAGGTTTTCTGGTTTGCCCGGATCCGGGTGGTGGTTGGGGAAGTTGCCGTCGACGTCACAGAACAACGGAATAACGGTGCAGCCCAAGGCCTCGATCAATTGCGGGGCGATTACGCCGGCGGCGCCGTTACCGCAGTCCACCACCACTTTCAGCGGCTTGGCCAGGGCGATGTCGTCGCGAATCTGCTTGAAGTAGCGGTCCAGCAGCTCAACCTGCTCAACGCTGCCTTGGCCGCTGCTGAGGTTGTTGGTTTCGATGCGCTCGCGCAGGGCCTGGATTTGCTCGTTGGCCAGCGTGTCGCCGGCAACCACGATCTTGAAGCCGTTGTAGTCCGGCGGGTTGTGGCTACCGGTGAGCATCACGCCGGTTTTGCCGGCCAGCACGTTGGCGGCGTAATACAGAACAGGCGTTGGAACCAGGCCAATATCGCTAACGGCACAGCCGGCTTCTACCAGGCCTTGAATAAGCGATTGCACCAGTTCGGGGCCGGACAGACGACCGTCGCGACCTACCGATACATTGGGCTCGCCAGCGGCGAGACTTTCGGCGCCCACTGCGCGGCCGACCCAATACGCGGTTTCAGATGTCAGGGTGTCGCCAACTACGCCGCGAATGTCATAGGCGCGGAAGATGCTGGCGGGCAAGTTGGGTGCGGTGTGCGGCACATTGCTCATAGCGGGGGCTTGCTCCAATCCCAGGAGGTCCTGGTCTTCGTCGAGGATGTCGATATCGAGAATATCGGTTTCTTGAAAGAGAGGGTTCACCAGCTCGGCAGGCTCTACGGCGGCAGGTGCTGCCACTTTCGTGCCACTCGGACTACTACCGGGTGCCTTGGTCTCTTCTACGGGTGGTGGTGCGCTTTGCCGGCGGGGCATTCGCGCGAGCTTCTGCGCCAGCGCGTTTAGCACGGGCGATCGCAAGCTGAAGGCTTTGACGCTTTTGCCGGCAGAGAGTTCTTGTACTAATGGCTGAGCTGGTCGGCGTCTTTGCGCAGGCGCTTTGCTGGCGATTGTTCAGCAGCATCAGGCCCAGCAGCGAGCCAAACAGGGCAAGCAAGGCGGCCAGCAGCATCGGCAGCAGCGACACGGGCGGCATCGACAGATCCGGCCCCGGCAGGAATTCCAGCTTCCAGTTGGAGTTGCCGCTGACAAAGGCCAGCGGTGTGCTGTTCACGTCCTGACCGAGCTTAGCCAGAATTTGCGCCGGGCTCTGACCGAACTGCTGCGCCAGGCGCAACTGGCCGATGCCGTCGGGCAGCGGCGGCAAGGCGGAGAGCAGGCGCTGTAGGTCGATTACCAACAGCAGCGTACCTTGCAGCGGCTGGCCGTCACCCAGGCGCAGCGGTGCCGCGCTATACACCAGCCAGCGTGGGCCGACTTTGTAGGCTTCTGGCGCGGGTGTCTGGCCTGCTTCGACGCGGCGCAACAGATCGAGCGCGGCGAAGTTCATCGGCGCTGCGCGGGTGGTGTTCTGCGCCGCTTGCCCAGGCAGGTTGATATACGCATCGACCACGCCGTCCCAGTAGCCAAGGTCGCGCTCGGCAGCGGTGACGGCTTCCGGGTTCTGGCTTTGCAAAGCCAGCAGCAATTGCGGATTGCGGGCTGCGGCTTGGGTGTCCTTGCTGAGCTGGCGTAACGATTGCTGCAGCGCAGCCGCCTGGCTACCGCCCCAGGCATGGGCAAGTTCGCCCTGGGTTTGCGTCTGGGCGCTGGTCAGCAGCGCGAACCAGAGCACGGCGGCGCCGGCCACCAAGCCGACAAAGGCCACGGCAAAACCAGGCGCCAGCTTTTTCAGCAGCGGCTCTTCGTCGGCCTTGGCGGCGGTGGGGTCACTCACTTGCGGTAGAAGATCAGCGTCCTTGGCGGTGCGCTTGAAGAGTTTCAATCGGTGTCTCCTCGGCGGTTCGTCCTGGCTTTGTTTTTTTAGGTAGAGGCGTATCGGTCATTGGCTGCCCGAGTGGCCAAAACCGCCCGCGCCGCGTTGGCTCTCATCGAAGTGTTCAACCAGTTCAAAGCGCGCTTGCACGACCGGTACCAGCACCAGTTGCGCGATACGCTCGCCAATCGTGATGGTGAAAGGGGTCTGCCCGCGGTTCCAGCACGACACCATCAGCTCGCCTTGGTAATCCGAGTCGATGAGACCAACCAGGTTCCCCAGCACAATGCCGTGCTTATGGCCCAGCCGGAGCGCGGCAGAATCAGCGCGGCCAGGCCTGGGTCGCCGATATAAATCGATAGCCCGGTAGGAATCAGCACGGTCTGCCCCGGTTCCAGCACACGGTCTTCAGTGAGCATGGCGCGCAGATCAAGGCCGGCCGAGCCTGGTGTGGCGTATTCAGGCAGGGGGAAATCACGGCCAATCCGCGGGTCGAGAATCTTGGCTTGCAGTGCGTGCATGTGGGGCTCTTTACAGGTGGTGAATAAGCGTCAGGCCTGGTTGTTCAGGCGTTCGGCGATAAATGCGATCAGTTGGCGGGCAATTTTGCCTTTGCTCGTTTGCGCCAGGCTGTTCTGCTGCAAGTCGCGGTCGATGATGGTGATCGCGTTCTCTTCACTATTGAAGCCGATGGTGGGGTTGGCCACGTCGTTGGCAACAATCAGGTCGAGGTTTTTGTCTTTGAGCTTGCGAGCAGCATAGTCGAGCAATTTTTCAGTTTCAGCGGCGAAGCCAACGCTGAAGGGCGATCTTCGCGTTGCGCCAAGGTCGCGAGAATATCCGGGTTACGCACCATCTGCAGGAGCATGCCTTCGCCGGTTGCGGGGTCTTTCTTCAATTTGTGCTGCGCGACCACTTCCGGCCGGTAGTCGGCCACGGCGGCAGCGGCAATCAGCAGGTCACAGGGCATGGCGGCTTCGCAGGCGGCGAGCATGTCGCGAGCGCTCACCACATCGATGCGGTTGACGCGGTCCGGCGTCGGCAGGTGCACCGGGCCTGTCACCAGGGTGACCTTGGCGCCGGCTTCGACGGCGGCTTCAGCCAGGGCAAAGCCCATTTTCCCGGAGCTGTGGTTGGTGATGTAGCGCACCGGGTCGATGTTTTCCTGGGTCGGCCCGGCGGTAATCAGTACATGGCGGCCAGTCAGGCTTTCGCGTTTGAAGCAGTCAGCGGCCAATTGGGCGAGGTCGTCGGCCTCGAGCATACGGCCCAGTCCTACGTCACCGCACGCTTGGCTGCCCGATGCCGGGCCAAACATATGCAGGCCGCGGGCGATCAGCAGTTGGCTGTTGGCCTGGGTGGCTTCATCGCGCCACATGGCCTGGTTCATGGCCGGCGCCAGGGCTACCGGCGCGTCGGTGGCCAGTACCACGGTGGTGAGCAGGTCGTTGGCGATGCCTTGAGCCAGGCGCGCCATCAGGTCGGCGGTGGCCGGGGCGATCAGGATCAGGTCGGCCCATTTGGCCAGTTCGATATGGCCCATGGCGGCTTCGGCGGCAGGGTCGAGTAAGTCCATGTGCACGGGGTGGCCGGAAAGGGCCTGCAAGGTAAGGGGGGTGATGAACTCGCGTCCGCCCTGAGTCATTACCACGCGGACTTCCGCACCTTGGTCGCGCAGACGACGAACCAGTTCGGCACTTTTGTAAGCGGCGATGCCGCCACCTACGCCAAGGACGATGCGTTTCCGGTACAGCCGCTGCATAGGCCTGCCTTATATGTTGTGGAATCCGACATGCCGCCGCCTCCCCAGGCCGGCCAGCACGCAAAAAAGTGGGGCTAAGATAGCACAGCGTCCACCCCGGAACAGGGGGCCGCGCTCGACATGGAGGGTTCTATGAGCATTCGTAATTGGCCCGCGGAAGATCGTCCGCGGGAGCGTTTATTGAAGCAGGGGGCGAGCAGTCTGACTGATGCTCAATGCTGGCTATTTTTCTGCGTACCGGGGTGTCCGGCATGAGTGCCGTGGACCTTGCCCGGCGCCTGCTCGATGAGTTCGGCGGCCTACGTGCCTTGCTGGAGGCGGACCAGCTTTCCTTTAGCGCCCACCTCGGTTTGGGGCCGGCCAAGTACGCGCAGTTGCAGGCGGTGCTGGAGATGTCGCGCCGCCACCTGGCCGAGAGCCTGGAGCGTGATTCAGTGCTGGAGAGCCCGGCCGCCGTGCGCGAGTACCTGACGGCGCAGTTGCGGCACGAGAAGCACGAGGTATTTGGCTGCCTGTTTCTGGACACCAAACACCGGGTGCTGGCCTTTGAAGCGTTGGCCCAGGGCACCATCGACGGTGCCAACGTGTACCCGCGGCACGTGGTGAAACGGGCGCTGGCACACAACGCCTCGGCCCTGATTCTCTGCCACAACCATCCTTCCGGCGTCGTGCAGCCCAGTCAGGACGATCGGCTGCTGACGAAGCATTTGAAGGAGGCGCTAGCCCTGGTCGATGTGCAGGTGCTCGATCACTTCATTATCGGTGAGGGTGCACCGCTATCGATGGCTGAATGCGGTTTGATGTAGGTCGGGACAGTGAGGCGCAAAAGACTATTTCTGCGCCTTTTTCCTGCCTCAGGGCTTGAGCGTGACTTTCGAAAAGTCCTGGCGACCGAATGCGCTCACCTGATAACCCTGTACGTCTTTTCGCGTTAATGCTGTCGCGGTTGGATGAGCCAGTGGCAGCCACAGGGCCTGCTGCTGGATCTGTTTCTGCGCCTGAAGGTATAGCTCGGTGCGTTTGCCGACCTCGCTGGTGCCTTTGCCGTCGCTGATCAACTGATCCAGGCCTTTGTCGCAGTAGCGGGCAAAGTTGGTGCCCGATTGCACGGCGGCGCAGGAAAACTGCGGGGTAAGGAAGTTATCCGGGTCGCCGTTGTCGCCGGCCCAGCCCATAAACAGGATGTCATGTTCGCCGGCCTTGGCGCGACGCACCAGTTCGCCCCATTCAATCACGCGGATTTCGGCGCGTACGCCGATCTTGGCCAGGTCAGCCTGCAGCAGTTGCGCGCCCAGGCTCGGGTTGGGGTTGAGCAGGCTGCCGGTAGGGCGCGTCCAGATGGTCGTGGCAAAACCATCCTTGAGGCCGGCCTTGGCGAGCAGCGCTTTGGCTTGCTCAACATCGTGCGGGTAGCCGGGCAGGTCCTTGGCATAGCTCCAGGTGTTGGGCGGGTAAGGGCCGTTGGCGGCGATGGCGCTCCCTTCAAAAACCGCCTTGAGGTAATTGGCTTTGTCGAAGGCCAGGTTGATGGCCTGTCGTACCTCGGGTTTATCCAGCGGCGGGTGCTGACTATTAAAGGCAACGAAGGCGGTCATAAAGGCTGGCGTCGACACCACTTTCAATGCGGCGTCTTGTTCAGCAGCGCCCACATCCATCGGTTTGGGTGACAGCGCAATCTGGCACTCGCCGCGCCGCAACTTTTGCAGGCGCACGTTGGCATCGGGGGTGATGGCGTAGATCAGCGCGTCCACGGCGGGTTTGCCGGCGAAATAGTCCGGGTTGGCGGCGTAGCGCACCACGGCATCTTTCTGAAAGCGTTTGAACACAAACGGGCCGGTACCGATCGGCTGGGCGTTGAGCTTTTCCGGGGTGCCGGCTTTCAACAGCTGGGCGGTATATTCGGCGGAATAGATAGAGGCGAAGCCCATGCTCAACGTGGCGAGGAAGGTGGCTTCCGGGTGAGTGAGGGTAAAGCGCAGATGCTGTGGGTCTGGCGCTTCGACACTCTTGATCAGGCTCGGCAACTGCATGGACTGGGCGTGGGGGAAGCCGCTCTGGGCTACTTTGTTCCAGGGGTTGTTGGCGTCGAGCATGCGCTGGAAGCTGAACAGGGCGTCTTCGGCGGTCAGCTCGCGGGTGGGGCTGAAGTAGTCGGTTTTGTGAAACTTCACCCCTTTGCGCAGTTGGAAGTCATAGACCAGGCCGTCCGGCGAGACCTTCCAACTCTCTGCCAGGCTCGGTACCAGCTTGCCGCTGGCGCCGTCGAACTCCACCAGGCGGTTCATCAGCACGTCAGCCGAGGCATTGGTCGTGGTCAGGGTGTTGTACTGCACCACGTCGAACCCTTCCGGGCTGGCTTCGGTACACACGCTCAGGGCGGCGGCTTGCACGGCCGGGCTCAGAAGCGGGACGAGCAATAGAGGTAGGGCGGCGAGGCGCATGGTTAAACTCCTTGAATGCTCGCCGGAGCGAGTGACGGCCTGTCCGCAGGCCGGAAAAGAACGCAAGGCGTTTACCCTAGACCAAGGAACGTGGCAGAACAATCGGCATGGCCTGACGAGTGGTTGCGTAAGCGATGGCGCGTGTTCAAGCGGTTGCGGGTAGAATGCTCGCCCCCATTTGGCCAGCAGACTGTAGTTATTCTTGTTGCTCAGGGGGCTTTCTGGTATAAAGCAGCGCTCTTTTCTAGGGGCCCGGTTCCTTCGCTTGTAGGTGTGGCCGGTAAGACCCTGAAGAAACGCGGCGCAGAGCGCCAAATGACTTTGAGTTTAAGCGGCCAACCCATGCCGGGTTGGGCATGTGGTTTTAGAGGGCTGATGTATGTCGAGAGTCTGTCAAGTTACCGGTAAGGGTCCGGTAACCGGGAATAACATTTCCCACGCTAACAACAAAACCCGTCGCCGTTTCCTGCCGAACCTGCAGCATCACCGCTTCTGGGTTGAGTCGGAAAAACGTTTCGTGCGTCTGCGCGTAACCGCCAAAGGCATGCGTATCATCGACAAGCGCGGCATTGATGTCGTGCTGGCCGAAATCCGCAGCCGCGGCGAAAAGGTTTAAGGAGCTAAATCATGCGTGAATTGATCCGTTTGGTGTCGAGCGCCGGTACTGGCCACTTCTACACCACCGACAAGAACAAACGTACTACCCCGGACAAAATCGAAATCAAAAAATTCGATCCAGTTGTTCGCCAGCACGTGATCTACAAAGAAGCCAAAATCAAGTAATTGGTTTTAGCTTCAAAAAGAACCCCGCCTTTGTGCGGGGTTTTTTTTCGCCTAGCGATCGGCTGCGCGTCGGCATTGCTGCGTTGAAATGGCTTTTTAAATGCTCATGGGCACCAGCCCACTGCGCTTTAAAAAGCCATTTCGCCTTGCGCTGCTCTAGCTCGCTCGATCTCGATTTGCGGCGCGGTTGAAATCGCAAAATTAAAGGCTTCGCGGTTGATCGCAGTGCCGGACCGGCCCGCTCCTACGGATTGCGTTAACTGTAGGAGCTTTAGCCGCGATGTTTTTGGCCCACAAAAAAGCCCGCTCATTGAGCGGGCTTTTGTTTCCAGCAGTCTGCAAATCAGAACGCGGGGACGATGGCGCCTTTGTATTTGTCTTCGATGAATTTCTTCACTTCAGGCGTAGTCAGCGCCTTAGCCAGCTTCTGAATGGCGTCGGAGTCTTTGTTGTCGGCGCGAGCCACCAGGTTGTTCACATACGGCGAGTCGCTGCCTTCGATGACCAGCGCGTCATTCTTCGGGTCCAGCTTGGCTTCCAGCGCGTAGTTGGTGTTGATCAGCGCCAGGTCGACTTGGCTCAGCACGCGCGGCAGGGTGGCAGCTTCCAGTTCGCGGAATTTCAGGCCCTTGGGGTTCTCGCTGATGTCTTTCGGGGTGGCCAGAATGTTGTGCTTGTCTTTCAACTTGATCAGGCCGGCTTTATCCAGCAGCAGCAGCGCACGGCCGCCGTTGGTGGCGTCGTTCGGAATAACCACGGTAGCGCCTTGTGGCAGCTCGTCGAGCTTCTTGTATTTGCTCGAATAGGCGCCGAAGGGTTCTACGTGCACGCCCACTACGCTAACCAGCTGGGTACCACGGCTTTTGTTGAATTCGTCGAGGTAGGGTTGGTGCTGGAAGAAGTTGGCGTCCAGACGTTTCTCGGCCACTTGTACGTTCGGTTGTACGTAGTCGGTGAACACTTTTACCTGCAGATCCACGCCTTCTTTAGCCAGGGCTGGCTTCACGAATTCGAGAATTTCCGCGTGGGGTACGGCGGTGGCAGCAACGGTCAGGGTTTGCGCGTGGGCGGAAAACGCCGCAACGGTGGCCAGGGCAGCGAGCAGTTTTTTCATCTCTGGGTTCCTTGTGGGATGCAGTGTTGGCGGCTGATGGCCGCACTCGTTTAGTTACTTACTTAAAACCGATTACTTTCTAGAAAAGTGCACCACCAGCTTGTCGCCGACGGTTTGCAGCACTTGCACCAGCACCAGCAGCAGGATGACGGTCACAACCATCACATCCGGCTGATAACGCTGGTAGCCGTAACGTACGGCCAGGTCGCCCAAGCCGCCGCCGCCAATCAGGCCGGACATCGCGGTATAGGAAACCAGGGTAATGGCGGTCACGGTAATCGCCGCGATAATGCCCGGCAGCGCTTCTGGCAGCAGGGCATTGACCACGATTTGCCGGGTCGTCGCGCCCATGGCCTGGGTGGCTTCGATAATGCCGCGGTCTACTTCACGCAACGCGGTTTCCACCAGTCGCGCGAAGAATGGGGTAGCGCCAACCACCAGCGGCGGAATGGCACCGGCGACGCCCAGCGAGGTGCCGGTAATTAGCACGGTCGCTGGAATCATCACGATCAGCAGAATCACGAACGGCACCGAGCGCAGCACGTTTACCACCAGCGACAGCAAGGCATAGAAGCCTTTCTGTTCGAACATCTGCCGCGGGCTGGTGAGAAACAGCAGCACGCCGAGAGGCAGGCCGAGCAGGGTGGTAAACAGCAGGGAGCCGCCGAGCATGCTCAGGGTGTCCAGGCTGGCTTGCCAGATTTCGGTCCAATCTACGTTGGGCAATAGAGCTTCCATTAGCGCAGGACCTCCAGATGCACGTCACTGGAACCAAAGCGCGCCAGGGCAGCCTCGATGTCGCCACCGGTCAGCGCCAGAGTGAGCTGGCCGTAGGGCGTGTCTTTGATGTGGTCGATGCGGCCGGCGAGAATGCTGTAGTCCACACCGGTTTCCCGCGCGACCACCCCGAGCAGCGGTGCGTAGGTCGCTTTGCCCTGGAAGGTCAGGCGCACGATGCGGCCGCTTACATGGGCGAAATCATCGCGTTGCTCGTCTTCGTCGATCTGTTCGGCTTCCATCACAAAGCGCTTGGTGGTCGGGTGCTTGGGGTGCAGAAACACCTCGGTGACCGGGCCGTGTTCGACGATCACGCCGGCATCCATCACCGCCACGCGGTCGCATACCCGACGGATCACATCCATTTCATGGGTAATCAGCACGATGGTCAGGTTCAGTTCGCGGTTGATCTGCGCCAGCAGGTCCAGCACCGAAGCGGTGGTCTGTGGGTCGAGGGCGCTAGTGGCCTCGTCGCAGAGCAGAATTTTGGCTGGGTCGCCAGGGCGCGGGCAATACCAACGCGCTGCTTCTGGCCGCCGGACAGCTGCGCCGGAAATTTCTTGGCGTGATCGCTAAGGCCGACCCGCTCCAGCAGTTCGGCAACGCGCTGGTTGATCGCCGCAGCGGACAGCTCGCCGGCCAGCTTCAAGGGCAGGGCGATATTGTCGGCGACGGTTTTCGACGACAGCAGGTTGAAGTGCTGAAAAATCATCCCGACTTGCTGGCGGAAGCGGCGCAGGCCGTTGGCGTCGAGGCCGGTGACGTCTTCGCCGTCAACATCGATGCGCCCGCCCGAAGGTTCTTCCAAGCGATTGATCAAACGCAGCAGGGTGCTTTTGCCGGCGCCGGAATGGCCGATGATGCCAAACACTTCGCCGCTGGCGATGGACAGGTCGGTGGGTTGCAAGGCGGCGATGTCGCGGCCATTGACGCGGTACGCCTTGTGGACGTGATGAAAGTCGATCACTCGTTAAACCTTTTGGGTTTGGCGGTCTGCCGGATAGGCATAAAGGAGCGCTAGTCTAACCGGCGCCCTATAGACCGCAAAAATCTTTGTATTCCTATGGTTATAGCTTTCAGCTCTAAGAGTTGAAAGCCGTTGCCACAGTCTAGAAGGTGCTGTGCGGGTTGCCTGGCCTGCCGGTGCACGCCAGTGTGCTAGCCCGAAATCAGCAGGACTTAACCCTTGGCTTGCGGGGTCAGCAGCAGGCGCGGCACTTGTTCCAGCTTGAGGGCTTGGGACAGGCGCGGGCTGTAGCTGGGGTCCAGGCGTTTGATGCGAGCCAGGAGCAAGGAAGCGACCCATGGGTAGTCCTTGTTCTGGCGTACTTCGATGCGCACGTCGCAGTCGAAAGTCACCACATCTGCCGCCACGGCGTCGAGCAGGCTGCGCAGGCGCTCGTTGTCCTGGTTGTCCAGCATCGGCATGGCAATCACGCTGCTGGCGGCGGCGGGGTTGATCAGGCGGGCGGTGGGCTTGACCGGCTCGGCTGCGGGAGCGCTTGGTGCCGGGGTCGCTGCGGCTTCCTGGGTCGCTTTGGTCTGGCGCTCGGCAGCTAGGCGCTGTTGACGTGCCTGTTCGGCTTTTTCCGCGGCTTCTTTGGCTGCCATCTGAGCGGCGGCGCGGGCGCGGGCCTGGTCGGCGGCGTTCAATTCGGCAGCGCGGGCCTGGGC
This sequence comes from Pseudomonas sp. CC11G, assembly GCF_056174845.1. Classification (NCBI taxonomy): domain Bacteria; kingdom Pseudomonadati; phylum Pseudomonadota; class Gammaproteobacteria; order Pseudomonadales; family Pseudomonadaceae; genus Pseudomonas; species Pseudomonas sp. CC11G. Next base: position 387,281 of record NZ_JBWBZC010000004.1, read on the forward strand.
GATGGAGTTATCCAGGCCGTTGGTCAGGGCCGGGGCTTGCGGCATCAGGCTGCGGGCATGGCTCAGCGCTTTGGTGGCGGTGTCGAGGTCGCCTTGCTGCAGAGCGCTTTGGCCTTGTTGCAGGTAGGCGTCGGCCAGTTGGCGCTGGTATTGCTCCACGCGGGTGTCGCCCTGGGCGCGCGGTGCAATGGCGGCCAGTTGGCTTTCGGCCGCACTGAGCTGGCCAACGTTCAGGCTGTGTTCCACTTGGCTAAAGGCGGTAATCAGGTCGTCAGTCGGCAGATTGGCGACCTTCGGCGCGGCGCTTTGGCAGGCGGCTAACAGCAGAGAAATCGCCAGAACGGGTAGGTAACGGGAGGCGAACTGCATCATCTTTGCAAGTCTCGGATAGCGCAAAACCGGCGAGTTTACACTGCCGCTTGAGCCGCACCAAACCTCGCCGACATAGCGCTTTTCAGGCGTAGCGGCGGGGCAGGGCAAAGCTGAGAAGAAACAAGGCGGCGGCAGCCACCACGATGGAGGGGCCAGCCGGGGTGTCCTTGAACCAGGACATGGCTAACCCCGCGCAAACCGCTACCAGGCCCAGCACGCTGGCGCCGCCAGCCATCTGCTCCGGGGTGCGCGAATGGCGTTGAGCGGCGGCGGCGGGAATGATGAGCAGGGAGGTGATGAGCAGCACGCCGACGATCTTCATCGCCACCGCGATCACCACGGCAATCAACAGCATCAGCGCCAGGCGCAAGCTGGCCACCGGCAGGCCTTCAACCTTCGCCAGCTCTTCATGCACAGTCACGGCCAGCAGCGGCCGCCACAGCAGCGTGAGCGTCACCAATACCAAGGCGCTGCCGCCGAGAATCCAGGCCAGATCGGCCGTGCTGACAGCTAGCAGGTCGCCAAACAGATAGCCCATCAGGTCGATACGCACATCGTGCATAAAGCTCAACACCACCAGGCCGAGGGACAGCGTGGTCGGCGCCAGAATGCCGAGCAGGGTGTCTGAAGCCAGGAGTTGGCGTTGTTGCAAGGTGAGGAGCAGCACGGCCAGCAACACGCAGCCGACGGTAACCGCCACGGTCGGGCTGACATCCAGCAAAAAGCCCAAGGCCACGCCCAGCAGTGCGGCGTGAGACAAAGTGTCGCCAAAATAAGCCATGCGCCGCCATACCACGAACGAGCCGAGCGGGCCGGCCACCACGGCCAGCGCGAGGCCGGCGAGCAAAGCGTTTACGAGAAAATCAGGCATGCTTGCAGCCGTCTCCATGAACATGCGGCTGCACCTGACCGAGGATGCGCAAGCCGTCGGCGCTCGGCGCCTCGGCCACTACGCCACCGTGCAGGTCGTGAGCGTGGTCGTGATGGTGGTGATAAATCGCCAGATCCTGTGCGTCCTGGCCGAATAGCTCGACGAATGCCGGATCGCCGCTTACTTGTTCCGGGTGACCGGAGCAGCACACGTGGCGGTTCAGGCACACCACCTGATCGGTGGTGCTCATCACTAAGTGCAGGTCGTGGGACACCATCAGCACACCGCAACCATGGCGGTCGCGCAGGCGGGTGATCAGGCGATACAGGTCGGCCTGGCCGGCGACGTCGACGCCTTGCACTGGTTCATCCAGTACTAGTAATTCCGGCTCGCGCAGCAGCGCACGGGCCAGCAGCACGCGCTGCAACTCGCCACCGGAAATGCTTTGCAAAGGGCTGTCGATCACTTGACTGGCGCCCACCTCTTCAAGCGCCGCCAATGCCGATTGGCGGTCAACGCCCGGCACCAGGCGCAGAAAGCGCAGGACGGAGAGCGGCAGCGTGGGGTCGACGTGCAGTTTTTGCGGCATATAGCCGATACGCAATTTGGGCTTGCGCCAGACGCTGCCCACCTCGGTTTTCAACAGGCCGAGTACGGCGCGCACCAACGTGGTTTTGCCGGCGCCGTTAGGGCCGATCAGGGTGACGATTTCGCCGGGTTGCACGCTCAGTTCCACATCGCTGAGCACTTGCTGCCCGGCAAAGCTGACGCCAACGCCTTCAAGGCGGATCAGGGCCGTACTCATGCGCTTTTCTGGCAGCCGGAGCAGACGCCGACCACTTCCACGGTCTGGCTTTCCACGGTGAAACCCACACCAGCGGCGCCGGCAACAATGGCCTGGCTGATGGCGTCGTTGGACAGTTCGATGGCCGCATTGCAGCTGCGGCAAATCAGAAACTGGCCCTGATGCGCGTGCGCTGGGTGGTTACAGCCGACGAAGGCGTTGAGCGATGCGATGCGGTGCACCAGGCCGTTTTCCAGGAGGAAATCCAGCGCGCGGTAAACGGTCGGCGGTGCGGCTCGGCGGCCGTCCTGCTCGGTCAGAACGCCCAGAATGTCGTACGCGCCTAGCGGCTTGTGGCTCTGCCACACCAGCTCCAGCACGCGGCGGCGCAGTGCTGTCAGGCGCAGGCCGGCGCGTTCGCAAATGGCGTCGGCTTCGGAGAGCGCGTTATGCACGCAGTGGGAATGGTCGTGGGGGCGGGAAGCCAGAGGTGTAAAGATCATTGGGCGGCGACGGCTGGTGAAAGAGACGTTATTCTATAACCCTTTTGCCGGCGAGTGTGTTCCCGTGTCGCGTTTCCTTGTGATCTTTCTGCTTATTTTTTGCGCATCTGCACAAGCCGATGTGCGCGTTCTCACCAGTATCAAACCCCTTCAGCTGATTGCCGCCGCCGTGCAAGACGGCGTAGGCACGCCAGAAGTGCTGCTGCCGCCGGGTGCCTCGCCGCATAACTATGCGCTGCGCCCGTCCGATGTGCGTCGGGTGACCGAGGTCGACTTGCTGTACTGGATTGGCCCGGACATGGAGAGCTTTCTGCCGCGCGTATTGAAAAGCCGCAGCCTCCCCACGGTTGCCGTGCAAACCCTGCCCGGCTTGAACCTGCGTCACTTCGGCGAAGGCGAAGCGCATGCCGACGGCGATGAACATGACCACGATCACCAGCCCGGTAGCCTGGATGCTCATTTGTGGTTGTTGCCTGCCAATGCGCGGGTAATTGCTGAGCGTATGGCCGCTGATCTGGCTGCCGCCGACCCCACCAATGCCGCGCGTTATGAGGCCAATCTCAAGGCCTTCAGCGAGCGGCTGACGGCGCTGGACCAGCGCCTCAAGCAGCGCGTTGCCGGTATCGCCGGCAAACCTTATTTCGTCTTCCACGAGGCGTTTGATTACTTCGAGTCTGCCTACGGTTTGCAGCATGCCGGCGTGTTCAGCATTGCCAGCGAAGTGCAGCCCGGTGCCCAGCATGTGGCGGCGATGCGCGAACGTTTGCAGCAGGCGGGGCCGACCTGCGTATTCAGCGAGCCGCCGTTGCGCCCACGGCTAATCAGCACGCTGAGCGAAGGGCTGCCGGTGCGTTTGGCGGAGTTGGATGCCTTGGGTGGCAAGGAGATACCGGTGAATGCCCAGGGCTACGAGCAGTTGCTGGAAGCCCTGGCTAACGAGTTGGCCGGTTGCCTCGAAGCGCTCTGAACGTCAGAGCGCGAACGGCAGCGGCAGGTGCACCTGCTGGCGCTGCGCCAGGCGGCGCTGGAACTCGTCGGGGTTGTGGATAAGTACATCTTGGCCGGCGAAGGACTCAGCGGCAATCAGCCGTGAAATCCAGAAGCGCACACAGGCTACCCGCAGCATCACCGGCCATAGCTCCGCTTCACTTGGCGTGAACGGGCGCAAGGTGGCGTAGGCGCCGAGCAAGGCGCGGGCACGTGGCGCATCGAGCGCGCCGTCTTCGGTAGAACACCAGTCGTTTACCGCAATGGCCACGTCATACAGCATCGGTCCGGAGCAGGCGTTATAGAAGTCGATCAGGCCGGCCAGGTGTGGGCCGTCGAAGAGTGCGTTGTCACGGAACAGGTCGGCATGCAGGTTGGCCCGCGGCAGCGCCATGATTGCAGCGTGGTGGGCGGTGATTTCCCCTAGCGAGTCTTTCAGCAGAGCCTGATTGGCGGTCGCCAGTGTGCTCAGCAATTGCTCGCCTTCGCTCAGCATCCAGTCCAGCCCACGATCGGTTTTACGCTCCAGCACATGGCCGCGCGTGGCCCCGTGCAATTGCCCGAGCAACTTACCCACTTCCTGGCAGTGGTGAGCGTTGGCCTGGCTCACATGTTTGCCGGCCAGCCGCGGTTGCAGCAGGGCTGGTTTGCCCGCCAGGCTGCGCAACGCTTGGCCTTCGGTGGTGCGCAAGGCGTAGGGCACTGGCAGGCCAGCATCGTGCAGCACATCCAGCAGTTCGATAAAAAACGGCAGATCCTGAACCGGCCCACGTTCTACCAGGGTCAGCACAAACTCGCCCTGCTCGAGGCTGACGAAGAAGTTGCTGTTTTCGCTGCCGGCACTGATGCCCTGAAAATCCCGCAGACGGCCAAGCCCGTAGGGTGCAAGAAACACTTCCAGCTCGGGGCGGGTGAGGGGGGTGAATACCGACATCGATAACCTGCCAACTGCCTGTAGAGGCCGCAATAACGCGGCGTTTAATTAAGCGCCGCTTACCATTTGAAGATTTCCCAGGCGGGAATCAGCATGTCTGGATTGTCGGAACGAATGAAGTTGCCATCGCTGCCATCGGCACGCACCAGAAAGTACGGTTTGCCATTTTTCGGGGTGATTTTGATGGCGTACAAAAAGCCGTTTTGGCGGTATTCCTGGATCATCTTGTCGCCGTCCTGGCGAATGGTTACGTCCGGGTCGCCAGTAACCGGTTCATCTTCGGCATAGGCGTTTACTGCGCCAGCGGCGAGCAAGCCTGAGAGCAGTAAGCTAGAAAATGTGCGCATGGTAACCTTGTCCCTTTGTCGTCAACGGTGCGGTCATTCTAACAGGCTGCAATGAAACTACTGACGCGGCATTCAGGCGCCCCCGGCATACCGGCTCCTGACTATTAAAAGCCAGTCGTTGCGCCGAACCCCCGTTGCTCGCTACATTTTTCCGCTGTCCGTACACCACGGCCCGTCTTAAAGGTTGATTCCGCGCATGTCTCAGACTCCTCTCGTCCTGGTGGACGGCTCGTCCTACCTGTACCGCGCTTTCCACGCCCTGCCGCCGTTGATGACCTCCAAAGGCCTGCCAACCGGCGCGGTGAAGGGCGTGCTGAACATGCTCAAAAGCTTGCGCAAGCAATACCCGCAAAGCCCGTTTGCGGTGGTATTCGACGCCAAGGGCGGCACCTTCCGTGACGAGCTTTTTGCCGACTACAAGGCTAATCGCCCCTCGATGCCAGACGAACTGCGGGTGCAGATCGAGCCGCTGCACGCCAGTGTTCGAGCGCTGGGCTATCCGTTGCTGTGCGTGGAAGGCGTCGAGGCCGATGACGTGATCGGCACCCTGGCCCGCCAATGCGCAGCGGCCGGCCGCGACGTGGTGATTTCCACCGGCGACAAAGACATGGCCCAGCTGGTTTGCCCGCACGTTACGCTGGTGAACACCATGTCCGGAAGCGTTTACGACATTGATGGCGTTAAGGAGAAATTTGGTGTCGGTCCTGAGCTGATCATCGACTACCTGGCGCTGATGGGCGACAAGGTCGACAACATTCCGGGCGTGCCCGGCGTCGGCGAAAAGACCGCCGTAGGGCTCTTGGTGGGCGTCGGTGGCGGCCTTGATGTGCTGTACGCCAACCTGGACAAAGTGCCCGAGTTGCCAATTCGCGGCGCCAAGGCGCTGCCCGCCAAGTTGCTGGAACACAAGGACATGGCCTTCCTCTCCTATCAATTGGCGACCATCAAACTGGATGTGCCGCTGAATATCGAGATCGAAAGCCTGCACCCCGGCGAGCAGGATCGTGCGGCGCTCGCCGAGTTGTACGCACTGCTGGAATTCAAGACCGGCCTGGATGAGCTTGCCCGTGATGTGAAAGCCGCCGGCATTGCCGCCATTCGTTCCGGCGGCCTGTTCGATGCGCCCGTTGCCGCCGAGCCGCTGTCGAGCGAAGAAGTCGCTGCCGCCGTCGAGCCGGCTGCCAATCAGTACGAAACCATTCTGGATGCCGAGCGTTTTGCCGTCTGGCTGGAGAAGCTGAACAAGGCCGAGCTGTTTGCCTTCGACACCGAAACCACCGGCCTTGACGCGCAACAGGCGCAGCTGGTCGGTATCTCTATCGCCGTGCAGGCCAATGAAGCGGCCTACATTCCGCTGACACACTCTTATATGGGCGTGCCGGCACAGCTGGACCGCGACACCGTGCTCCTGGCGCTCAAGCCGATACTGGAAGACCCGAACAAAGCCAAGGTCGGCCAGCACGCCAAGTACGACATCAATATCCTCGCCAACTGCGCCATCGGAGGTGACCTGAACAACGGCATCACCCTGCGCGGCGTGAAGTTCGACAGCATGCTGGAGTCCTATGTGCTCGACTCCGTCGCCACCCGCCACAACATGGACGCGCTGGCGCTCAAGTACCTCGATCACACCACCATTGCCTTCGAAGACATTGCCGGCAAAGGCGCCAAACAGCTGACCTTCGACCAGATTGCCCTGGAGCAAGCCGGCCCTTACGCTGCCGAAGACGCCGATATCACCCTGCGTCTGCACCAGGTGCTGTGGCAGAAGCTGCAAGCGACGCCGAGCTTGGCCAAGGTGCTGAGTGAAATCGAGATCCCGCTGGTGCCGGTGCTGGCTCGAATCGAACGGCAGGGCGCGCTGGTGGATGCCAACCTGTTGGGCCTGCAAAGCAACGAGCTGGGCGAAAAAATGGTCCAGCTTGAGCGCGAGGCGTTTGCCATTGCCGGCGAGGAATTCAACCTCAGCTCGCCCAAGCAACTGGGCGTGATCCTGTATGAAAAGCTCGGCATGCCGGTGCTCAGCAAAACGGCCAAGGGGCAGGCGTCTACCGCTGAAGCGGTGCTGGCCGAACTGGCTGAGCAGGACTTCCCGCTGCCCAAGGTGCTGATGCAGTACCGCTCCATGAGCAAACTGAAAAGCACCTACACCGACCGCCTGCCCGAGCAGATCAACCCGCGTACCGGGCGTATTCATACTTCGTATCACCAGGCGGTGACGGCTACCGGGCGTTTATCTTCCACCGATCCAAACCTGCAGAACATCCCGATTCGTACCGCAGAAGGTCGGCGTATTCGCCAGGCCTTTATCGCGCCGCCGGGTTACAAACTGCTGGCGGCGGACTACTCGCAAATCGAGCTGCGCATCATGGCGCACCTGGCTCAGGACGAAGGGCTGTTGCACGCCTTCCGTAACGACCTGGACGTGCACCGGGCGACCGCTGCCGAGGTGTTTAGCGTTGAGCTGGAGCAGGTCACCACCGATATGCGCCGCAAAGCCAAGGCCATCAATTTCGGCCTGATCTACGGCATGAGCGCGTTTGGTCTGGCCAAGCAGATCGGAGTGGATCGTAAAGAATCGCAGGCCTATATCGACCGCTACTTCGCCCGGTACCCAGGCGTGCTCGCGTATATGGAGCGCACCCGCGAGCAGGCGAGTGAGCAGGGGTACGTCGAAACCTTGTTCGGCCGTCGCCTTTACTTGCCGGAAATTCATTCAAAAAACGCCGGCCTGCGCAAAGGCGCCGAGCGCACGGCGATCAACGCGCCGATGCAGGGCACGGCGGCAGACATCATCAAACGGGCGATGGTGAAGGTGGACGCCTGGCTTAGTGCGTCAGGGCTGGATGCCAAAGTCATCCTGCAGGTGCACGACGAATTGGTGCTGGAAGTGCGTGAAGATTTACTGGAAACCGTCAGCGCCGAAATTCGTCAGCAGATGAGTGCGGCGGCCGAACTGGATGTGCCACTGCTGGTTGAAGTCGGCATCGGCGCCAACTGGGATGAAGCCCACTGACAGCAGCGTTTTTACTGCGGCATAACGCCGCAGAGAAATCGTTCGTTAGGAAGCTACTGGAATTAAGAGAAGGGTTTTTATTGCTAACCGGTTTTAACCCGCCGGTGAACTTTCCGTAAATCAGGGCGGTCAGAGTTACTGAATGGCTGATGAAGCCCTTCGGTGCTCCTATGTTGTGTTAAGTGTTGGCAGATATCTGAGCCCCGCCCTAGCGGTTCAGACCCTTAAACCCCGAGCCTCTCCCTCCCCATACGAAGCTCGGGGTTTTTTTTGTCCGCGATTTACTCCGCGGGCACGGTGTCTTCCAGTTCCATCCAGCGCGCCAGCACGGCTTGCGCCTCTTCGATGCCCATGCGCTTGGGCGCTGAGAACAGCTGAATCGTTACCCCGTCCCCCCAGCCTTTACGCAGGTCGGTCTGCACTTTGAGCAGGGCGTTTTTGGCTGCGCCGTAGGCCAGTTTGTCGGCCTTGGTCAGCAGAATATGCATAGGCATTTCGCTGGCTGCAGACCAGTCGAGCATCAGCCGGTCGAACTCCGTCAGCGGGTGGCGGATGTCCATCATCAGCATCAAACCCTTCAGACTTTCGCGGCTGCCCAGATAGGCTTCCAGGTGGCGCTGCCAGTGCAGTTTCAGCGGAATAGGCACCTTGGCGTAGCCGTAACCCGGCAAGTCGACCAGGCGGCGCTCTTCGTCCAGGCGGAAGAAGTTCAGCAGCTGCGTGCGGCCTGGGGTCTTCGAGGTGCGCGCCAGGCTGGCGTGGGTCAGCGTGTTCAGCGCGCTGGATTTACCGGCGTTGGACCGCCCGGCAAAGGCGACTTCAAAGCCCTGATCGTCGGGGCATTGGTCCACTTTCGCGGCGCTGATCATAAAGGCAGCCTGTTGGCACAGACCGATGATGGGGTTCTTGAATTGCATCGAATTTTCCGGTGAGGGGGTGCCAGCGAGTGGCCCGGCGTGCGGTGTCGCTTCCGTTTCAGTGACGCCAGTATATAATGCCGCAGATTTTGTGTGCGCTTTGTCCGGTAGAAGGGCAAGGATTGCTATAAGGATTTTCTGATTTCGCGCATTAGAACGCGGAACATTCCTCACTGATGAGGTTGATCTGATGAAGTTGTTGCTGCTTGCAGCCACTACCCTGTTGTTGTCCTCGATGGCTCATGCAGCCCAGGACCCGGAAGCGGTATTCAACCGTTCCTGTGGAGCCTGCCATAATGGACAACTGCCGATGGCGCCTAAAAAAGGTGACACGGCTGCTTGGAGCCCGCGGTTGGCCCAAGGCATGGACAAGTTGGTGCAGCATGTGACCGATGGATATAACGCCATGCCGCCTCGCGGCTTGTGCACCGACTGTAGCGCTGAAGACTTCCAAGCCATCATCCAATGGATGAGCAAGTAAGCCACGCGTTGATTCTCTCCCTTTAGCCGTAATTGGATTAGCTGATGAACAAAGTACTCGTGAGTCTGCTGTTGACCCTGGGCATCTCCGGTATGGCTCATGCCGCAGGCGACGCCGCTGCAGGTCAAGGCAAAGCAGCTGTATGTGGCGCTTGCCACGGTGCCGACGGCAACAGCCCTGCGCCTAACTTCCCGAAACTGGCTGGCCAAGGCGAGCGCTACCTGCTCAAGCAAATGCATGACATCAAGGCCGGCAACCGTACCGTGCTGGAAATGACTGGCCTGCTGACCAACCTGAGCGATCAGGATCTGGCAGACATCGCCGCTTACTTCTCCAGCCAGAAAATGGGCGTAGGCGCAGCCGATCCGAAACTGGTTGCTCGCGGCCAGGACATCTTCCGCGGCGGCAACCTGGAAACCGGCATGCCAGCATGCACCGGTTGCCACTCGCCAGACGGCTCGGGTAACCCAACCGCCGGCTTCCCACACCTGGGTGGCCAACACGCCACTTACGTGGCCAAGCAGCTGACCAATTTCCGCGAAGGTGATCGCACCAACGATGGTGACAACATGATCATGCGCGGCATTGCAGCTAAGCTGAGCAACAAGGATATCGCTGCGGTATCCAGCTACATCCAGGGTCTGCACTAATCGCGATAGCGGTAATATTCCGTACGCATTAGCGTGAAGAAAAGGGTGGCGAGAGCCACCCTTTTTCGTTGGGGCCGCCGTTACAATGTTGGCCGCTCAGCCGGGAACCCGCCGTCAGGCAATCGGTCGAAATCCAGCTCGCTATCGGGCGAGTTTTATCCGCCAAGGAGTCAAGCATGCGTAACCTGATTTTCAGTGCTGTCCTCGCTACCGCGAGTTTGATCGGCATGACTGCTACCGCCACCGCCGCGGAGCCTATCGAAGCCGGCAAACAATACGTGGAGCTGAGCAGCCCTGTTCCGGTTTCCAAGCCCGGCAAGATCGAAGTCGTTGAGCTGTTCTGGTACGGCTGCCCGCACTGCTACCACTTTGAACCCACCATTAACCCATGGATCAAGAAGCTGCCGGCCGACGTGCACTTCATCCGTATTCCGGCCATGTTCGGCGGCGTGTGGGATGCCCACGGCCAGCTGTTCGTAACCCTGGAATCCATGGGCGTAGAAGAAAAGTGCACGCCTCGATTTTCGACGCTATCCAGAAGCAAGGTAAGAAACTGGCCAAGCCTGACGAAATGGCCGAGTTCCTCGCCACCCAAGGCGTCGACAAAGACGAATTCCTCAAGGCCTACAACTCCTTCGGCGTGAAGAGCCAGGTCGAGAAAGACAAGAAGCTGGCCCTGGCCTACCAGATCAGCGGTGTACCGACCATGATCGTCAACGGCAAATACCGCTTCGACATCGGCTCGGCCGGTGGCCCGGATCAAGCGCTGGAAGTGGCTGATCAACTGATCGCCAAAGAACGCGCAGCGAAGTAAGCCGCCATGCTCCGTCGCTGGGGTGCGCCACGAATTGCCGGTCCGCGCGATGCGCGGGTCAACGCAGCGTGTGGCGACACCAGCGGCCTGCCGGCAGACGGGCGTTTACGTCTGCTCAGTTTCAATATCCAGGTCGGCAATAGCACCGAGAGTTATCGCCACTACCTAACCCGCGGCTGGCAGCATCTGCTGCCGCACGTGGGACGCTCCGGCAATTTGCAGCGTATCGGCGCGTTGCTTGGTGACTACGACCTGGTAGCCCTGCAGGAAGCCGACGGCGGCAGCCTGCGTTCGGGCTATATCAATCAGGTGGAACACCTGGCCCAGTTGGGCGCGTTCCCTTACTGGTATCAACAGCTCAACCGCAACCTCGGGCGCCTCGCCCAACACAGCAACGGCGTCCTCAGCCGTCTGCAACCTACCGTTATCGAAGATCACCCGTTGCCCGGTCCGCCCGGTCGTGGCGCCATTCTCGTGCGCTTTGGCGAAGGCGACGATGCGCTGGTGGTGGTGATGATGCATTTGTCGCTGGGGGCCAAAACGCGCGTCCGGCAACTGGCCTATATTCGTGATCTGATCGGCGATTATCGCCATCAGGTGCTGATGGGCGACATGAACACCCACGCTTCTGATTTACTGCTTAACTCGCCCTTGCGCGACCTGGGTCTGCTGGCCCCTCAGGTGGAAGCGACCTTCCCCAGCTGGCGCCCGCAGCGCTGCCTGGACCATATTCTGTTGACCCCAAGTTTGACTCTGGAAGCTGTGCGCGTGTTGGCCCAACCGATTTCCGATCACCTGCCCGTGGCGGTGGAGATTCGTTTACCCGATAGCCTGTGCAGTAATCCGGATAGACCCAATACTTCCCTCGCGGAAATACCGACATGAGTGACGACGCGCAGCGTTGGAAAGAGAAGTACCTGAGCAGTCTCGAGGACCAGGAAAAACTCGAGCGTCGTTGGGATAACCGTCTCGATCTGCTGCGTCGCGGCCTGGTGCGCAGCTCCCTGGCGGCCGAGGGCACCGACAAGGCCGTTGACCAGTGCATGCACGAGCTGCGCGAAATCGTCCGGCGTGACGATATGGACGCCGGCCTCTCTGCCCTGATTCCGCGTCTGGAAAAGGCCGTACTCGATTCCGAGCAACGCCGCGTCGAACGCGCCACCCAGGTCACCGGCGCCCTCGGCGGGCTGGTCAGTCAGTTGCTCAAGCTGGATCTGCCCAGTGAAGTGCGCAAGCCCCTGAAGAAATTCACCAAACAAGTGGAAAACCGCGCCAGCCAGGTGCGTGAGTTGCCGGCGCTGTTAGCCGAACTCAGTCACCTGCAACGCCAGGCGCTGGACGTATTGGAGGCCCCGGAATCGGCGCGCCCCGGTTTGCTGCAGCGTCTGTTTGGTGGCCGCGATAGCGGCGCCGAGGAGGCGGACGATACGCCTGCATCTGCCGCGCCCGCTGCTCCCGTTGCCGCAGCACCGGCCCCGCAAGCCGCGCCTGCGCTGACAGCCGCTGCGCCCGCACCCATTGCTACACCGACGCCTGTTTCCGAACCTGCCGCAGCGGCCGTGACACTCGCCCCGGCCCCGGCCCCGGCGGCTCCTGCGCCAGCCCCTGTGCCCGCAGCCGTTGCCGAGCCCGTAACCGTACACACCTCGGCGCCGGCCACTGGCAGCGAAGCCGCCACCGTCGCCATCAACGAAGCCCTGGCTGCTTCCCGCGCCACGTCGCGCACCTCTTCGCTTTCAACACTGGATAGCCTGCCGCTGTCCGCTTCGTTGTTGACCGATGGCGCGACCGTCTCGGCGGCGATTCACGCCACCGTCGAGCAGGAATTGGCCGACCCCGAGTTCGCCATTCCGCCTGCACCGGAAGCCGGCTACAGCGCGATTGCCGCCCACGTAGAAGCCACCTTGTTGGGTCTGCTCGACGATCTGCCGGTGCCCGAACACCACAAACCCCAGGCCGAGTCGCTGCGTGGGCGTATCCAGAATGGCCTGAATCTGTACGAGCTGGTGCCGGTGCTCGACGATTTCGCCGTGCTGATGTTGGCCGTTGCCGACCTTGGCCAGCGCGAGTTCGAAGGTTATCTGGCGCAACTCAACCAACGCCTGGCAACTTTCCAGGGTGGGTTGCAGGACGCCCACCAGGGCTACAGCGAATCCATGGCCGCGGCCCGCGAACTGGATACCGAACTGCGCCAACAAGTGGACGGCCTGCACAGCAGCGTGCAGCAAGCCACCGACCTTGGCAGCCTGAAAAACCTGGTGGAAAACCGCCTGGATGGTTTGCTGAGCACCATGTCCCAATACCAGTCGCAGCGCGATGAGCGCGACCAGGAAGTGGCGGGGCGCCTGCAAACCCTGGTGGAGCGCGTGGCGAGCATGGAGCAGGAAGCCAAGGGCTTTCGCGACCACCTCGAAGAGCAACGGCAAAAAGCCCTTACCGACCCGCTTACCGGCTTGCCCAATCGCGCCGCCTGGGCCGAGCGCCTGGAGCTGGAGGTGGCGCGCTGGCAGCGTTATGGCGGTGATTTGTTGATGGCGGTGGTGGATATCGACCACTTCAAACGCATCAACGACAACTACGGCCACCTGGCCGGCGACAAGGTGTTGAAGATCATCGCTGGCGAGCTGAACAACCGGCTGCGCAAAACCGACTTTATGGCGCGGTTTGGCGGTGAAGAGTTTGTGCTGCTGATTCCCGCCACACCGATTGCCGGCGGCCAGCAGTTGCTGGAAACCCTGCGAGCCGCCATCGAAGCGTGCCCATTTCACTTCAAGGGTGAGCGGGTGACCATCACCATCTCCGGCGGGCTCACGGCCTTTGCCGACGGCGAGAAGGGCGACGAGGTGTTCGAGCGTGCTGACCAGGCGTTGTACCGCGCCAAGCGTGGTGGTCGAAACAACGTGGAAGTCGCTTCTCTTGAATCGTCGGCGGGTTAACTGCTGTGCACCTGGATTCCCGCCTGCGCGGGAATGACGGTGATTGAGATAGAAAACTCCGTCGTCCCCGCGTAGGCGGGGACCCAGAATGGCGCGGTGAACTCCTATCCAAGGCTGGATTACAACTCGGCGACCAGCTTATCCACAGCCTCTTGCCGCTCCGCCTGCTGAACCCGTGCCTGCGGGTTGAGGGACGACCAGCGCGGATGCGCCCGCGCCTGGCGCAGCACCGCCGGCAACTTGCCCTGCCGCCAGCCGCTGTCCTGCTCGCCCTTCACTTCCACCGCGGCTGTCGCCGCATGCCCCCGCATGCTCAGCGCATCCAGCAGTTGGCGCTGGCGCACGGCCAGCAAGCGCAGCACGTTGTCATCCACTGTCAGCTCGCGTTGGCCCTTGAGCTTGCCCAGCAAGCGCTCGCCATAATTACGCGCCGTCTGCACCCCGCCGCCGGCCAACGCGCCTAACAGCGTGGCGGCGCCGAGGGTCAAACCGCCGACCATCAAGTCAATGCCCACGCCCGCTGCCGCCCCCGCTGCAATGCCGCTGCCAACCTGCACGCCTAATTGCTTGAGCGTTTCGGGATTGAACAAATCGTCACCCCAACGCCCGTCCAGCAGCGGCAAATCCCCGGCACGGGCATCCTCCTGCCGGAACGCATACAAACGCAGCAGCGCCTGCACGCAGGCCTGTTCACGCTGGCGAATGCTCTGATGCAGCGCCTGTACTTGCGCCTGTTCGTCTGCGCCGACACTGCGTCGGCACGCTGCGCAATCAATGAGCAACTCGGCGATCAAGCGCAGCCCCGCGCTATGACGGGCGCGGGCTTGTGCTTCGTGGTCGGCAATCAGGCGTTCAAGTTGCGGGCGGGATTTTTCCAGCAGCAGCGCCAGGCTTTCATACAGCCGCCGCTCGCCATCCAGCGGCGGCGCTACGGTGTCGAAGCGCACCAGCGCGTGCAGGCCCAGACGCGCCAGGGCGTCGCGCCATTCTTCTTCGCGTTGCTGGGCGCTGGTGACGAAGTTGAGTACCGGCAGCAACGGCTTGCCGCAGCTGCTTAGCACCGCCAGCTCGTCGCGGTACTTGGCCAACACCGGCTCGCGGGCGTCGATCACATACAGGCCAGCGTCGGAGGCGAGCAGTTGGCGCAGCACTTTGGCTTCCTGCTCGAAGCGCTGCCGGGCTTCGCTGCTGTCGAGAAAGCGAGCCAGGCGCGCCGGGCCGTCCAGGCGTTCGCCGGGGCGGTCGAGGCGTTCCAGGTAATCGAGCAGGGCGATGGCGTCTTCCAGGCCGGGTGTGTCGTACAGCTCCAGCAAGGCCTGGCCGTCGACCGACAGCCGTGCGCCTTCGACATGGCGGGTGGTGCTGGGGCGATGGGAGACTTCGCCAAAACCCACGTCACGGGTGAGGGTGCGCAGCAGGGACGTTTTGCCGACGTTGGTGTGGCCGACCACCGCCAGTTTCAGTGGCTTACTCATGAGCGCCCTCCAACCAACTCAATGGCGCCCCCTGACGCCAATCCAGCTGCAACCCATCCAGCGCTGTATGCCAATCCTCCAGCCGCTGACTATCCAGCGCTTCCCCCGGCTCCGCCGACAGCAACCACACCCGCGTCTGCCCGGCATTGCGCGCCAGCTCGGCCAGCAGCGCCAAGGTGCCTCGATCCGGTGAACGACGCGGGTCACAGGCAATGGCCAACCGCGCTGGCGGAAAACGACTGAGCTGATCCAGCAAATGCTGGCGCTGCTCGCGGCTATCAATCACCCCGGCATCTGCAACGCCCTTGGGCAGTGCCGGCGGCCAAGGGCGGCGTGGGTCCAGTTCAACGGCCACCAGCAAGGCGCCCTCACTGGCCAGGGCCGGTCCGCCCGAGGTTACGGCGGCGAGCTGTTCGGGCGCCGCATCCGTCACGCCCAGACGCTCGCTACTCGGTTGCAGGCGTTCGCGCAGCAGGCTGTAGCCGGGCAGGTCGAGGTCCAGACGCAGGCCAGCGCGGCCCCGATGCCAGCGCCAAAAACAAAACAGAGCAAGCAGCACCCGCGGCAGCAGGCCGTAACACACCAAAACCCCGAGCACCCAAACCGCCCAGGCCTGGCGCGCGCTTTCCTCGGCCACGGCATCGGCGCCGCTGGCGCGAATCAGCTCAACCGCCGGTGTGCTGAAGCCGAGCAAATGAGGCAGGGCGCCGAGGGTTTGAATCAGGGGGACGAAGGTGTCGCTACCCAGCAGCGTGGTTTCCCACACGAAGCCGTAGCGTCGGGTCGCCAGCAACGCCAAGAGGCTGCCCAGCGCGCTAAGCAACAGCAGCGCCCACAGCCCATGCACGAGAAGGCCCAAGGCCCAGCGATTCAAACGCTGGCGCTGCAACAGCACGACTAACGCCGGCGCCAGTTGCACGGCCTGCGCATCGCGGGCGAATTTTTCGCTGAGCCATAACCACAGTTGGCCAAGGGTCGCGCTGCCGTTACCGGCGAGCAGAAGGCCCACGATCCAGCCTACGAGCGTGAGCAGATGCAAACCCAGCAGACTGCCCAGCGCCCACATCAGGTTGACCGGCCGCAGGCCGTCACCCAGCGCCGCCAACCCAAGCCCGGCGCCGCTAAGCACCGCCACCGCCAGCAGCACCCACAACGCCAAGACCGCGCCCCGGTGCCAATGCAGCAGCGCCGCGTGCATTCCGTCGCGCTGCGCCAGCCACAGGGCGCGGGCTTCGATACGGCTGGCCAGGTCGCCACCGGCCGCTACGGCCTGGCGATTAGCTTCGCGGTCTTCTAGCGGGCCGGCCTGCTCTTCGCGCAGGCGCACGGCTTCGGTCAGCCACAGGCGCTGCAGGGGCGAGAGGGGAGAAGCAGGAGCTTTCGATACGGTCATGCACAAACTCATGGCTGAAAAAGACGGCCCCGCTTGAACAGGGCCGGGTCTGAGGATAACCGCTCAGGCGCGCCCCATCATCCGTTTGCTTTTTTTCCGCCGTGCATGCCGTTATCCTCGCCGCCATGAATACGACCTTGCCCCTCTGCCTGATCGCCGCCCTCGCCGAAAACCGCGTGATTGGCCGCGACAACCAATTGCCCTGGCATCTGCCAGCGGACCTCAAGCACTTCAAAGCCATGACCCTCGGCAAGCCGATCATCATGGGCCGCAAAACCTGGGACTCCCTGGGCCGCCCGCTGCCGGGCCGTCTCAATCTGGTGGTCAGCCGCCAGGCCGGCCTGCAACTGCAAGGCGCGGAAGTATTTGCCTCGCTGGAAGCGGCGATGCAACGTGCCGAAGAATGGGCCAAGGCCGAAGACGCCGACGAGCTGATGCTGATCGGCGGCGCCCAGCTTTACGAACAAGGTTGGCACTGGCCCAGCGCCTGTACCTGACTCGCGTGGCCCTGAGCCCCGAGGGTGATGCCTGGTTCCCCGCGTTCGATATAGCTGCCTGGCACCAGGCTTCAAGCATCGAGCACGACGCTAGCGCCGAAACGCCGGCGTACAGCTTCGAAGTCTGGGACAAGCGTTAAGCCCGCAACCCCCCGCCCCACTGACTACGCTAAACACGCAGCCCCGCGCGGGGCTGCGCATTGCTATTCCCGAGGTTTGACCATGCAAGACACTCCGCCGACTGCATCTGAAGATGCAGTTGCCAAGGTATTTGTTCGCCACCCGCTCTGGGAGGATGGCCTGGCCATGGTTTCTGGCACCGCCATGGTGGCGTTGGGCATCGCCTTCTACGCCCATGCCGGGCTGCTGACCGGCGGCATGGTGGGCTTGGCATTTCTGCTCAAGTACCAGCTGGGTGTGCCCTTTGGCCTGATGTTCTTTCTGCTTAATCTGCCGTTCTACGCGCTGGGCATCTGGCGTATGGGTTGGAGCTTTACCCTGCGCACCGGCTGCGCCGTGGCGCTGGTGTCGGTACTGGCCGAGCTGACGCCGACCTGGGTGTCGTTCAACCAGCTAAGCCCGCTGTATGCGGCGGTGTTCGGTGGCCTGGCGATGGGCTTGGGGTTGCTGATGCTGTTCCGCCATCGCGCCAGTTTGGGCGGGGTGAATATCCTCGCGCTGTTTGTGCAGGAGCGTTTCGGCGTTCGGGCCGGGCTGGTGCAGATGGGCGTGGACGGGGTGATCGTCGCGGCATCGCTGTTTGTGATTGCGCCGGAGAAGGTGGCGTTGTCGGTGTTGGGGGCGTTGGCGCTGAATATGGTGCTGGCGATCAACCACCGTTCGGACCGCTATATGGGCGTGAGCTGATGCCCGTCATCCCCGCGTAGGCGGGGATCCAGAGTCTGTCCGGAGTGCGCAGGGTTTCTAACATTCTGGGTCCCCGCCTTCGCGAGGACGACGGTGTTTAAAGGAGTAGTTCCTCCAGCTCACCGGTTACCAACCCTTCCTCAACCCGCAAAAACCCCACACTGATCGGCAGCTTGAACCGCCGCGGCCCGGCGCTTCCGGGGTTGATATACAGCACGCCATGCACCTGTTTTTGCAGCGGCTTGTGCGAGTGGCCGGTCACCACCACGTCGATGCCCGCCGGTAATTGCTCCGGCACGTCGGCCATTTCATGCACCACGTAAATGCCGATGCCGTCGATGCGCAGCACCGCATGGGTGGGCACGCTGCTCGCCCAGCTGTCGTCCTCGTCGTTATTGCCGCGCACGACAGTCAACGGCGCCAGGTCGCGCAGTGCTTCGAGGATCTCCGGTTTGCCAATGTCGCCGGCATGCACGATGCGGTCGCAGCCTTCCAACGCGGCCAGAGCTTCGGGGCGCAGCAGGCCGTGGGTATCGGAGATCAGGCCGATCTTCATGGGCATTTCCTCCCGTGTTTTAACTGACTGAATTCTATGAATTTAACGCCTAATCGGTCGTTTTATCGCGGTTTTCATGCCGTTTTCACGACAGTGCGTGGCGCTTGGAGCGAACGATAGGTCGCTGTCGGACCCGAGCTGTCACGTTCATTTGTTAGCGTCGGCCTTTCACTTTTTCAGGGACCGACCATGCCACTCGCCAGAACCCTATTCGCCGCCGCCTTTTCCCTCGCGCTGGCCGGCCACGCCGCTGCTGCCACCGAACTCAAGCATTGGCCCGCTGAGGCGGCCCAGCAACTGGACGCCATGATTGCGGCGAATGCCAACAAGGGCAACTTCGCGGTCTTCGACATGGACAACACCAGCTACCGCTACGACCTGGAAGAGTCCCTGCTGCCCTTTATGGAAAACAAGGGCGTGCTCACCCGGAAAAACTCGACCCGTCGCTCAAACTGATTCCGTTCAAAGACACCGCCGACCACAAGGAAAGCCTGTTCAGCTACTACTACCGCCTGTGCGAGATCGACGACATGGTCTGCTACCCGTGGGTGGCGCAGGTGTTTGCCGGCTTCACCCTGACCGAGCTCAAAGGCTATGTCGATGAGCTGATGGCCTCCGGCAGGCCGGTGCCAAGCACCTATTACGAAGGCGATGTGGTCAAGACTATCGACGTGCAACCGCCGAAAGTGTTCGCAGGGCAAGCCGAGCTGTACAACAAACTGATGGAAAACGGCATCGACGTGTACGTAATGACCGCCGCCTCGGAAGAGCTGGTGCGCATGGTCGCCTCGGACCCCAAGTACGGCTACAACGTCAAACCGCAGAACGTGATTGGCGTGAGCTTGCTGCTCAAAGACCCGAAAACCGGCGCGCTGACCACCGCGCGTAAACAGATCACCGCCGGCAGCTACGACGCCAAGGCCAATATGGGCCTGGAAGTGACGCCGTACCTGTGGACCCCGGCCACCTGGATGGCCGGCAAGCAGGCGGCGATCCTCACCTATATCGATGAATGGAAAAAACCGGTGCTGGTGGGCGGCGACACGCCGAGCAGCGATGGCTACATGCTGTTTCACAGCGTGGATGTGGCCAAGGGCGGTATTCACCTGTGGGTGAACCGCAAGGACAAGTACATGGCGCAGATCACGGCGATGCAGGCCAAACATGCGGCGGCGCAGGCCAAGGAAGGGTTGCCGGTGACGGCGGACAAGAATTGGGTGGTGGTGAAGCCGGAGGAGATTCAGTGATCGGGTAGAAGAGCCCCTCACCCCTAGCCCCTCTCCCGCAAGCGGGAGAGGGGAATTGAAGTGGCCTAATGATTCTGGACACCTCGATAGGGCGTTAAGATTCGCCCACAGCAGAGGTGGATATGAACAGAAGAGTGTTTAGTTCGGAATTCAAACTGGAAGCAGCGGGTCTGGTTGTGGACCAGGGCTACTCAGTACCGGCAGCCTGCAAGGCGATGGGTGTGGGAGAAACGGCCATGCGCCGTTGGGTCGAACAATTAACGCTTGAGCGCAACGGCCGAACACCTGAGCGCAGCAAGGCTCTGACGCCTGAGCAGCGGCGCATTCAGGATCTGGAAAAGCAGGTTCGCCGCTTGGAGCAGGAGAAAGAGATTCTAAAAAAGGCTACCGCTCTCTTGATGTCGGGCGCGCTCGACTAGTTCACCTGGTCGAGGCATTGGGCGAGCAATACCCTTGTGCACTGCTTTGTCGCTTGTTCGAAGTGAACCGCAGCAGCCTCTATGCTGAGCGTCAGAGCCGCAAAAAGGAGTCGTTGCAGCGTGATCTTTTGCGCCAGCGTGCAATGACATTGCATGCTCAAAGCCGGCGATCTGCGGGCGCGAGGAGTCTTTCGGCGGCCTTGCGCAAAGAGGGATTTAAGGTTGGGCGTTTTCTCGCTGGGCGTTTGATGCAGGAAGCCGGTTTGTTCAGTACTCAACATCGCCGCCATAAGTACCGTCAAGCAGACGGTGAAAGCGTTATTGCCACCAATGAACTGAATCGCCAGTTCACCACCAGCAAGCCAAACCAAGTGTGGTGCGGCGACGTGACTTACCTCTGGGCTGGCGCGCGCTGGATCTATCTGGCGGTTGTAATGGATCTACATGCACGACGAATTGTCGGCTGGGCCATCTCTGATCGGGCGGACTCGCAGCTTACGAAACGCGCTTTGCGCGTCGCCTTTGAGGCTCGCGGATGCCCTCAAGGACTGCTTTTTCACTCTGACCAGGGCAGCCATTACAGCAGCCTGGCGTTTCGCCAATTGCTTTGGAGTTATCAGATTCGCCAGAGCATGAGTCGGCGGGGTAACTGCTGGGATAACGCACCTATGGAGCGTTTCTTCAGGAGCCTCAAGTCAGAATGGATCCCTTCGTTGGGGTATACAACGCAGGAGTTGGCCGAGCGCGATGTTCTGCGTTACATCACCGAGTACTACAACCATCAACGCCCATACAGCTACAACGAATACCAAACACCAGCAGCGCGCGAAGCGCTGGCTGGTTAAACCTAAACCGGTGTCTAGTTTTAGTTGACCACTTCAAATCCAATTGCGTTACCACGGCGAACTCGGGAAAGCCCCCTCTCCCGCTTGCGGGAGAGGGTTGGGGAGAGGGGCCGTTGATCTTCCCCCATAAAAAAGCCCCGCACTAGGCGGGGCTTTTTCGTTTCAATCGACAGCCATCACAGCCCGTCGAGCATCGCCTTGTTACGCACAGCGCCCTTATCGGCACTGGTAGCCAGCAATGCATAAGCCTTCAGCGCGGTCGTCACTTTACGGGGACGTTTTTCCACCGGCTTCCAACCCTTCTTGTCCTGCTCATGGCGGCGATGGGCGATTTCTTCATCGGTCACCAGCAGGTTGATGCTGCGGTTCGGGATGTCGATCAGCACTTTGTCGCCGTCGCGAACCAGGCCAATGGCGCCGCCCGCTGCTGCTTCCGGCGAGGCGTGGCCGATGGACAGACCCGAGGTGCCGCCAGAGAAACGGCCGTCGGTGAGCAAGGCGCAGGCTTTGCCCAGGCCTTTGGATTTCAGGTACGAAGTCGGGTAGAGCATTTCCTGCATGCCCGGGCCGCCTTTCGGGCCTTCGTAGCGAATGATGACGATGTCGCCTTCTTTCACTTCGTCGGCGAGGATGCCGCGTACCGCGCTGTCCTGGCTTTCGAAAATCTTCGCGTTGCCTTCGAACACATGGATGGACTCATCCACGCCGGCGGTTTTCACCACGCAGCCGTCCAGGGCGATGTTGCCGTACAGCACGGCGAGGCCGCCTTCTTGCGAGTAGGCGTGCTCGAAGCTACGGATGCAGCCGTTTTCACGGTCGTCGTCCAGGGTTTCCCAACGGGTCGACTGGCTGAATGCCGTCTGCGTCGGGATACCGGCCGGGCCGGCTTTGAAGAAGTGGTGCACGGCTTCGTCGTTAGTCTGGGTGATGTCCCATTTAGCGATGGCCTCGCCCATGGATTTGCTGTGCACGGTCGGCAGGTCGGTGTGCAGCAGGCCGCCACGGGCGAGCGAGCCGAGGATGCCAAATACGCCGCCAGCGCGGTGCACGTCTTCCATGTGGTACTTCTGGATGTTCGGCGCCACTTTGCACAGCTGCGGTACCAGGCGGGAAAGGCGGTCGATATCGCGCAGGTCGAAATCGATCTCGGCTTCCTGGGCGGCGGCCAGCAGGTGCAGGATGGTGTTGGTGGAACCGCCCATGGCGATGTCCAGCATCATGGCGTTTTCGAAGGCTTTGAAGTTGGCGATATTGCGCGGCAGTACCGACTCGTCGTTTTCGCCGTAGTAGCGTTTGCACAGCTCCACGATGGTGCGGCCAGCTTGCAGGAACAGCTCTTCGCGGTCGCTGTGGGTGGCCAGGGTGGAGCCGTTACCCGGCAGGGCCAGGCCCAGGGCTTCGGTCAGGCAGTTCATCGAGTTGGCGGTGAACATGCCGGAGCACGAGCCGCACGTTGGGCAGGCGCTGCGCTCGTACTCGGCGACTTTCTCGTCCGAGGCGCTTTCGTCAGCGGCGATGACCATGGCGTCGACCAGATCCAGACCGTGGCTGGCCAGTTTGGTCTTGCCGGCTTCCATCGGGCCGCCGGAAACGAAGATCACCGGAACGTTCAGGCGCAGGGCGGCCATCAGCATGCCGGGGGTGATCTTGTCGCAGTTGGAGATGCACACGATGGCGTCGGCGCAGTGGGCGTTGACCATGTATTCCACGGAGTCGGCGATGATCTCGCGGCTCGGCAGCGAATACAGCATGCCGTCGTGGCCCATGGCGATGCCGTCGTCGACTGCGATGGTGTTGAACTCTTTCGCCACGCCGCCGGCGCGTTCGATCTCGCGGGCGACCAGTTGGCCGAGGTCCTTCAGGTGCACGTGACCGGGCACGAACTGGGTGAAGGAGTTGGCGATGGCAATGATCGGTTTCTTGAAGTCTTCGTCCTTCATCCCGGTGGCGCGCCACAGAGCGCGGGCGCCGGCCATGTTGCGGCCGTGGGTGGACGTTTTTGAGCGGTAATCAGGCATGACGGTTTCCTGCGGCTAATCAGGTGTCTGTTTAGTTTCGTGTCGGAGCGCTAGTTGGCCGGGGGCAACGGCAGATGGCCGTGCGTTCGGGGCAGGTCGCAATTCGAAACGGGGTCACCGCTCGTGCGGCCGGGGCTCACAAGCCCGCCGGGGATGGTTGGCGAGGAATGGGCCGATTCTACGCCGCTCTGCGCCGGGGAGGGAAGGTTGGCGGTCAGGATCGACGTTTGCCGGAATCGAGGCTGAAGCCTCTCCTGCAAGGACGCGCGGATCCCTGTAAGAGAGGCTTCAGCCTCGATAGGTCTAACAGGCAATCACGCGTTCGGCAGAAGGCGACAGGTCAGGCTCTTGATATAGCGGGTTTCGGCAATCGCCATATGCACCGGATGGTCCGGGCCCTGGCCGCCGCGCTCGAGCATGATGATGTTGCGGTCCAGGTGACGGGCGCTCTGCAGCAGGATGTTCTGCAGGTTGTCTTCTTCCAGGTGCATGGAGCACGAGGCGCTGACCAGAATGCCGTCCTTGCTCAGCAAGCGCATGGCCATCTCGTTCAGGCGACGGTAGCCGGCTTCGCCGTTCTTGATGTCTTTCTTGCGCTTGATAAAGGCCGGCGGGTCGCACACCACCACGTCGAAACGCTCTTCCGACGACTTCAGTTCTTTCAGCGCGGCGAACACGTCGCCTTCGATGCAGGTCACTTTCTCGGCCACGCCGTTGAGGGTGGCGTTGCGCTCCACACCATCGAGGGCAAACGCCGAGGCGTCGACACAGAACACTTCGCTGGCGCCGAATGCCGCGGCTTGCACGCCCCAGCCGCCGATGTAGCTGAACAGGTCCAGCACGCGCTTGCCGTTGACGTACGGCGCCAGGCGCGCGCGGTTCATGCGGTGGTCGTAGAACCAGCCGGTCTTCTGCCCTTCGATGACCGGGGCTTCGAACTTCACGCCGTTCTCTTCCAGGGCGACCCACTCCGGCACTACGCCGAACGGGGTTTCCACGTAGCGCGGCAGGCCTTCGGCGTCGCGGGCGGCGGAGTCGTTCTTGAAGAGCACGCCGCGCGGTTGCAGCACTTGCACGAGGGCGGCGAGCACGTCGTCCTTGTGGCGTTCCATGGTCGGCGAGGTGATTTGCACCACGAGGATGTCGAAGAAGCGGTCGACGACCAGACCCGGCAACAGGTCGGAGTCGCCGTATACCAGGCGGTAGCACGGCTGATCGAACAGGCGCTCACGCAGCGACAGGGCCACGTTGATGCGGTGCACCAGCAGCGATTTATCCAGCTCGTGTTTGGTGTCGCGCGACAGCAGGCGGGCGCAGATCAGGTTGTTGGGGCTGATGCCCACAACGCCCAGCGGCTTGCCGCCGGCGGCTTCGAGAATGGCCTGGTCGCCGGCCTGAAAGCCAGACAGTGGCGTGGCGGCCACATCAATTTCGTTGCTGTAAACCCACAAATGCCCGGCGCGCAGACGGCGATCGGCATTGGCTTTTAGGCGCAGGCTGGGCAGGGACATGGGGGGCGCTCTCCGAAAAAAGAGCGGGAGTATAGCGTAGGTTGGGTTGAGCCGGAGGCGAAGCCCAACAGCCCAAACACGGTGCGCACTGCTCTTTGTTGTTGGGCTTCGCTGCGCTCAACCCAACCTACGTCCTGATGCTTGGCGAGAGAATGCCGTTTCCAGGAATCGAGGCTGAAGCCTCTCCCACAGATGACTGCATTCCCTGTGGGAGAGGCTTTAGCCTCGATGCTCTTGATCGTCTATCAGGCGGCCAACGTCTCGATCAGCTTCTTGTTAAACGCCGGAATATCGTCCGGATTACGGCTGCTGATAAAGGCGCCATCGGTCACCACTTCCTGGTCGATCCACTTTCCGCCGGCATTGGTGATGTCGTCTTTCAGCGAGCTCCAGCTGGTGATGGTGCGGCCTTTTACCAGGCCCGCCGACACCAGCAGCCAGGCGCCGTGGCAAATTACAGCAATCGGTGTTTCCTTCTGCGCCGCCTGCACCACCAGGCTCTGCGCCTCAGGAATGCTGCGGATGGTGTCGGAGTTCATCACGCCGCCCGGCAGTACCAAGGCGTCGTAGTCATTGATGTTGGCGGCAGCGAAAGTCTTGCTCACGTTGAAGCTGTCGCCCAGCTTGTCGTGATGCCAGCCGTTCACTTGACCGGTTTTGGTCGAGAGGATATCGACGGCCGCGCCAAGTTTTTCCAGGGCGTCTTTCGGGCCGGTCAGTTCCACTTGTTCGAAACCATCGGTTACCAGCAGGGCAACGCGTTTGCCTTTCAGGGAGGTGGTCATGGAGGCTCCTGTTTTTTCTCGGGGATGTTTTTCTAAGGCTTGTAAGGTTCCGAGAGCGCCCGGGCGCGGAAAGTTCAGGTCTTTGCATGTGCTGACGAGCGGCGCCGGCCGCTTACCCGCGCCGTTATTGAAGTCTTTCCGTCTGTCGGGGTTTTCCTGCGTTACCGAGGGTTACGTCTGGTAACCAGGCGGTTAGACTGTGGCATCCGTCACATCAACTTTGCCTGTGCAGTCATGGCCCAAGAACTCTCCGCCGAACAAATTCAGAAAGTCCTGCAAGGCATCAGCGTGCCGCCGCAGCCTCAGATCATGGTCGACCTGCAGATGGAGCAGGTGATGCCCCATCCCGATCTGAAGACCATCGCGAAGCTGATCAGCCAGGACCCCGGCCTGTCCGGCGCACTGTTGAAAATCGTCAATTCGCCGTTCTTTGGCCTGTCCAATCGCATCGCGTCGATTCAGCAGGCAGTGAATCTGTTGGGCTGTAACACGGTGATCAACCTGATCAACGCACAGTCCATCAAGGGCGAGATGACCGATGAGGCCATCGTTACCCTCAACCGCTTCTGGGACACCGCGCAGGACGTGGCGATGACCTGCCTGACCCTGGCCAAGCGCATCGGCTACCAGTCGGCGGACGAGGCCTACACCCTGGGCCTGTTCCACAACTGCGGCATTCCGCTGATGATCAAGCGCTTCCCCGACTACATGACCGTGCTCGAAGAGGCCTACGCCAGCGCCACTGCCGAGCGCCGTGTGGTCGACACCGAGAACCGCGTGCTCAATACCAACCACGCGGTGGTCGGTTACTTCACCGCCAAGTCGTGGAACCTGCCGTTGCACCTGTGCGACGCGATTGCCAACCATCACAACGTGCTGTCTATCTTCACCGAAGATTCGGCCCGTGATGCCCAGCTGAAAACGCTGTTGGCGATTCTGAAGATGTCCGAGCACATCTGCGAAAGCCACCGGGTGCTGGGCAACCAGACCGATGACTTCGAATGGCAGAGCATCGAACAGCTGGTGCTGGAATACGTCGGGCTCTCGGAGTACGACTTCCAGACGTTGAAAGAAAGCATCCGCGACCTGAGCATGCATTGATTCCCGCAGATTGCTAAGGTGCTCCACCCTCTTCTGTCGCGGGCCTTGTCATGCCTGAATTACCCGAAGTCGAAACCACTCGCCGCGGCATTGCGCCGTATCTGGAAGGTCAGCGCGTCAGCCGTGTGATTGTGCGTGAGCGCCGTCTGCGCTGGCCGATTCCCGAAGATCTCGATGTGCGCCTGTCCGGGCAACGCATCGAAAGCGTCACCCGGCGCGCCAAGTACCTGCTGCTGACGGCTGAAGCCGGCACCTTGATCAGCCACCTGGGCATGTCGGGCAACCTGCGGCTGGTGCCTATCGATACGCCGGTGGCCAAGCATGAGCATGTGGATATCGAGTTGGAATCGGGCCTGGCCCTGCGCTACACCGACCCGCGCCGGTTCGGCGCCATGCTCTGGAGCACCGAGCCGCTACTGCATGAGCTGTTGGTAAAGCTGGGGCCGGAGCCGTTGACCGAGCTGTTCGATGGCGACCGCTTGTTCAAGCTTTCGCGCGGCAAGAGCATCGCGGTAAAGCCCTTCATCATGGATAACGCGGTGGTGGTGGGGGTCGGCAATATCTATGCGACCGAAGCGCTGTTCGCCGCCGGTATCGATCCGCGCCGCGAGGCCGGCTCCATTTCGCGGGCGCGTTATCTGGAGTTGTCGCTGCAGATCAAACGCATCCTCGCCCATGCCATCGAACGCGGCGGCACCACGCTGCGCGACTTTGTTGGCGGTGACGGTCAGCCCGGTTATTTCCAGCAGGAGCTGTTCGTTTACGGGCGCGGTGGCGAGTTCTGCAAAACCTGTGGAAACACATTGCGCGAAGTGAAACTGGGGCAGCGGGCAAGCGTGTATTGCCCGAAGTGTCAGCGCTGATACAGGGGCAAAAAGCGCTGCGAAAAACGGCCGACTTGGCAGGGCGTGTGTAAGCGCACAGTTACAGTCAGATTTTTCCTCGCCAATTAGGCTGTAAAACCCGCAGAATGCGATCTCCAGCGCTTGACGGCCGTCACGCTGACAATTTCCGGAGCGCTGTTATAGTTACAGCCACCGCACTTTGAATCGATGAAGGACCGCACTCATGAACCTGTTTCGCTCAACCGCTGTCGTCCTGGCGCTGACCACTGGCCTCCTGGCACTGCCGGCTATGGCGGATCAGAAGAACCAGAGTGGCGACCCTACCTATGTTGTAGAAGCTCCTCCCGCCTGGGCCATGATGGGCGACTTGATCGTTGCTCGTCCGCTGTTGATCGCCGCGACCATCATTGGCGCTGGCGCCTTCGTCATCAGCCTGCCGTTCACCGCTGCTGGCGGTAATGTCGGCGATGCTGGTCGGGCACTGGTTGTCGATCCGGGCCGTGAAGCGTTCGTACGCTGCCTGGGCTGCACTGAAAGCGGCTACAAGCGCCCAGAGCAGCAGTGATCTGCAGATAAGAAAAAGCCGGTCCATGTGACCGGCTTTTTTGTGCCTGCGTTTTTTGCCTTACGGCTTCGCATCCACCGTCTGGCTCGACAGCTTCGCCTGGCCAATCCCGCGCGGGTCGCTCGCGGCCTCGACGTTGCGGCTGCTCTTATTCCACAACAACACCTGCTGATTGCCATACGGCCGATCAACCGGCTTTAGCGAATAACCGCGTTGCTGCAGGGCGTCGCGTTCGGCCGCCGTAAAGGTGTTCGGCTCGTACTCCACCACATCCGGCAGATACTGGTGGTGGTAGCGCGGCGCCGCCGCCCAGCTTGGCACCGGCTGGCCATCGAGATACTGCAGCATCGCCAGCAGCACCATGCTCGGAATACGGCTGCCGCCCGGTGTACCGAAGGCGCTGAACTCGTTGGCGCTTTCGATAAAGCTTGGGCTCATGCTCGACAGCGGCCGCTTGCCGGCGGCGATGGCATTGGCCTGGCTGCCGCTCAACCCATAGGCATTGGCGCCTTGGACGTTGGCGGCGAAGTCGTCCATTTCATCGTTGAGCAACACGCCCGTACCTGGCGGGGTAAAGGCCGCGCCAAACGGCAGGTTCACCGACAGGGTCGCCGACACCGCATTGCCCGCTTCATCCATCACCACGAAATGGGTGGTGTGGTTGCCCTCTTTCCAGGGCGGCGACGGCGGCAGGCTGCTGCTCGGTGTGGCTTTTTGCGGGTCGATGCCGCTGGCCAGTTGCTTCAGATAATCGGCGTTCAGCAGCTGGCTGACGGGGTTGGCGATAAAGTCCGGGTCGCCGAGCAGACCGCGATCGCGGTAGGCGCGGCGCAGCACTTCAATCACGTAGTGGGCGCGTTGCACCTTATCGGCTTCGCGCCAGGTCAACTGCTGCAGCATGGCCAGGCTCTGCGCCAGGGCGATGCCGCCAGCCGACGGCGGCGGGGCGCTGATCAACTCGCGGCCATCGTTGAGGGCGTAACGCAGCGGTTCCCGTTCCACTACCTGGTACTGCTCAAGGTCGGCCAGGGTCCAGATGCCGCCGGCGGCGCGTACGCCGTCGACCAGTCGCTGTGCGGTGTCGCCGCTGTAGAACCCCGGCTTGCCGTAGCGGCCCAGGCGCTCGAGGGTGTTGGCCAGGTCGGGTTGGCGCAGCAGTGTGAGTTCTTCGGGAATCGCGCCTTTGTCGCCTAGGAAGATACGCGCGGTTTCCGGGTTGTCGCGCATCGAGGCCACACGCCATTGCGCGCGCTCGCGGTACACACGGTCGACCGACACGCCATCGCGAGCCAGGCGAATGGCCGGGCCGAGGGAATCTATCAGGGGCAAACGTCCGTACTTGCGCGCCAAATCCACCAGCGCGGCCGGCAGGCCGGGAATGGCGGCGGCCAGCGCGCCGTCCAGCGATAACTCGGGCTGCACCTTGCCATCGCGCTTGTACAAATCGGCATGGGCGGCCAACGGCGCGCGCTCGCGGGCATCGAGAAAACGGTATTGCGGTTGGTCGCCAGCCTGGCGCAGCAGGAAGAAACCACCGCCGCCAAGCCCCGAGCTATACGGCTCAACCACCGCCAACGCGGCGCTGACGGCAATGGCCGCATCAAAGGCATTGCCACCGGCGGCCAGGGTTTCCAGGCCGGCGATGGTGGCGGCGGGGTGAGCGCTGGCAATGGCGGCCTGTTTGGGCTGCGGTGCGGCGCCGGCGCTGAGTGCAACAAGGAGCAGCAAGGCACCGAAAAGTGTCTTGCCCGGGTGGCTGCCACGCATCAGGCAGCCCACAGCGTTACGCTTTCCCAGTGATGATCAGGTACTTGTTCATCAGCTCATCCTTGCTTTCGACGTTGTTGTCGTCGAGGGGGATGCAATCGACCGGGCATACCTGTTGGCACTGCGGCTCGTTGTAGTGGCCGACGCATTCGGTGCACAGGTTAGGGTCGATAACGTAGATTTCTTCACCCTGCGAAATAGCGGCGTTTGGGCACTCAGGCTCGCAGACGTCGCAGTTGATGCAGTCGTCGGTGATGATTAAAGACATGAAACACAACTCCTGCCGTAGCAATCGGCCACGGCATGTTCAGACAGCGGAGCGCAAATTGTGCCGGATTGTGGGGGGAGGCGCCAATCGGCAGCGATTGGCCATCGTGTAGGAGCGGCTTTAGCCGCGATTCCTGGAAACGAGGAATCAAGAGCATCGCGACTGAAGTCGCTCCTACAAAGGGTTGAGCAGGCTTACTTCTTGAACCGCTCCAACAACGCTTCAGCGACCGCCGGGTGCACAAACTTGCTGATATCGCCGCCCAGGTTGGCAATTTCGCGCACCAGGGTGGAGGAGATAAACGAGTACTTCTCGGAAGGCGTGAGAAACAGGCTTTCTACGTCCGGCACCAATACGCGGTTCATATTGGCCAGCTGGAATTCGTACTCGAAGTCGGACACGGCACGCAGGCCGCGCAGAAATACATTGGCGCCCTGCTCTTTGGCGAAGTGCGCCAGCAGGGTGGAGAAACCGACCACTTCCACATTGGGCAGGTGCTTGGTTACTTCACGGGCCAGTTCAACGCGCTGCTCCAGCGGAAACAACGGATTCTTCTTCGGGCTGGCCGCGACGGCAATCACCACTTGATCGAACAGGCGCGAAGCGCGTTCAACGAGGTCACCGTGCCCCTTGGTAATGGGGTCAAAGGTACCGGGGTACAACACTCGATTCATCGTGACGTCCTGGCGCAGGCCATAGGGGAGTCGGATGGTAGCGCAGCAACCCCCCTGGGCCAAGTCATCGCCGCTTTTGAGCGTAGGATTATTCCTGCGGTCCTAGTGTCACGCGGTCTTCAGACGTTCTGCCAATGCACTCGCCAACTGCGCCGTCAGGCCATACACCGACAATTGCGGGTTGGCGCCGATGCTGGTGGGGAACAGCGAACCGTCGTGAATCGACAGGTTTCGCAGCTGGTGGTGGCGTCCCAGGCTGTCAGTTACCGCCTGCGTTGGGTCCTCACCCATGGCGCAACCGCCCATCACGTGGGCACTGCCCAGGCGGGTGCGGTAGATCTCCAGGCTCAACCCGTCGATCAGGCTTTTGGCCTCACCCAGGGTCTTCACATAGTCAGCGTCGGCGTGCAGCGGCAGCACGCTTTTTGCGCCGGCGGCGAACTGGATTTCAGCCATGGTGTGGAAGGAGCGACGAATGCCGTCCCAGGTGTAATCGGTCATTTTGTAATCGAGCACCGGGCTGCCATCGCCGCGCAATTCCACCGTGCCTTCGGCGCTGTCCGGGTGGAACCCGTCGCGCAGCAGGGCGAGCATGGCGTTGGTGTGGGGCAGTTGTTCCATGCGCATGGCGTTGTCGATGCCGAAGCGGCCGAGCAGCGTGGCGGTCAGTGCCGGCTGCATGGGCGGTACTTCGAGCTTGAACGACATACGCCCGGTGGTGCCGTCGTCCCACTGAAAGTGGTCGGAATAGATCGACTGCGGCGCGCCGTAGAACGGGTTGACCACCTGCTCGAATTGCGCGGCGGAGAAGTTCACCACGTGAATAAAGGTGCGCTTGCCGGCGCGCTGGTGCGGGTCCGGCGCTTTCGAGCGAAGCAGAATCGCCGGCGTGTTGATGCCGCCGCCCGACAGAATGTAGTGCTTGGCTTTTACCGTGATGGTGCGGCCGGTGGGTGCCACGCAGCGGTCATCCAGGGCCTGGCATTGAATGCCGGTTACCTTGTCGCCCTCGATCAGCAGCTTGTCGGCGCGCGCCAGGTACAGCAGCTCGCCGCCCTTTTCCAGGGTGGCCGGAATGGTGGTCACCAGCATCGACTGCTTGGCGTTGGTCGGGCAGCCCATGCCGCAGTAGCCCAGGTTCCAGCAGCCGCGCACATTGCGTGGGATGACTTTCCAGTGATAGCCGAGCTTGTCGCAACCGACCCGAATCACATCGTTGTTGAAGTTCGGCGGCATGATCCAGGGTGCCACGCCCAGGCGCTGTTCCATCTTCTCGAACCACGGAGCCATCTCGGCCACGCTATGGCCTTTGACGTTGTGCTCTTTGGCCCAATGCTCCAGCGTCGGCTCCGGCGTGCGGAAGCTCGAGGTCCAGTTCACCAGCGTGGTGCCGCCCACGGCTCGGCCCTGCATGATGGTGATGGCGCCGTCCTTGCTCATACGGCCGATGCCTTCCTGGTACAAGCTGGCGTAGGCCTCAGGCTCCTGCATCTTGAAGTCGCTGCTGGTTTTCAGCGGGCCTTCTTCGATCAGCAGCACCTTGTAGCCGGCGGCGCTGAGGATTTCCGCTGTGGTGCCGCCGCCGGCGCCGGTGCCGACAATGGCCACGTCGGCTTCCAGGGTCAGGTCCTGCTCCAGGCGCGAGCCGTTGTAGGTTTTCCAGCCGCGGCCAAGGCCTTCGGCAAACAGATCGGGTACGGGCATCTCAGGCGTCTCAGTAAATTCTTATTAGAAGAGGCGTTGCGTGGAGCAGGCGCTTACACCTTGGGCGGACCGGGGTAACCGCAATGGGCCCAGGATTCCGGCCGGCCATACCAGGACATCATCACCAACTGCAGCACCGAGGCATGGCCCATGCGCAACAGGCTGAGCGAGCTGTTTTGCCAACGGGTGAGGAAATGGCGGATGTCTTCGCTGGACGCATTTTCCCAACTGCCCCACACGCCGGTCAGCGGCCCGCGGGTGACGGCCATGGCCAGCACGTCGAACAGCTGCACGGTGAGTTTGAGCAGTTCCGGCGACAGGTGGTTGAGGCTGTAGTCGAGGTTTTGCAGGGTACCGGCGATGGCTTGCTGCATGGCTTCGGGCTTTACCGCGCCAGCCAGCATGACCGGGATTACCGCCTTGAGAAACGGCAAGTCGCTGTCGCGCACGACGGCAAAACCATTGGCGGGGGTGCTGGCCGAGCAGCCACTCAAGCTGGCGGTGAGGCCGGCGGTGGCGAGAAAGGCGGAGCCCATCAGGCCGACTTTGAGCAAGCCGCGTCGTGACAGGCCGGGTGCAGCTACTACGGAGTCATTCATTATTGTTTTTTGACCTCGCTCTATGGCGATTAAGTAAGCGGTGGCCGGCAGGCTAAAACCGGCCACCGCCAGTTCAGCGGATAAACAGCTTCAGCACCAGTTTCTGCAACGCTTTGCCATACGGTGGGTAGATCACTTTCGAGGCGTTGAAGCGCTGTTTGATAAACACGCCCTTGGCCTTGGAGAAGGTCAGGAAGCCTTCGTGGCCATGGTAGTGGCCCATGCCCGACGGGCCGACGCCGCCGAACGGCATATCGTCCTGGGCCACGTGCAGCAGGGTGTCGTTCAGGCACACGCCGCCGGCATGGGTCTCGTGCAGCACGCGTTTCTGCTCGGCCTTGTTGTAGCCGAAGTAGTAAAGCGCCAGCGGACGAGGGCGGTCGTTGATGTAGTTAAAGGCGTCTTCCAGGCGGTCGTACGGCACGATCGGCAGCAGCGGGCCAAAGATTTCGTCCTGCATCAGCTTCATGTCGTCGTTCACATTCAGCACCACGGTCTGCGCCATACGGCGGCCCTGGCCTTCGGGGAACAGCGGAATCAACGTAGCGCCTTTGCTTTCGGCGTCGGTCAGCAGGCCTTTGAGGCGGGTCAGCTGACGGTCGTTGATGATGGCGGTGTAGTCGGGGTTGTCTTTGAGGTTCGGGTAGAAGGTCTGCACCGTCTTGCGGTACGCCTCGACGAAGCCTTCCACGCGGTCTTTCGGCACCAGCACGTAGTCCGGCGCCACGCAGGTCTGGCCGGCGTTCATGGTTTTGCCGAAAGCGATGCGCTCGGCCGCGTCGCTCAACGGCACGTCGTCGGAGACGATGGCCGGCGATTTGCCGCCCAGTTCCAGAGTGACCGGCACCAGGTTTTCTGCCGCTGCGCGCATCACGTGTTTGCCGATGCTGGTGGCGCCAGTGAAGAGCAAGTGGTCGAACGGCAGCTTGGAGAAGGCCATGCCCACTTCCGCTTCGCCGAGCACCACGGCCACTTGGTCTTCGGGGAAAATGCGCGCCAGCAGGTCTTTGACCAATTGCGAGGTCACCGGGGTGGACTCGCTCATCTTGATCATCACCCGGTTACCGGCGGCCAGCGCGCCCACCAGCGGGCCGATGGCGAGAAACAGCGGGTAGTTCCACGGGACGATAACGCCGACCACGCCCAGCGGCTGGTAAACCACTTTGGCGCTGGCCGGCTGGAATGCCGAGCCCACGGAACGGCGCGACGGTTTCATCCATTTCTTGATGCGTTTGGTGGCGTAGTGAATGCCATGCACGCTGGGCATGATTTCGGCCAGCAGGGTTTCTTCTGCGGCGCGGTTGCTGAAGTCCTGGGAAATGGCTTTTACCAGCGTGTCTTTTTCGCTGAGCAGCAGGTCGCACAGGCTCTTGAGCCACTGGATGCGCTGCGCCGCTTCGGGCATGGGATTGGCGCGGAAGGCTTCGCGCTGACGGCGTAGTAGTTCGTCCAACTGCTCGATTTGTTGTTGGTTGTGTTGCAGGTAAGCAATGTCGGCGACCATGTGAAAGCTCCTGGGCAGTCCAGTTAAGAGAACCCGGAACCGCCAATACTTTTTATTAGGTACGGGGGTCGGTCAAGGGTTGCGCAAAACAGCGTGCTGGATTTTTAGAGCAATTACTCTAATGTGTCAAATAGGATGCCGACAACGGCTCTGCGATGCACCCCAACGAAAAGTTAGGGTGCTTGGTTTCTGTGTTGTTGGGTAACAATGAGCGCGCTTGTGCGTGTACCTTTGGCGCAAGAAGGGCAGCTGCCCGCCACGGCAGGGCACAGTTGCCGGGGGCTTTTTTGCTAAAGAAACAGTGTGTGAGGGACGCGCCATGGCCGCGCCAATGAAAACCCGTGAGCGCATCATCCAGGCCAGCCTGGAGCTGTTCAATTTGCAGGGCGAGCGTAATGTGACGACCAATCACATTGCCGCGCACCTGGCGATTTCACCGGGCAATTTGTATTACTACTTCCGCAATAAGCAGGCGATCATCGCCGAACTGTTCAATCAGTATGAACAGCAGGTGGACACCTTTTTGCGCCCGCCGGAAGGCCGCGCGATGACCGTGGAAGACAAAACCTTCTACCTCGAAGCCCTGCTCGCGGCGATGTGGCATTACCGTTTTCTGCACCGCGATCTGGAGCATTTGCTGGAAACCGACGCGGGTTTGGCCACGCAGTACCAGCAGTTTTCCCAGCGCTCGATGGGCCGCGCAACGGCGATTTATCAGGGCTTTGTGGATGCCGGCATTCTGGTGATGGGTGAGCGGCAGATTGAGGCGCTGACCCTTAACAGCTGGATCATCATGACCTCCTGGGTGCGTTTTCTCTGCACCTCCCGCGGCGACCCGGGCGACCTCAGCGAAGAGATGCTGCGCCGCGGCATCTATCAAGTGCTGGCGCTGGAGGGCGGCTATATCGCCCCGCAAGCGCGCGAGGCGGTGGACGCTTTGCAGCAGCGCCTGTTCGTGCCGCTGGATACCGTGATCTAAGCGTTACTTCAGCGCCGCCAACCACTCTGGAATACGCCGCTCGAGGTAATACTCCGGACGGCGCCACGAGCCCTGGATAAACCCCACGTGCCCGCCATGGGCATGCAACTCGAACTGCACGCAGCTCGCCAGTTCGGCCGGCTCCGGCAGGCTGTGGGGGAACACGAACGGATCGTCTGCCGACTGAATCAGCAAAGTCGGCGTCTGAATGCGACCGAGAAAATAGCGGCTGGACGAGCGCTTGTAGTAGTCATCGGCATCGGCAAAGCCATGCAGCGGGGCGGTCACCCGGCCGTCGAAATCCCAGAACGTACGCATATTGGTCAGCGGCCCGAGCTTTTCCAGAATCGACAGCCGATCGGCCTGGCCCTTGTGGGCGAACAGGCGCTGCTTGTCTTTCACGTAGGCGAGCATCTCGCGCATAAAGTGCGCCTGATAGACCTTGGAAAAACCCATGCCGATGCGGTCAGCGCACTGGTCCAGGCGAAACGGCACCGACACTGCCACGGCGCCCTGCAACTGGCTGTCGGCGCCCGTTTCGCCCAAGTACTTGAGCAGCACATTGCCGCCCAGCGAGTAGCCGGCGGCATACAGCGGCGCCATCGGCCGCTTGGCGCGCAGGTGGCGGATGGTTTCGGCGAGGTCTTCGCTGGCGCCGGAGTGGTAACCGCGCGGCAGCAGGTTGGGTTCGCCCGAGCACCCGCGCCAGTTCAGCGCCACGCTGGCCCAGCCTTGGGCGGCGAGGGTTTGTTGCACGCCCAGCACGTACAGCGAACTGGACGAGCCGGTCAGGCCATGCAGCACCAGCACCAAGGGCGCTTCGGCTTCATGCGGGCCGTGCCAGTCCAGATCGAGAAAATCGCCGTCTTCCAGCCACAGGCGTTCACGCTCGCGCTCAAGCGTCGGCGGCTTGCGGCACAGCGCGTTCCACAGGGTTTGCAGGTGCGGGTTGGGTAGCCACCAGGCGGGGGAAAAGGTGCTCATCGGTTCGGTCACGTGGCGAAATCAGCAGGGGAGATAGTGGCAGGGTCTGCCGTAGGAAGGCAGTTAGGAAATTTAAGCCGCTTCCTATGCGGGAAGGCAGTAGGGGTTGTTAGCGTTTGCCTCTACCTTCACTGCCATGAGCCAAAGGAGCCGGCGATGATATTTTTTCTGAGCGGAATCGGCATTTTTCTCGCGGTGCTTTACGCAATTTTAATGTGCTGCACCGGGTTGAACCTGCGGATTTTTATCGGGCGCCATCACTGCTTTATGGTGCAGCTATTGCCGTAAACGCCCGACGCACCGAATCAGACGCTGCGTTGCCACAGCGCGTAATACACCTGCCCGGCCTTCTGTTCCCGATGCAGCCGCCAGTTGCCCGGCATGCTCAAGCTCGACGGCGGGTTTTCACTTTCGGTGTACACCCAGGCTTCATCTGCCAACCAGCCTTTTTCTTCCAGCAGCGTGCACGTCGGTTGCAGCAGGTTCTGGTTAAAGGGCGGGTCGAGAAATACCAGATCGAACGGCGTCGCGCTCTGGGTTTCCAGGTAGCGCAACGTGTCGGTTTGCAGCAGTTGGCCGGCGGCGCATTTCAACGTGTCGAGGGTCTGACGCAGGTTGGCAATGGCGTCGCCATTGAGGTCCAAAGCCAGCGCAACGCTGGCGCCACGCGACAGGGCTTCCAGATACAGCGCACCGCTCCCGGTAAACAAATCCAGCACCCGCGCGCCCTGCACATAGGGCGCCAGCCAGTTGAACAACGTTTCGCGCACGCGGTTTGGCGTTGGGCGCAACCCGTGGGCCATGGGGAAGCTGAACTGGCGGCTGCGCCATTCGCCACCAATGATGCGTAACTGGCCTTGGCCAGCCTGGGCGGCGGCGATGCCGGGTTTTACGGGACGGGCCATCAGTGCTCCGGAACGCCAAGCGCAGGCTCAGCGGGGTGATCGGTTGGAGGCGGCAGGGGCTTTTGCGGCACGGTAGGGCCGGCGGTGACGATAACCAGGTTATCGGCATTCAGGTGCTTGGCCATGGCCGCTTTCACGGTGGCCACGTCGAGCGCCTGAACCTGCTGCATAAAGTCTTCAAGATAGCTCAGCGACAAGTCGTAGAAACCGATGGCGCCAAGTTGCGCAACTATATCGCCATTGCTGGCGGTCGACAGCGGAAAGCTCCCGGCCAGTTCCCGTTTGGCATCATCCACTTCTTTCTGCGTGGGGCCATTGGCGAGGTAGTCGCGCAGGATGTCTTGCACCAGTTTCAGCGCGCCTTCGCTCTGCTCGGCACGGGTTTGCAGGCTGATCATAAAGGGCCCGCGCGCCTGCATGGCGGTGAAGCCCGAGGAGATACCGTAGGTCAGGCCGCGTTTCTCGCGCACCTGATCCATCAGCCGAGTACCAAAGCCGCCGCCACCGAGAATCTGGTTGCCGAGAAACAGCGCGGCATAGTCCGGTTCGGCGCGGTCGATACCCAACTGCGCGAGCATCAGCGTGGTTTGCTTGGATGGGAATTCGATATGGGTCAGGCCCGCCTTCGGTTCCTGCGGCTCGGCCGTTTTCGCTAGCGCCGGGCCTCTGGGCAAGGCGGCGGACACCTGTGCGGTCATGGCTTCAGCCTCGGCGCGCGACAGGTCGCCCACCAGTGCAATCACCGTATTGCCAGCAGCGTAGGCCTTCTGGTGAAACGCCTTCATTTGGGCAATGGTGATGCCGGGAATGGATTTTTCCGTGCCATCGCTGGAGTGCGCGTAGGGGTGGTCGCCGTACAGGCGCTTGAACAGTTCCAGGCCCGCGAGGCGGCCGGGGTTCTGTTTCTGGTATTCGAAACCGGCCAGCACCTGGTTCTTGATGCGCACCAGCGAATCAGCGGGGAACGTCGGCTGGCCAATCACCTCGGCAAACAGCTTGAGCGCCGGCTCCCGTTTGTCGGCGGCGGTCAGGCTGCGCAGGCTGGCGACGCCCATGTCGCGGTAAGCGCCGTTGCCGAAATCCGCGCCGAGGTCTTCGAAGCCGGCGGCAATCGCGCTGACGTCTTTGCCCGCCACGCCTTCGTTGAGCATGGCGTTGGTCATCATCGCCAGGCCCGGGGTGTCGCCGTCCTGGCTGCTGCCGGCGGCGAAGGTCAGGCGCAGGTCGAACATCGGCAACTCATGGGCTTCAACGAACAGCACCTTGGCGCCTTCGGCGGTTTTCCAGGTTTGGATATTGATGGTGCGATGGCTCGGCGCCTGGCCTTCCAGTGCCGCCAGCGACTCCAGATGATCAGGCGCCTTGCTCACCGCTACAGGTGCAGGAGCCGGTTCGGTGGGTGCCTGGGCGGGGCGGCTGACAAAAAACACCAGCACTGCCAGCAGCACCAAGAGGCTAAGGCCAAGCAGGCCGTAGCGCAGACCGTTGCGTTCACTCATGGGTTTTTTCCTTCGGCAGAACTTCGGCAACGCTCAGGCGCTCGCGGGTGAAATAGGTACGCGCGGCTTGCTGGATATCGTCAGGCGTTACCGCTTCGATGGCGGCGAGGTCTTCGTCCATCAGCTTCCACGACAGTCCCACGCTTTCCAGTTGGCCGATGGTGCTGGCCTGGCTGCTGATGGAGTCACGCTCGTACACCAGCCCGGCGATGACCTGAGCCCTTACGCGCTGTAGTTCGGCGGCGGTAGGTGGCGTGGTTTTCAGTGCTTCGAGTTGGCGCCACAGGCCGGCCTCGGCTTGCGCCAGGGTTTTGCCGGTTTGCACGTTGGGGGTGGCGGAAAGCATGAACAGGCTGTCGCCGCGGTTGAAGGCGTCGTAACTGGCCGAGGCGCCGGACACCAGCTCCTCGCCGCGTTCCAGTTGCGTCGGCAGGCGGGCGCTGTAGCCGCCGTCCAGCAGGGCCGAGATCAGGCGCAAGGCATAGGCGTCGCGGCGGTTCGCGGCGGTGGCCAGGCTCGGCACGTTGAAGCCCATCATCAGGCTTGGCAGCTGGGTTTGCAGGTACAGGCGAATACGCCGTTCGCCCGGCTCGGCCAGTTCCAGCGGTGCTTTGGCGGTGGGAATGGCGCGGTTGGGGACGGGGCCGAAGTAGCGTTCGGCCAAGGTTTTCACCTCGGCGACGGTGACATCGCCGACCACTACCAACGTAGCGTTATTGGGCGTGTACCAGGTTTCGTACCAGTGGCGCAGCTCTTCCACGCTCATGCGCTGCAGGTCGGCCATCCAGCCGATGGTCGGGGTGCCGTAGCCGCTGCCGGGGTAGGCCATGGCTTTGAAGCGTTCGTAGGCCAGGGAGCTGGGTTTGTCATCGGTGCGCATGCGGCGCTCTTCCTTGATGACTTCAATCTCGCTGCGAAATTCTTCCGGCGGCAGGCGCAGGCTGGCCATGCGGTCGGCTTCCAGTTCGAAGGCCACCGGCAGGCGGTCGCGGGCCAGCACCTGGTAATAGGCGGTGTAGTCGTCGCTGGTGAAGGCATTTTCTTCGGCGCCCAGCTCGCGCAATACCAGCGAGGCTTCGCCGGGTTTCATCTTGGCGCTGCCCTTGAACATCATGTGTTCCAAGGCGTGGGACAGGCCGGTCTGGCCGGGCGTTTCATAGCTGGAGCCGACCTTGTACCAGACCTGGGACACCACCACCGGCGCGCGGTGGTCTTCGCGTACAACGACCTTGAGGCCGTTGGCGAGGGTGAACTCCTGGGTGGCTTGAGTTTCGGCGGAGAAAGCAGACAGCGGCAGGTAAAGGGCCGCGAGCAGCAGCCCGGTGGCGCTGCGGGCAAGCATTTTCATGAAGTGAATGACCTGTCGAGGAGGCCCGCTTGGTCTTAGCGTCGGCGGGCGCGGAGGTGCTAGGATACTCATCCATTTTATTGGCGGCCACGGCTGTTGGGTTTTTACCCGGTTGGCGCGTCGCACCCTTGAGATAGCCGCTCTCCATGTTTGGTTCCAACGACGACAAGAAGACCCCAGCCGCTGCTGGGAACACCGCACCGGGCTCCTCGGAAGAGAAAACCGGCGAGAAAAAAAGCCTGTTTGGCTGGCTGCGCAAAAAGCCCCAGGAGCCCGTAGCGGCCCCGGAGCCTGCGGCTGAAACCGTTGCGCCTGCTGAGCCTGCCGCCGCTGAACCGGCGCCGGTTCTTGAGACCCCCGTGGTCGAATTGCCGGCCCAGGATCAGCAGCCGGTGGTGACGCCAGAGCCCATCGCCGTGGCGCCTGTCCCCGCACCTATTGCGCCGCCCGAACCCGTCGTGGCCGAGTCGGTTGTGGTCGAGACGACGGTTGTTGCTGCGCCGCCGGTTTCGCCCGCTGAAAGCAAAGCCGGCTTTTTCGCCCGTCTGAAACAAGGCCTGTCGAAAACCAGCGCCAGCCTGGGCGAAGGCATGGCCAGTCTGTTCCTTGGCAAAAAGGCCATCGACGACGACCTGCTGGATGAAATCGAAACCCGCCTCCTGACCGCCGACGTTGGTGTTGAAGCCACCACGGCGATCATCCAGAGCCTCACGCAGAAAGTCGCGCGCAAGCAGTTGGTCGATAGCGGGGCGTTGTACAAGGCCCTGCAAGAAGAACTGGCCTCGTTGCTCAAACCGGTGGAACAGCCGCTGGTGATTCCGGCGGAGAAGAAGCCCTTCGTGATTCTGGTGGTCGGCGTGAACGGCGCTGGCAAAACCACCACCATCGGCAAGCTGGCCAAAAAGCTGCAGCTAGAAGGCAAGAAAGTGATGCTGGCTGCCGGCGACACGTTCCGCGCTGCCGCGGTCGAGCAATTGCAGGTGTGGGGCGAGCGCAATCAGATTGCGGTAATCGCTCAACACACGGGCGCCGACTCTGCCTCGGTGATTTTCGACGCGGTCCAGGCTGCGACCGCTCGCGGCATCGATGTGCTGATCGCCGACACTGCTGGCCGTCTACACACCAAAGACAATTTGATGGAAGAGCTGAAAAAAGTCCGTCGCGTGATCGGCAAGCTGGACGAAACCGCGCCGCACGAAGTGCTGCTGGTGCTGGACGCCGGCACCGGGCAGAACGCCATCAGCCAGGCCAAGCAATTCAACCAGACCGTGAACCTGACCGGCCTGGCCCTTACCAAGCTGGACGGTACCGCCAAGGGCGGGGTGATTTTCGCCCTGGCCAAGCAGTTTGGTTTGCCAATTCGCTACATCGGTGTCGGTGAAGGCATCGATGATTTGCGTACTTTTGAAGCTGAAGCCTTTGTTCAGGCCTTGTTCGCCGAGCGGGAGCACGCATGATTCGCTTTGAGCAGGTGGGTAAACGCTACGCCAATGGCCACGTCGGCCTGCATGAGCTGAGTTTTCGCGTGCGCCGTGGCGAGTTTCTGTTCGTCACCGGCCACTCGGGCGCCGGCAAGAGCACCTTGCTGCGCCTGATACTGGCGATGGAACGGCCCACCTCGGGCAAATTGCTGCTGGCCGGGCAAGACCTGGCGCAGATCACCACCGCGCAAATTCCTTTCCTGCGCCGCCAGATCGGCGTGGTGTTTCAGAATCATCAGCTGTTGTTTGACCGCACAGTGTTCAACAACATCGCACTGCCGCTGCAGATTCTCGGGCTGTCCAAGCCGGACATCGCCAAGCGCGTTGACGCGGCGCTGGAGCGCGTGGCGTTGAGCGACAAGCGCGATCTGTTTCCCGGCGACCTGTCCACCGGTCAGCAACAGCGCGTCGGCATCGCCCGCGCCGTGGTGCACCGCCCGGCCTTGCTGCTGGCGGATGAACCCACCGGTAACCTCGACCCGCGTCTGGCCGCTGAAATCATGGGTGTGTTCGAAGACATCAACCGCATGGGCACCAGCGTGCTGATCGCCAGCCACGACCTGGCGCTGATCGCGCGCATGCGCCACCGCATGTTGACCCTGCAACGCGGCCGTTTGATCGGCGATGGAGAGGCCGGTTAATGAGCGCCACACGCAATCCACAGGAATCATCCTCGGCCGCTGAACGCGTTGGCGCGGCGCCGAAGAAAAATGATCAGAAGAAGGACGACGGCAGTCCGGACTTCACCACGCTGCTGCACGCCTGGATAGAAGCCCATCGCTCCAGCCTGATCGACAGCCTGCGTCGCCTGGCCAAACAGCCGATCGGCAGCTTTTTCACCTGCCTGGTCATGGCCGTGGCGCTGAGCTTGCCGATGGGCTTGTCGCTGCTGCTCAACAACGTCGAGCGCCTCGGCGGCTCGTGGCAGCGCGCGGCGCAGATTTCGTTGTTTCTCAAACTGGATGCCAGCGAGGCCGACGGCGAGAAATTACGCGCGCAGATTGCCGAGATGGGCGATGTGGCCGAATCCGAATGGATCAGCCGCGAACAGGCCCTGGCGGAATTCCAGCAGCAGTCTGGCTTGGGCGAGGCGCTCAAGGAGCTGCCGGAAAACCCGCTGCCGGCGGTGATTCTGGTGACCCCGAAAGAAGTCGACAAACCGGCGCTGGAAGCCTTGCGCTTGCGCTTGGCGGATTTGCCCAAGGTGCAGCAGGCGCAACTCGACTTGCTGTGGGTGGAGCGGCTGAGCGCGATTTTGAAGTTGGGTGAGCGATTTGTCTTCGGTCTGACGTTGCTGCTGGTGATGGCGCTGCTGCTGGTGATCGGCAACACCATCCGCCTGCATATCGAAAACCGCCGCACTGAAATCGAAGTGATCAAGCTGGTGGGCGGAACGGACAGCTACGTGCGCCGGCCCTTCCTTTATATGGGTGCGTTGTACGGCTTGGGTGCGGGATTGCTGTCCTGGGCGGTGCTGGCTTCGGCTTGGATTGGCTCAATGGCGCCGTGGTGCGCCTGGCCGGCCTGTACGGCAGTGACTTTGCACTGGGCGGCGTACCGTTGTCCGATGGTCTATCCCTGCTGCTTGGCGCCGTACTGTTGGGGTATATTGGCGCCTGGCTTGCGGTGGCCCGTCACTTGAACGAATTGGCCCCGAAGTAGTAAGTTCTTGTTTCGTTGTATGTTTTCGTGCTTTCTGAACTTTAGAGTCAACTGTTAGTCTTATTCGCAGTGCTCAAGAGGCACGAGTTTCGTGAGTCGGAGGATTCGCATGAGCAATTCTTTGCAACCTGTCCATGCCTTAGTCCCAGGTGCAAACCTGGAGGCCTACGTGCATGCAGTCAACAGCATTCCGCTGCTGACCGTTGAGCAGGAGCGCGAACTGGGCGAAAGTCTTTTCTACCATCAAGATCTTGAAGCCGCCCGGCAAATGGTGCTCGCGCACCTGCGTTTTGTTGTCCATATCGCAAGAAGTTATTCCGGTTATGGCCTGGCCCAGGCCGACCTGATCCAGGAAGGCAACGTCGGTCTGATGAAGGCCGTAAAACGCTTCAACCCGGAAATGGGTGTGCGTTTGGTGTCGTTCGCCGTGCACTGGATCAAAGCTGAAATTCACGAGTTCATCCTGCGTAACTGGCGCATCGTCAAAGTGGCCACCACCAAGGCGCAGCGCAAATTGTTCTTCAACCTGCGCAGCCAGAAAAACGTCTGGCCTGGCTGAACAACGACGAAGTCCATGCTGTGGCTGAAAGCCTGGGCGTGGAACCGCGTGAAGTGCGTGAGATGGAAAGCCGTTTGACCGGTCACGATATGGCGTTCGACCCGGCCTGCTGAAGCAGACGACGAAAGCGCTTCCAGTCACCGGCCAACTATCTGGAGGACCACCGTTACGACCCGGCGCGTCAGTTGGAAGATTCCGACTGGAGCGACAGCGCTACCGCGAACCTGCATGTAGCGTTGGAAGGTCTGGACGATCGCAGCCGTGACATCCTCTACCAGCGTTGGCTGGCCGAGGAAAAAGCGACCCTGCATGAGCTGGCCGCCAAGTACAACGTCTCGGCTGAGCGTATTCGCCAGTTGGAGAAAAATGCGATGAGCAGCAACTTAAAGGCTCCATAGCCGCTTAAGCCCTCTCGCATTTCGATAGAGCCGCACTCAGGTGCGGCTTTTTTCTGCCCGCCTTATTTCAGTTTGCCGGAGCGTTTCTATGTCCTTGCCGCCGCTACGTATGCAGCACTGGCTGCTGTTTGTGGTGATTGCCATCGCCTTCTTCGCCTGGGGTG
This sequence comes from Pseudomonas sp. CC11G, assembly GCF_056174845.1. Classification (NCBI taxonomy): domain Bacteria; kingdom Pseudomonadati; phylum Pseudomonadota; class Gammaproteobacteria; order Pseudomonadales; family Pseudomonadaceae; genus Pseudomonas; species Pseudomonas sp. CC11G. The sequence goes on from NZ_JBWBZC010000004.1 coordinate 431,512, forward strand.
GCTGGCTGATGCGCGGCCCCGGCCAACCCGAGGTTTTGCCGGGAATGGCGCAGTGGCAACAGCAGATTCTGCTGCCGATGGCTGATGGCAAGCTGACGTTGGGGCAGCTGAATGCGCTGAATGCGGGCGAGCTGTGGCTAAAGCCGCGCCTCGATGGCCCGCAGCTGGTGTTTCGCAGCGAATTAGAAGCGTCGGGTCAGCACTGGAAGCTCGAAGCGGTGTTGGTGCTGAACGAACGTGAACATACCAGTTTGATGGCAGCCACAGCCTCAAGCCGACCGACCCTGAGCAGCCGCTGAGTGCGGCGATGCTGAGTGAGATGGGCAGTCACGCACTGTCGACGTTGGCACTGCGCC